>NZ_JCACER010000096.1:0-295616 GCF_059502445.1 Kumtagia sp.
TCAAGGCCGGCAACCTCGCACCCCAGCTCAAGATCGACAACGAGAAGGAAAAGCCAATCACCGTCAACTACGACGAACTGGTGAAAAGCTGGTCGAAATAACAGCTTGCTGGAGGAAGCGGGGGGCTCGGGCCCCCCGCTTGCTTGCCAAAAGGGTTTGCACCCATAATGTATCCGGCGGAGGTGCCGACATGCCGGCTGAAAAGCGGACACCCGAGGGTGCGTACAACGCGATGATCGACGCGCTGCTCAATGGGCAGCGGCGGACCGTCATGCATCTCGAGACATTGGCCACGCGCGTCGACCAGCTGACCGGGGAGATGGTCAAGTTCTCCCGCAACCAGATCCAGTTGCGGAGCGATGTTGGCGACATTCGCGGCGAGATAGGCGAATTGCGGGCTGACGTCGATCGCCGCTTCGAGGCGATCGACCGGCGGTTCGACGCGATCCTGGCGCGCCTCGATGAATCGGATGCGGCGGCGGACAAGAATGCGGACGATATCCGGAAAATGCGCATCGAACTCACGAGCCAGTACAACGACATTCTCAATGCCCTGCAGTCCGGGCACCAGGCGAAGCTGGACATCGACGAGATCAACGCGCGGCTGGACGAACTGGAACGGCGCGCCGGTCTCAAATAGCCATTCTCCCTCCTCCAAAATGCTTCCTCGCCTGCGGCGCTCTTCGCCACGGCCGCTCTCGACAGGTGTTTGATGTCCAGCTTCATCCTCGCCATCGACCAGGGCACCACCTCCTCGCGCGCCATCGTCTTCGACGGGGCGATGAAGCCGGTCGGCATCGGCCAGAAGGAGTTCACCCAGCATTATCCCGCCTCCGGCTGGGTCGAGCACGATCCCGAGGAAATCTGGTCGAGCGTCGTGGCGACGGTGAAGGAAGCGCTGGGCAAGGCGAAGCTGACGGCGGCGGACGTCGCCGCCATCGGCATCACCAACCAGCGCGAGACCGTCGTCGTCTGGGACAGGGCGACGGGCAAGCCGATCCACAACGCCATCGTCTGGCAGGACCGCCGCACCGCCGCGCTCTGCGCGAAACTCAAGCGAGAAGGGCTTGAGCCGAAATTCTCGAAAAAGACCGGGCTGCTGCTCGATCCCTATTTCTCCGGGACCAAGCTCGCCTGGCTGCTCGATCACGTGAAGGGCGCGCGCCGCCGGGCGGAGAAGGGCGAGCTGCTCGCCGGCACCATCGACAGTTTCCTCGTCTGGCGGCTGACCGGCGGCAAGGTGCACGCGACGGACGCCACCAACGCCTCGCGCACGCTGCTCTACAACATCGCCGAGAACCGCTGGGACGCGGAACTTCTCGACCTGCTGGGCATTCCGGCCGCACTGCTGCCGGACGTCAACGATTGCGCCGACGATTTTGGAATCACCGGGAAATCACTGTTTGGCGCCGAGATCAGAATCCTCGGCGTCGCCGGCGACCAGCAGGCCGCCACCATCGGCCAGGCCTGTTTCGCGCCGGGCATGATGAAGTCGACCTACGGCACCGGCTGCTTCGCCCTGCTCAATACGGGAAGCGACATGGTGCGTTCGAAGAACCGGCTGCTTACCACCATCGCCTACCGCCTCGACGGACGGACGACCTATGCGCTGGAGGGTTCGATCTTCATCGCCGGCGCGGCCGTGCAGTGGCTGCGCGACAGCCTGAAGATCATCGAGAAGTCGCAGCACAGCGGCGATCTGGCGGCGGAGGCTGACCTCGCCCAGCAGGTCTATCTCGTGCCGGCCTTCGTCGGCCTCGGCGCGCCGCACTGGGATGCGGAGGCGCGGGGCGCGATCTTCGGCCTTACGCGCAATTCGGGGCGGGCGGAGTTCGCGCGGGCCGCGCTCGAATCGGTCGCCTACCAGACCCGCGACCTGCTCGACGCCATGCGCAAGGACTGGAAGGCCGGCAACGGCAGGACCGTCCTGCGCGTCGACGGCGGCATGGTCGCGTCCGACTGGACCATGCAGCGGCTGGCCGACATCCTCGACGCGCCGGTCGACCGGCCCACGGTGCTGGAGACCACGGCGCTGGGCGCGGCCTGGCTCGCCGGCTCGAACGCCGGGGTGTGGCCGGCGGCCGAAAAATTCGCGGAATCCTGGGCGCTCGACCGCCGCTTCGAGCCGGCGATGGAGGCTGCCGTCCGCCACGCCAAGCTGAAGGGCTGGCGCGATGCCGTGCGCAGGACGCTGACGCGCGGCTGATTTTTTTGGGGCGATCCTGCCGAAAACAGTATGGTTCCGCCTCGGAACTTGCGGAAACCGGGAGAAAAGGTTCCGTCGTTTCGAGCAAAACGGAGATGCTCCGGCAAAGAAAAACCCGCGCCGGTCGTCAGCGCGGGTTTTTCGTCACAGCGGAACAGTCGCTCAGCTATAGGGCGAGAAGCACTGCTGGCGCGGGCCATTGTAGGGCTGGAACGTGTTGTCGTAGGCCCGGTACGACCGGTAGCGGTTGTAGCACCACTGGGTGTGGGCATCGCCACCGTCGCGATAGACCTCGCGGGCAGGCGCGTTGGCGATGGCGCCACCGATAAGGGCGCCGGCAACGAAAGCGGCGGCCGGATACCAGTAATCGCCATAGCGGCGATAGCCCGGGCGATAGTCCCGGTAGCCGCGATAGCCGCGATAATAGCCGCCACGATCCCGGCGGAAATCGCGGCGGGCCTCGCGGCGGTCACGCCGCCACTCCCGGCGATCGCGCCGGAATTCCCGACGATCCCGCCGGAATTCCCTGCGGTCGCGGCGCCATTTGCGGGCATCCTGCACCTTGACGACGTCGCCGTTTACCTCGGCCCCGGCCTTGGGCACATAGGCCGGCGCGGCGCCGGCCGGAAGCAGGCCCGTCACCGTCACCGCCAAGGCGAGGGCGGTGGCGCAGAGCCCGGATAGGAATTTCTTCATGACGATCTCCTCATGAGGACGTTTTCTGTCCCTTTCGGCCGAAAAACGGGACGGCCGGCGCTTTGTTCCGCCATGGCAAAACTCTTCGTTGAGGCCGAACTAAGGCGGCAACGGCCAATCTACACCATTGCTGCACGCCGCAGTATCCCATTCCCGTTGGTGCAACCGCGGGTTTGTATGTGGCGCAGGATCGTGTCCGCGTCAAATCGGACATGGCAAGAGAGCCTGGAGGCAGGGCGTTCGCCGCGCTCACGCGGCCTCGTTCCGATAGACGAAATAACGGTCCTCGCGCGTGCCGGCCGGCAACGGCAGCGATCGCGCGCCGGCGAGGTCGAGCGGCAGGTCGGAGAGCACGATGGCGCCGGGGGCGAGCGCCGGCGGCAGCAGCCGGCTGACCAGCGCGCTCATGGCGGTGTTGTGGGCCTCGCCATAGGAGCCCAGGTCGCTGTGGGCCAGCACCACCTGACCGGCGAAACGCGCGGCGGCGGCGGCGAGGCGGTCGCCGATATCGCCCAGCAACAGCCGGTCGGCCGGCGGCGTGCAGTCGGCAAAACAGTCGACCTCGCGGTCGAAGACATAGATGTCGCGGCCAGGCAGGTGGCTGCGCAGATGGTCGTAGGTGCGGCCGTGCCCCAGCCCCATCTCGAAGACGATGCCGGGACGGTTCCCGATCTCCCGAAAAGCCCAGCCGAGGCAGCGGTGCTGGGCTTCCAGCCGGAACAGCAGTCTTTCGAGGCGCGTCGGCTCCGGCATCGCTGCCTCCATCTGCAAATCAGCAGGGATCATCAGCATGGCGGCGATGCCCGATCAAGCGCTTGTGATCTATCTGAACAGGAGCATCGCCGCCAAGGCGCCCGCCAAAGCGATCAGCAGCAAATCGGCCGCCCAGTAGAGGCGCAGCGCCTGGCGGATGTCGTCTGCCTTCGCCTCGCGGCGGCCGCCCTCACCCATGACCGCGTCCTGGACGGCGACCCCGCCATAGACGCGCGGGCCGGCCAGCGCCAGGCCGAGCGCGCCGGCCATCGCCGCCTCCGGCCAGCCGGCATTGGGCGAGCGGTGCTTTTTCGCGTCGCGGCGTAGCGCCCGCCAGGCGGCCGCGGCATCGGCGCCGGGCACCAGCAGGGCGGCGGCAACGATGAGCAGCGCGGTGAGGCGCGAGGCCGGCAGGTTGACCACGTCGTCGAAGCGCGCCGCCGCCCAGCCGAACGCCTGGTAGCGCGGCGTGCGGTGGCCGATCATCGAATCGGCGGTGTTGGCGGCCTTGTAGGCGGCGCCGCCGGCGAGCCCGCCGACCGCCAGCCAGAAGCTAGGTGCGACGATGCCGTCGGAGAAATTCTCGGCAAGGCTCTCGATCGCGGCGCGGCTGACCCCGGCCTCGTCCAGCCGCTCGGGATCGCGCCCGACGATTTTCGACACCGCGGCCCGCCCGCCGGGCAGTCCGTCGCAGTCGAGCGCGTCGGCCACCGCCTTCACATGGCTCGCCAGGCTGCGCTGGGCGATCAGCGTGCTTGCCAGGATGGCCACGCCGACGATGCCCAGCGGCAGCGCCAACAGCAGCGCCTCGACGGCATAGGCGAATGCGGCGGGGATGCCGACGAGAAGCGCCAGCGCCACGCCGCCGAGAATGCGGCGGGCCGTGTCGGAAAGGGCGGGGCGGTTCAGGCCGCGATCGAGCAAGGAAATGAGCTGGCCGATCCAGATGACGGGATGGCCGATTGCACGGACGATGCGGTCGGGGTAACCGACGGCGAGTTCCATCAGAAGCGACAGGAAGGCGAGCAGGGCGGACATGACGCTTGCGGGAAGGATCGGACGGGTGGACGACCACGGCGGCAGCCTGGGACGGGCGCACGCGCTGTTTCCGCACGCGCCAAAACCCTGGGTCGACCTGTCGACCGGGATCAACCCGCACTCCTATCCGCTTTTCGACCTGCCCGCCACCGCCTTCACCCGCCTGCCGGAGCCTGGCCGCCTCGCCGAACTCGCGCGCATCGCCGCCACCGCCTATGGCGCGGCCGGCCCGGCGAATGTCGTTGCAGCGCCCGGCACGCAGATCCTGCTGCCGCAGGTGGCGGCACTTGTGCCGCCCGGCCGGGCGAGGGTGCTCGGGCCGACCTATGCCGAGCACGTCCGCGCCGCCGCGCTCGCCGGTCACGCGGTCGAAGGGGTGCGCGACATCGAAGCGCTCGCCGGGGCGGATCTTGCCGTCGTGGTCAATCCCAACAATCCCGACGGACGCATCGTCCAGCGGGACGTCCTGCTCGATCTTGCCGCCGCCCTGGCGCGGCGCGGCGGATTGCTGGTCGTCGACGAGGCCTTCATGGATGTCGGTCCCGCCGAGCACAGCCTTGCCGGCGATGTCGATACGCCCGGTCTGGTCGTGCTGAAATCCTTCGGCAAGTTTTTCGGCCTTGCCGGCATCCGGCTCGGCTTTGCGCTGGCGGAGCAAAGGCTTGCGGACCGTCTTGAAAGCGCGCTGGGCCCGTGGGCGGTGAGCGGGCCGGCGCTGGAGATCGGCATCCGCGCCCTCGCCGACCGCGACTGGCAGCACGCCATGCGGGCACGGCTGCAGGCAGAAGCGGTGCGGCTCGACGCGCTGCTCGGCCGCTTCGGCATCGCCGTAGCGGGCGGAACCTCGCTCTACCGCTTCCTCGATCTGCCGGAAGCCGGCGGCCTCTTCACCGTCCTCGGCGGGAACGGTATCCTGCTGCGCAATTTCTCCTGGAGCCCGGCCGCGCTGCGCTGCGGCCTGCCGGCCGGCGAGGCAGCCTGGGCGAGGTTGGAGCAGGCGCTCGCCTTGTGGAAAGATGCGGGTGCAAAAAGGATGAAGGAATTGCGGCCGTGATCTATGTCTGCCCGCTGTCGCGCATCGACGAGACCGTTTCGGCCTGCGGCGGAGGCTGGCTCCTGTCGCTGCTGGCCGAAGGCACCGGCGTGACGCGGCCAGCGTCGATCGCCGCCGAGCGCCACCTGCATCTGTCCTTCCACGACATTGCCGAGGCGCAGGAGGGGCTTACGCCGCCCGGCGAAAGTCATGTGCAGGCCGTGCTCGACTTCGCCCGCGGCTGGGACCGCAGCAAGCCGCTGGTCGTGCATTGCTACGCCGGCATCAGCCGCTCGACCGCCAGCGCCTATATCATCGCCGCCGCGCTGGCGCCGCACCGCGACGAGGCCGAGCTTGCCGCGACGCTGCGGAAGCTGTCGCCGTCGGCCACGCCCAATCCGCGGCTGATCGCGCTGGCCGACCGGATGCTCGGCCGCGACAACCGCATGGTGGAGGCGATCCGCTCGATCGGCCGCGGCGCCGAGGCGTTCGAGGGCGTGCCGTTCCGTCTCGACATCGACGCGTGAGCGCCGGCCGCCGATATGGCGGTGGTTGCGCTCGGCGGTTGCGGAACGGATCAGGAGATGCAGGTCGCGAGCGAAGCGGTACGCACGTCGCGCAGAAGCCGCACGAATCCGTCGGCCTGGTGCTCGGCGGTCAGCCGGCCCTTCTCAGCCGTGGCGATCGAGGCGTCGCCGACCACGCCATGCGGGTTCAGATCCGTGGCGATCCAGGCGAAGGCATGCGTGCCGGTCTGGCGCAGCAGCGCGAACTCGCCCTCGGCGCGGGCGACGCTGGAGACGAAGTTTTCGGCCTTGCCCATGTCGACGAGGTCCGGCCGGAAATGCAGCATCAGCGAGGTCTCGACGTCGCCGCCATGGATGCCGTGGCGGTCCTCCAGCTCGGTATACATGCCGGCCGGCCGGCCGAAGCGCTGCCAGCTCGTCTTCACCGCCAGCATGTCGAAGCGCACGCGCAGCTCGCGGGTGACGATGCCCATCACCTCCTCGTTGCCGCCATGCGAATTGACGACCACCAGCTTTTTGACGCCGGCCCGCGCCATGGAGGCGCCGAGTTCGGTCCAGGCCTCGATCAGCACCGGGGCCGGCAGGGTGAGCGTGCCCGGCGCGTATAGATGCTCGTTCGACTTGCCGACCGCCTGGACGGGCAGGATGCGGATGTCGAGATCCTCGGGCAGACGGGCAATCAGCGTCTCCAGCATGCCCTGCATGATGGTGGTGTCGGTCGACACCGGCAGATGCGGCCCGTGCTGTTCGATCGCCGCCACCGGAAGCACCGCTATCGTCGCCTCCGGATCGATCGAGGCGTATTCGGTCGTGCGGTAGTCGCCCCACCAGACGCGTCTGCTTGCTGTCGTCACGGCCAACCTCATCGACATGCCGGTCTCGCTCAGGCGAGGTCATAGGCCAAGCCGGCGGCTTTTGTAAGGGTGCGGCGATCCCTGGCGTTTCCTGCCGGCGACGGCGCCCTATCTTGGCGTGGGAACGGCAACGTCACGGGAGGCTGAGATGACTGCTGTCTGGCTGGGAGCGCTGCTGGTCGTCGCCGGCGTCATCTACATGGCGTGGGCCGCGACGCGGCGCGGACGCATGAGCGATCCGCATCCGACGCCGACCGGGACCACGCTGGAGCCGGCGCGCCGCGGCGTCGGCTTTCTGGGCCTTAAGCCCAACTGGCCCGGCGTGCTGATGATCGCCGCCGGCGCGATCCTGCTGTTGGGCGGGCTGCTGTAGCCGCTTGTCAGCCGGCGGCAGTCACCTCCACCTCGACCTTGAACTCCGGCCGGGTGAAGCCCGCCACGATCATCAGGGTCGAGGCCGGCGCCGGCTCGGCGAACAGCCGGTCGCGGACGTCCATATAGGGCCGCATGTGGGCGCGGTCCGTCACGTAGGCGTTGATGCGCACGATGTCTCCCAATCCCATTCCGGCTTCCGCCAGGATGGCGGCGATGTTGGAAAAGCAGAGCTCGGCCTGCGCGCCGGCATCCTCCGGCACCACATCGTCGGCGCCGATGCCGAGCTGGCCCGAGCACAGCACCAGCCGCTTTCCGGCCGGCACCTCGACGCCATGGCTGTAGCGGGCGAAAGGCGGCCGGATGCTCCTGGGGAGAAGGTGCTTCAGCATGCCGACCTCCATAGTTCCGGCGACCCGATCGTTGCGGTGCCTAGCGCAGCCGCTTCGGCTTGGGATCGGCGAGCTGCCCGGCGAGCCTCTTGTCGAGATAGTCTGCGCATTCGTCGATCAGCAGCTGCGGATCGTTGGAGAAGAAGTGGTTGGCGCCCGGCAGCGTCTTCTGCGTGATGGTGATGCCCTTCTGCGTGTGCAGCTTGTCGACCAGCGTCTGCACATCCTTGGACGGCGCGACCTTGTCGGAATCGCCGTGGATGATCAGCCCGGACGACGGGCAGGGCGCCAGGAAGGAGAAGTCGTAGGTGTTCGGCTGCGGCGCGACCGAGATGAAACCCTCGATCTCGGGACGGCGCATCAGCAGCTGCATGCCGATCCAGGCTCCGAACGAATAGCCGGCCACCCAGCAGCTCTTGGAATCCGGATGCAACGACTGGATCCAGTCGAGCGCCGCGGCTGCGTCGGACAGCTCGCCCATGCCGTGGTCGAATTCGCCCTGGCTGCGGCCGATGCCGCGGAAGTTGAATCGCAGCGTCGTGAAATTGCGCTTCTGGAAGATGTAGAACAGATCGTAGACGATCTTGTTGTTCATCGTGCCGCCGAATTGCGGATGCGGATGCAGGATGATCGCGATCGGCGCGCTCTTCTCGGTCGAGGGCTGATAGCGGCCTTCCAGGCGGCCCGCGGGACCGGCGAAAATGACTTCGGGCATTCCTTACTCCACACTCCGACTTTGCCGCCGACCGCCGGCGACAACCGGGCTTCGGCCTTGACGCGGGGGGCGCGTCTACCTAAAAGCTAGTTTAGAACCGTTCAAAACTGACAGACGGGCAATTTGTCGGGTAGATAGGATGTCTTGCGGCGCAAGTTCAAGGAAATTGCGACGCGATCCGATTTGCCTGATCCAAGCCGGGTGACGATGGCCGAGCCGCGAGCCTATCTCGACTACAATGCCAGCGCGCCGCTGCTTGCCGCGGCGCGGGCGACCATGCTTGCCGCGCTCGACGGCGCCGGCAACGCCTCGTCGGTGCATGCCGAGGGCCGCGCCGCGCGGCGGCTGGTCGAGGCGGCTCGCGCCGACGTCGCCACGCTTGTGGGAGCGAAGGCCGAGCATGTCGTCTTCACCTCCGGCGCCACCGAGGCGGCATCGACGCTGCTCACGCCGGACTGGCGCATGGGACGCAGCCCGCTGCGGGCATCGCACCTTTATGTCTGCGCCGCCGATCACCCCTGCATCCTCGCCGGCGGCCGCTTTCCGGCGGAGCGCGTCAGCCGGATCGGCGTCGACGGCAACGGCGTGCTCGACCTGGCCGGACTGGCGGCCGCGCTTGCCGCGCATGACCGCCAGGAGGGATTTCCGCTGGTGGCTGCGCATGCGGCCAACAACGAGACCGGCGTCATCCAGCCGATTGCCGAGGCCGCACGGATCGTCAAGGCCGCTGGCGGCGTTCTCGTCGTCGATGCCGTGCAGGCGGCGGGGCGGATTGCGCTGGATATCACGAACAATTGCGGCGACTTCCTCATCCTGTCCGCGCACAAGATCGGCGGCCCGAAAGGGGCGGGAGCCTTCGTCGGCGTTTCCGACCTGATGATGCCGGTTCCGCTGGTGAGCGGCGGCGGCCAGGAAAAGGGCTTTCGCGCCGGCACCGAGAATATAGCGGCGATCGCCGGTTTCGGCGCGGCGGCGCGCGAGGCCTTTTCCGGGCTCGACCGCATCGACGCCGTGCTGGCGAAGCGCGAGCGGATCGAGGCGGCGATCCTCGCAAACGTGCCGGACGCGGAAATCTTCGGACGGGCGGCCGAGCGGCTTGCCAACACGGTGTTTTTCGCCATACCGGGCGTCAAGGCCGAGACGGCGCAGATCGCATTCGACCTCGCCGGGATCGCGGTTTCGGCCGGCTCCGCCTGCTCGTCGGGCAAGGTCGGGCCGAGCCATGTGCTGAAGGCCATGGGCGTCGAGCGGCCGGAAGGCGGGCTGCGCGTCTCCATCGGCGAGGCGACCGGCATGGCCGAGATCGAGCGCTTCGACAAGGGGCTGGCGGCCGTGGTTGCGGCGCGCCGCAACGCCGCCTCGCGCGCCGCCTGAGCGCGCACGTCCTGGACTTGCGACACGATGGCCTTGGCCCGTGAATGTCGCGCCGGACACACTATATGAGGGCTACGCCGCCTGGCGGTGCCATAGTTTGAAAACGGTCGGGCCTTTAACCCGGCATGGATGGAGAACGCGATGCCTGCTGTGCAGGAGACGATCGAGCGGGTCCGCAAGATCGACGTCGATCAGTACAAATACGGATTCGAATCGATCATCGAGGTGGACAAGGCCCCCAAGGGCCTGTCGGAAGACATCATCCGCTTCATTTCGGCCAAGAAGGACGAACCGGACTGGATGCTCGAATGGCGCCTCGGCGCCTATCGGCGCTGGCTGACGCTGGAGGAGCCGACCTGGGCGCGCGTCGACTATCCCAGGATCGATTTCCAGGACCTTTATTATTATGCCGCGCCGAAAAGCCAGTCCGGCCCGAAGTCGCTGGACGAGGTCGACCCGGAGATCCTCAAGGTCTACGAGAAGCTCGGCATTCCGCTGAAGGAGCAGGAGATTCTCGCCGGCGTCCGCAAGGAGCCGAATGGCGAGGACGTCGAGGCCGGCGACAATGTCTACAAGTCGGGCCGCGTCGCTGTCGACGCCGTGTTCGATTCGATCTCGGTCGTCACCACCTTCAAGGAGGAGCTGGCCAAGGCCGGCGTCATCTTCTGCTCGATCTCGGAGGCGATCCGCGAGCATCCGGAGCTGGTGAAGAAATATCTCGGCTCGGTCGTGCCGGTCACCGACAATTTCTACGCGACGCTGAATTCGGCGGTGTTCACCGACGGCTCGTTCGTCTTCGTGCCGAAGGGCGTGCGCTGCCCGATGGAGCTCTCCACCTATTTCCGCATCAACGAGAAGAACACCGGCCAGTTCGAGCGCACCCTGATCATCGCCGAGGAGGGGGCCTACGTCTCCTATCTCGAGGGCTGCACGGCGCCGCAGCGCGACGAGAACCAGTTGCATGCCGCAGTGGTCGAGCTGATCGCGCTGGACGACGCCGAGATCAAATATTCGACGGTGCAGAACTGGTATCCCGGCGACGCCCAGGGCAAGGGCGGCATCTACAATTTCGTCACCAAGCGCGGCGACTGCCGCGGCGACCGCTCGAAAATCTCGTGGACGCAGGTCGAGACCGGCTCTGCGATCACCTGGAAATATCCAAGCTGCATCCTGCGCGGCGACGATTCCCAGGGCAATTTCTATTCGATCGCCGTGTCGAACGGCTACCAGCAGGTCGACAGCGGCACCAAGATGCTGCATCTCGGCAAGAACACCAAGAGCCGCATCATCTCCAAGGGCATCGCCGCCGGCTTTTCCCAAAACACCTATCGCGGCCAGGTCAACGTGCACCGCAAGGCGGAGAACGCCCGCAACTTCACCAATTGCGACTCGCTCTTGATCGGCGACCGCTGCGGCGCGCATACCGTGCCCTACATCGAGGCGAAGAATTCTTCCGCCAAGCTGGAGCATGAGGCGACCACCTCGAAGATCTCCGAGGACCAGAAGTTCTACGTGATGCAGCGCGGCATCCCGGAGGAGGAGGCGGTCGCGCTGATCGTCAACGGCTTCGTCAAGGACGTCATCCAGGAACTGCCGATGGAGTTCGCCGTCGAAGCGCAGAAGCTGATCGGCATCAGCCTCGAGGGAAGCGTGGGGTGATTGGTGCCAAGCTCGTCATTCCGGGGCCGCGAAGCGGAACCCGGAATCCAGAGCGTGAAAGTCGAGGACAAGATGCGCATTCGGGTTGCAGATAGCTGGACTTGGCACGGCGCGCTGGATTCCGGGTTCCGCTCCGCGGCCCCGGAATGACGGAGGTGAGGGGCAACCGCGGACAGTTAAGCCGTGCTTGAGGTCATAGCTGCACAGCGAGGTCGCTGGAATAGTCAAGTGAATGAAGCTCGTCATTCCGGGGCCGCGGAGCGGAACCCGGAATCCAGAGATGTGAGGCTGAAGGTTTTGGCCGATGCGACGAAAGATAGATAAACGCGTTGGCGCGCTGGATTCCGGGTTCCGCTTCGCGGCCCCGGAATGACGGAGTGGCGGCATGTCAGGATGGGTCTACATCATGGCATCCAAACGAAACGGAACGGTCTACATCGGCGTGACGAGCGATCTGCAGGGACGCGCCTACGAACATCGAACGTCTGCGCAATTCGGTTTCACGAGCAGATATGGTTGCAACCGGCTGGTTTGGTATGAACGGCATGACAACATCATCGAGGCGATAGCCCGCGAGAAGGAACTGAAGAAATGGCGGCGATCCTGGAAGCTCTATCTGATTGAGGGTTTTAACGCCGAGTGGGATGACCTTTTCGAGACGTGCTACGAGCGGGACAACCCATCTGATGCGATCAGAGCGAGAGGCTGAGGCGCGTCATTCCGGGGCCGCGCAGCGGAACCCGGAAACCAGAGCGCCGAAAGGGAACAGAAATACGCATAAGTGCGACAAAGGCGGTCGCATGCTGTTGGATAACTGGACGAAGGCCACTGCGCTGGATTCCGGGTTCCGCTACGCGGCCCCGGAATGACGGAAATGGATAGCGAAAGACAAGACCAATGCTTGAGATCAGAAACCTTCACGCCCGCATCGCCTCGACCGGCACGGAGATCATCCGCGGCCTCAATCTCACGGTGAAAGCCGGCGAGGTCGCCGCGATCATGGGGCCGAACGGGTCGGGCAAATCGACGCTGTCCTATGTGCTCGCCGGCCGCGACGACTACGAGGTCACCGAGGGCGACATCCTCTACAACGGCCACTCGGTGCTCGAGATGGACCCGGCCGAGCGCGCCGCCGCAGGCATCTTCCTCGCCTTCCAGTACCCGATGGAGATCCCGGGCGTCGCCACCATGGAGTTCCTGAAAGTAGCGCTCAACGCCCAGCGCAAGGCGCGCGGCGAGGAGCCGCTGAAGGTGCCGGACTTCCTGAAGCGCGTGAAGGAGGCGGCGGCCTCGCTGGAGATGGACATCGCCATGCTGAAGCGGCCGCTCAATGTCGGCTTCTCCGGCGGCGAGAAGAAGCGCGCCGAGATTCTGCAGATGAAGCTTTTGGCGCCCAGTCTGTGCGTGCTCGACGAGACCGATTCCGGCCTCGACATCGACGCGCTGAAGATCGTCGCCGATGGCGTCAACGCGCTGCGCGCTCCCGACCGCGCCTTCCTGGTCATCACCCACTACCAGCGGCTGCTCGAGCACATCGTGCCGGACACCGTGCACGTCCTCTACCGCGGCCAGGTGATCAAGTCGGGCGACAAGACGCTGGCGCATGAGCTGGAGGCCAACGGTTATGCCGGGATCATCGAAGAGGCGGCATAGGTGTCGATCATGAACATGCATGCAACACCGCAGCGCACCCAGGCCGAGACGGCACTCGTCGAGGCGTTCGCCGCGCGCCTGTCGGAACTCCCCGGCGACGGCGCGGTCATGGTCAAGCGCGACGACGCCATCGAGGCGATCAAGGACGGCCTGCCGACCCGCCGGGTCGAGGCCTGGCACTATACCGACCTGCGCCGGCTGCTGACCACGGTGCCCGACCACGACCCGACCGCCAATCCCAAGCCGCTGGCGCCGGTGGTCGAGGGTTCGGCGGTTCTCAGCCTGCTCAACGGCGTCGTGCGCGGCAAGGCGCCGGCGCTGGACGGCGTGACCTTCCAGAACCTTTCGGACAAGCTGACCGACGGCAGCTTTGCCCAGGCGCTCGACCCGCTGGACGCGGACGACGCCATCGGCTTCCTCAACACGGCCTTCGTCAGCGACGGCTGGTTCGTCGACATCGCGCCCGGTGCGAAGATCGAGGCGCCGATCGAGCTGCAGAACTTGCAGGCCGGCGGCCAGACGCATGTGCGCCTGCCGGTGCGCGTCGGCGCCGGCGCCAGGGCGACCATCGTCGAGCGCCAGGCCGGCAGCGGCGCCGCGCTCGCGTCCTCCGTCAGCAATCTCTCGGTCGGCGACGGCGCCGACGTCGTCTGGCTGATCGTGCAGGAGCAGCCGGAGACGGCGACCCATCTGGCGCAATTCAACGCCGAGCTCGGCAAGGACAGCAGGCTGACGCTGTTCGTCATGAATGCCGGCGGAAAGCTGGTGCGCCAGGAGATCCGGGTGAAGGTGGCCGGTGCGGGCGCCGACTTCCAGCTGCGCGGTGTCAACCTGCTCGCCGGCGACGGCCACACCGACGTCACAATGGTGCTCGACCACGCCGCCGCCAACACCGGCTCGCGCGAGCTGGTGCGCAACGTCGTCACAGGCAAGGCGCGCGGCGTCTTCCAGGGCCGCATCAACGTGCACCAGCTTGCGCAGAAGACCGATGCAAAAATGGCCTGCAACACGCTGCTGCTTTCCGACGACGCGGAATTCTCGACAAAACCGGAGCTGGAGATCTTTGCCGACGACGTGCAGTGCGGCCACGGCGCCACCGTCACCGAGATCGACCGCAACCACCTGTTCTACCTGATGGCGCGCGGCATCGACGAGAAGACGGCGCGTGGCCTGCTGGTGAAGGCCTTCGTCGCCTCGGTCATCGAGGAGCTGGACAACGAGGCGCTGGTCGATGCGCTGGAAGCGAAGCTGGACACCTGGTTCGCCGAGCATGGCTAGCCTGCCGACATCGCTCGACCATTGCGTCATCCACGTCTCCGACTGGGAGCGGGCGCGCAAATTCTATGTCGACGTCATCGGCGCCGAGGCGATCCCGCGCCAGGGCGGCTACATGTTCCGGCTGGGCGACCGCCAGCTCAACTGCCATGGCAAGGGCGTCACCGCCGACCCGGTGGCAAGACTGCCGGTCCAGCCGGGAAACAGCGACCTCTGCTTCCGCTGGCACGGGCCGATCGCCGATGCCGTCGTCCACCTGAACGAGCAGGGCGTCGCGATCGAGCTCGGCCCGGTTCCGCGCTTCGGCGCGTCAGGCGACGGGACCAGCGTCTATTTCCGCGATCCCGACGGGTCGCTGATGGAGTTCATCAGCTACGACGGGTGACCGTCGCGGCATCGATTTGACCGGCAGTTTGCCGCGCGGGCGGGCCGGCATTGGGCAGAATGCGTATGGACCAGAAAGTGACTTCAGCACCCTACGACGTCGAGGCGATCCGCCGCGACTTCCCGATTCTTTCGCGAGAAGTCTACGGCAAGCCGCTGGTCTATCTCGACAATGGCGCCTCGGCGCAGAAGCCCCAGGTGGTGCTCGACACCATCCAGCACGCCTATGCGAGCGAGTACGCCAACGTCCATCGCGGCCTGCATTTTCTGTCCAACGTCGCCACCGACGCCTATGAGAAGGCCCGCGAAAGCGTCCGCCGTTTCCTCAACGCCGGCAGCACGGAAGAGATCGTCTTCACCTCCAACACGACGGCGGCCATCAATACGGTCGCCTACGGTTTCGGCATGCCCAACATCGGCGCCGGCGACGAGATCGTGCTGTCGATCATGGAGCACCATTCCAACATCGTGCCGTGGCATTTCATCCGCGAGCGGCAGGGCGCGAAGCTCGTCTGGGTGCCCGTCGACGACCTCGGCGAGCTGCATCTGGAGGATTTCGAGAAGTCGCTGACCGAGCGCACGAAACTGGTCGCCATCACGCACATGTCGAATGCGCTGGGCACGATCACGCCGATCAAGGAGATCGTCAGGATCGCCCACGCGCGCGGCATCCCGGTGCTGGTCGACGGCAGCCAGGCGGCCGTGCACCTGCCGGTCGACGTGCGCGATATCGACTGCGATTTCTACGTCTTCACCGGCCACAAGGTCTACGGCCCCTCCGGCATCGGCGTGCTCTACGGCAAGAAGCACATGCTGGAGGCGATGCGCCCCTTCCAGGGCGGCGGCGAGATGATTTTCGACGTCACCGAGGACACCGTCACCTACAACGACCCGCCGCACCGCTTCGAGGCCGGCACGCCGCCGATCGTCCAGGCGATCGGGCTGGGCGCGGCCCTCGATTATATGGATTCGATCGGCCGCGACCGCATCGCCGCGCATGAGGCCGATCTCAAGGCCTATGCCCATGAACGGCTGCGCGCCATCAACTCGCTGCGCATCTTCGGCGACGCGCCGGACAAGGGCGCCATCGTCTCTTTCGAATTGCAGGGCATCCACGCCCATGACGTGTCGATGGTCATCGACCGGCAGGGCGTGGCGGTGCGCGCCGGCACCCATTGCGCCCAGCCGCTGTTGAAACGCTTCGGCGTCACCTCCACATGCAGGGCATCGTTCGGCATGTACAATACCCGCCGGGAGGTGGATATTCTGGCCGAGGCGCTGGAAAAAGCGCGAAAATTCTTCGGGTGATGACCATGGAAGACGCTGCCGCTCCGACTACCGCCGAAACCGAACCCGGCGCCGACGTTCCGGCGGCGACCTCGGCCATTCCCGCCGACGAGCTGGCGCGCATCACCGACGACATCGTCTCGGCACTGAAGACCGTCTACGACCCCGAAATCCCGGCCGACATCTACGAGCTCGGCCTGGTCTACAAGATCGACATCGAGGACGACCGCTCGGTGAAGATCGACATGACGTTGACCGCTCCCGGCTGCCCGGTGGCCGGCGAGATGCCCGGCTGGGTGCAGGACGCCGTCAGCACCGTCGAGGGCGTCTCCGGCGTCGACGTCAACATGGTGTTCGACCCGCCCTGGACCCCCGACCGCATGTCGGAAGAGGCGCAGGTGGCGGTGGGGTGGTATTAGGCCCATTGTAGGCTGACATCGGAGGGGCAATGTCGGACGAAACGCCTCCATCGGCTGCGGTCGTTGTGAGATGGGGCGATGATGTCATCGACGCCCTGGATGAGCCGTCCAGGTATCACGCGGAGATAGCGGCACTTCCTGCTGCGATTGCAAATGTCATCTGCGTGGAGTTGCTGGACTGGCAGGTTCGGAACGGGGGCTTCCATCAGTACTTCTTCAACTCGTATGGGATCACGATAAACGGCGCGATCCGTGGGTTTGAGGCTATGGGACTGCCGCAGTGCGCGGAAATAGCACGGGCAGCCCGCGATCGGTTTGGGCAATCCTTCCCTGAGGATCGAGGGGATCGCATTGGCTGGGTTGGCGATGTGGGCCATCGGAAGACGATGAATTTCGACGAACTGGATGGGGCGTATTATGCGCTTGATAGGAAAGAGATTTATGCTGTTTTGGATTTATACGCTACCGCCGCGATGAAAGGCCGCCTGCAATAGCTTCACCTTGCAAACAGGTTTTGGCCCGACGAGGACGGACCGACCGCCGTCAGTCCTCCGGCTCGACGAGTTCCTCCACCGGCATTTCCAGCGCCTTGGCGAGTCGCATCCACAAAGCGACGTCGCCCGTGCGTTTCCCGTTCTCCAGGTCGGAAAGGTAGTTCTGCGCGATGCCGATCTGGGCTGCGAGCTGTACCTGGGTGAGACCGCGAAACTTCCGCCAGAAGGCGAGGGAGGATGGTGCTTCGGCGAAAGCCAGGGCCTGTCCCGGCGTGAGGCCGGGCACCTTGCCGCGGCGATAGTCGGCGAGCGCCTTGGCATGGTCCGCCGCATCGCGCAGTGATTCCAGCTCCGCACGCGGCAGGATTGCCATTTCGTCGCCGCCGGGTGATGTGAAGTAGACGATCTTGTTCATCGATCCTGCTCACTCATAGACGGAGCCTCGCGGTCCGATCCTGGTCACGATGATCTCCGTGGCGGTTTCCTCGAAGACGATGCGATAGTCGCCGATCCGCAGGCGCAGGGCCGTCGATCCGGCAAGCGCCTTCACATTGTTGGCCTGCCCAGCGGGATCGACCGCATAGGCCTCGATCTTGGCAAGCAGGCGCGCCGCTTCGGTTCGGTGCTTACGCAGCGCCTTCGCCGCCGGAGGCAGGATCACCACGGCCTTCATGGCTGTATTTATCGCAATTCGCGATGTTTCGCAATTGGACCAAAACGCTGCAAACCGTGGGGAACTTGCGCCGGGGCCGAATCTTCACCATCTTAAGGACAGACAGTTTCCGCGGGCCTTTAACCCGCGCGAGATGGAGAATGCCGAATGGGACGTTTCGCCGTCATATCCCTGACCGACCAGGCAGCACACCGCGTGCGCGAGATCGTCGACACGCGCGACAGCGCCACGGGCATCCGCCTCGGCATCAAGAAGGGCGGCTGCGCCGGCATGGAATACACGATCGATCTGGTGACCGAGCCGAAACCGGGCGACGACCATGTCGAGCGCGACGGCGCCCATGTCTATGTCGCGCCGGAGGCGGCACTGTTCCTGCTCGGCACCGAGATGGATTTCGAGACGACGACGCTCAGGACCGGATTCACCTTCCGCAACCCGAACCAGAGTTCGGCTTGCGGCTGCGGCGAGTCGGTCGAGCTGAAGCCCGCCGACCTCAAGGCGCTGGCCGAGGCGCGGGCGTCGGCCTGAAATCCAGACGCAGCTTACTCGGTTCCGTGGCCGAGTCCTGCCGCGGCGGCAGTGGAAAAACTTACCTCGGGCATTCCATCGTCAGCATCTGTCAGGATTATTTCCTGAAATCTATCCCCGCTCCTTCGGACGGAGCGATCATTGCGCCGCCTGTATCGGAAGGAGGCGGCGGTGGACTGGGATGCGGGATCGGCGCGAGGAGATAAAGCAAACTGTCCCGGGACGAGCCCGGCGTTTCCTGCGGCAATTTACGCAATACGCCGCAACGGCTTGCATTTCCGGCATTCCCCCTCTATATGCCGCGCCATTCCACACACGGACTTTGGTGTCTGTCCGGGAGAAATCCGGCGGAGACCTCCGGTGGCGAGCGGAAATCGTTCCAATCGCCTTTGTCCGTGGAGGCCAACCGGAAAGGACCTTTGAATGGCTCTGCCTGATTTCAGCATGCGCCAGCTTCTCGAAGCTGGTGTTCACTTCGGCCACCAGACCCACCGCTGGAACCCGAAGATGGCGCCCTACATCTTCGGCGCCCGCAACAACATCCACATCATCGACCTGTCGCAGACGGTGCCGCTGCTCGACCAGGCGCTGAAGCAGGTGTCCGACGTCGTGTCGCGCGGCGGCCGCGTGCTGTTCGTCGGCACCAAGCGCCAGGCCTCCGACATCGTTGCCGACGCCGCGCAGCGCTCGGCCCAGTATTACGTCAACTCCCGCTGGCTCGGCGGCATGCTGACCAACTGGAAGACGATCTCCAACTCGATCTCGCGCCTGCGCAAGCTCGACGAGCTGCTGGCCGGCGAGGGCAGCGGCTTCACCAAGAAGGAGCTGCTCAACCTGCAGCGCGAGCGCGAGAAGCTCGACAAGGCGCTGGGCGGCATCAAGGACATGGGCTCGACGCCCGATCTGATGTTCGTGATCGACACCAACAAGGAGGCGATCGCCATCCTCGAGGCCAAGCGCCTCGGCATCCCGGTCGTGGCGATCATCGATTCCAACTGCGATCCGGACAAGGTCGACTTCCCGATCCCGGGCAATGACGACGCGGCGCGCGCCATCCAGCTCTACTGCGACCTGATCGCCAAGGCTGCGATCGACGGCATCGCCCGCCAGCAGGGCGCGTTCGGCGTCGACATCGGCGCTGCGGAAGAGGCTCCGGTCGAGCCGACCCTGGAGGAAACGCCCTCCGAGGGGCCGGCCCAGGCCTGAGGCCTCTCCACGGGCTCCGCGGAGCCCGCCCGCCACAAACTGGGCACGCTTGTCGTGCCGGCGTCAGGCGCATCGTCGATACTTCGATGGTGCGCCAGCGCATTTTGAACGAAGAGGCAAAGATGAGCATTTCTGCTGCACAGGTTAAGGAACTCCGCGAGATCACCGGCGCGGGCATGATGGACTGCAAGGCGGCGCTCGCCGAGACCAATGGCGACATGCAGGCCGCCGTCGACTGGCTGCGCGCCAAGGGCATCTCCAAGGCCGACAAGAAGGCCGGCCGCACCGCCGCCGAGGGCCTGATCGGCATCGATTCGGGCCTGCGCGAGGCGGTCGTGGTCGAGGTCAATTCGGAGACCGACTTCGTCGCCCGCAACGTCGCCTTCCAGGAGATCGTCACCAACGTCGCCAAGGTCGCGCTGGCTTTCGGCCCGGACACCGACGCCGTTGCCAACGCGAAATATCCGGGCTCCGACAAGTCGGTAGCCGAGACCATCAAGGACGCGGTCGGCACGATCGGCGAGAACATGAGCTTCCGCCGCGCCGCAAAGCTGTCGGTGCCGCACGGCTCGGTCGCGACCTACATTCACAACGCGGTGGCCGACGGCCTGGGCAAGCTCGGCGTGCTGGTGGCGATCGAGACGGCCGGTGATGCCGAAGCCGCCAAGGCGTTCGGCCGCCAGGTGGCGATGCACGTCGCCGCGACCAACCCGCTGGCGCTCACCGCCGAGGAGATCGATCCGGCCGTGGTGGCGCGCGAGAAGGCGATCTTCACCGAGCAGGCGCGCGAATCCGGCAAGCCGGAGAACGTCATCGAGAAGATGATCGAGGGCCGCATCCGCAAGTTCTACGAGGAAGTCGTGCTGCTGAAGCAGGCCTTCGTGATCAATCCCGACCTCACCGTCGAGAAGGCGCTGAAGGAGGCCGAGAAGGAGATCGGCGCGCCGGCCAGGATCAGCGGCTTCGTGCGCTTCGCGCTCGGCGAGGGCATCGAGAAGGAAAAGTCGGACTTCGCGGCGGAAGTCGCGGCGGCCGTCAAGAAGTAACGTCCGGAACACCGGAGCCGTTCCGGGAGGGGCCGCATGCTTCGCGCTGCGGCCCCTCTTTCGTCTTCGGCGCCCCGCCGCGCCACACCGTGACATCGGCGCGGCGCTCCTGTATCGGAACAGCCCGGCCCGCCCGTGACGGCGGAGCCAGGCGCGAGCCCGGCGCCTTCCGGGGGCGGAGGATGCCAGATGCCTTCATACGAGCTCCTGCTCGCCTTCTTCGTCACCACGGCCATCTTCGCCTACATCCCCGGGCCGGCGATGCTTTATGCCGCCGCGCGCACGATGGCGGGCGGGCGCGTGGCCGGCCTGATGGCGACGCTCGGCATCCATCTCGGCTGCTATGCGCATGTCTTCGCCGCGGCGGCCGGGCTGTCGGTGCTCTTCCATGCCGTGCCGCTGCTCTACACCGCCGTCAAGATCGCCGGCGCCGCCTATCTGGTGTGGCTCGGCATCAGCCAGTTGCGCCGCAAGGTGCAGGGCGACGTCGACGTGCCCGCGCTGCGGCCGGCCTCCGGCCGCCGGGCCTTGCTCGAAAGCGTCCTGGTCGAGGTCCTCAACCCGAAGACCGCGATCTTCTTCGTCGCCTTCCTGCCGCAGTTCATCGACCCCTCCGCCGGCCTGCCGATCTGGATGCAGTTCGTCATCCTGGGCACGATCGTGAACCTGATGTTCTCCTCGGCGGACGTCGTCTGCGTCTTCCTGGCCGGCGCGCTGGTGAACCGGCTGAAGCGTTCGGGACGCGTCCAGCGCATGGTGCAGTGGGCCGGCGGCGGTCTGCTGGTCGGCTTGGGCGTGCATCTGGCGCTGCAGAGGAACTGATCGCGCGAGGCGGGCGGATGCAACGCCCTGTTAAATGCGTCGATGCCCGACGCGCGGGCCACCGTGACATCGCGACTCCCTTCGTGTATCCGGAAGCCGCACGCACCCTTCGGTCCTGGCGGCGGACGGGGTCGGTTGGACGGTCCCGGCGCGGCGGCCGGATTTGCGAGACATTTTGAGGATTTGATGGCCAAGCCCCTTTATCGACGCGTCGTGCTGAAGGCTTCGGGCGAGGCGCTGATGGGCGAGCAGCATTTCGGCATCGACGTCTCCGTCGTCGACCGCATCGCCTCCGACATCGCCGAGGCGCGCGCACTCGGCGTCGAGGTCGGCGTGGTGATCGGCGGCGGCAACATCTTTCGCGGCGTCGCGGTGGCGTCCAAGGGCGGCGATCGCGTCACCGGCGACCACATGGGCATGCTGGCCACCGTCATCAACTCGCTGGCGCTGCGCACCTCGCTGGTCAAGATCGGCGTCGACGCGGTCGTGCTGTCGGCCATCGCCATGCCGGAACTGTGCGAGAGCTTCTCGCAGCGCCAGGCGACCGCCTACATGAACGCCGGCAAGGTCGTGATCTTCGCCGGCGGCACCGGCAATCCTTTCTTCACCACCGATTCGGCCGCGGCGCTGCGCGCCGCCGAGATCGGCGCCGACGCGCTGTTCAAGGGCACCCAGGTGGACGGCGTCTACTCCGCCGACCCGAAGAAGGATCCGACCGCCGTCCGCTACGACCGCATCAGCCATGCCGAGGTGATCAAGAACAACCTCGCCATCATGGACACGGCGGCAATTGCGCTTGCACGCGAAAACAACATCCCGATAATTGTGTATTCGATCCACGAAAAAGGCGGGTTCGGCGAGATTCTGACTGGCGGGGGTCACTGTACCGTCGTCGCCGATTGAGGTGCCGGCCGCAAGATCGACAGTGGATCAAGGAGTGAGACGATGACCAACGGGGCGAATTTCAACGACATCCAACGGCGCATGGACGGCGCGGTGGCCGCTTTCAGATCCGACCTCGCGTCGCTGCGCACCGGCCGTGCCTCGGCCAACCTGCTCGATCCGATCACCGTGTCGGCCTACGGCACGACCATGCCCATCGCCCAGGTGGCGACGGTCTCGGTGCCCGAGCCGCGCATGATCTCTGTGTCCGTCTGGGACAAGCAGATGGTCGGCGCCGTCGACCGCGCCATCCGCGAATCCAATCTCGGCTTCAACCCGATCATGGACGGCACCACGCTGCGCATCCCGCTGCCGGAGCTCAACGAGCAGCGCCGCAAGGAACTGGTCAAGAAGGCCCATGAATATGCGGAGAACGCCAGGGTCGCGGCCCGGCACGTGCGCCGCGACGGCATGGACCACCTGAAGAAGGCGGAGAAGGACGGCGACATCAGCGAGGACGATCACCGCAAGCAGTCGGAGCGCGTCCAGAAGATGACCGACGACACCATCTCGACGATCGACAGCCTGCTCGCCGGCAAGGAAGCCGAGATCATGCACGTTTGAGGCGCTTCTCGGGGAACGGGCCTGAAGACGATATGACTACGCCCGCGCATGTCGCGATCATCATGGACGGCAACGGCCGCTGGGCGAAGGCGAGGGGCCTGCCGAGACTTGCCGGGCATCGCGCGGGCGTCGAGGCGCTGCGGCAGGCGGTGCGCACCGCCTCGGACCTCGGCATAGGCTGGCTCACAGTCTACGCCTTCTCGTCGGAGAACTGGTCGCGCCCGCAATCGGAAGTGAGCGACCTGCTCGGCCTTCTCAAGCTGTTCATCCGCCGCGACCTCGCCGAACTGCACCGCGCCGGCGTGCGGGTGCGGGTGATCGGCCAGCGCGACGACCTCCAGGCGGACATCCGCATGCTGCTGGAGGAAGCCGAGACGCTGACGATCGCCAACCGGGCGCTCAACCTGGTGATCGCCTTCAACTACGGCAGCCGCGACGAGATCGTGCGGGCCGTGCGCAGGATCGCGGCCGACGTGGCCGATGGCAGGCTGAGCGCCTCGGCCGTGACGCTGCAGACGGTGTCGGCGGCGCTCGACACCAGCGGCATACCCGATCCGGACCTGGTGATCCGCACCAGCGGCGAGATGCGGCTTTCGAACTTCCTCCTCTGGCAGGCCGCCTACAGCGAGCTGGCCTTCCTGCCGTGCTACTGGCCGGATTTCACGCCCGAGCTGTTCAAGGACACGCTTCGCCAGTTCGGCACGCGCGAGCGCCGCTTCGGCGGGCTCGTCGAGCGCGATCCCGTCTCCAGCAGCGCGTGACCGCGGGATGAGCAACCTGCAGCTCAGGGTGATCTCGGCGATCGTGCTCGCCGCCGTCGTGCTCGCCGTCACCTGGTGGGGCGGGCTGCCCTTCCGCCTGCTGTCGGCCTTCATCACGCTCGCCGTCTTCTACGAGTGGTCGCGCATGGCGCGGCCCGCGACGGCTGCGGGCTGGCGCATCGGCGGGCTCGGCTTCCTGCCGGAAGCCTGCGTCCTGGCTTTTGCGGTCGCTCTGGTCGCCGCTCTGCCGGGCCTCCTGCTGATCGGCTTCGTCGCGGCGCTGGGCGTCCTGCTGGCGGTCCTGTCGGCGATGCGCGTCGGCAATCAATGGGAGAGCGCCGGTTTCGCCTATGCCTGCCTCTCCGGCCTGTCGCTCGCCCTGCTGCGCGGCGGCGATATGGCCGGTCTGCTCGCGATTCTCTTCCTGTTCGCCGTCGTCTGGTCGACGGACGTCTTCGCCTATTTCGTCGGCCGGGCCGTCGGCGGCCCGAAACTCGCCCCGTCCATTTCGCCAGGGAAGACGCGCAGCGGCGCGCTCGGCGGCCTCGTCGCCGGCGTCGTGGCCGGGCTGGTCGTCTGCCTGGCCGTGGGCGTCGCCTCGCCATGGCTGCTGGTGCTTGTCGCCGCGCTGCTGTCGATCGTCTCGCAGGCCGGCGACCTGTTCGAATCCTGGGTCAAGCGCCGGCACGGGGTGAAGGATTCGGGCTGGATCATCCCGGGGCACGGCGGCGTCATGGACCGCGTCGACGGCCTCGTCGCCGCGGCCTTCGCGCTTTACCTGATCGGCTGGCTGCTGGGCGGCGCCGACCGGCCGGCACAAGGGCTGTTTCCCGGATGAGGCATACTGGATTAGCTGCGGCGAGGCGCCGCACAGTCTTTGATTTGCCGCCATCCCGCCGTAGAAGGGCGTCGGAGCGGCGGGACCGGTCCGCCAACGAGGGCATGACTTGAGCGCGTTCTTCTCGTCCATCTTCGGCTTCGAGGGGATTCTCCTCGGCACCATCGTGCCCTTCCTGTTCGTGCTGACGGTGGTCGTGTTCGTCCACGAGATGGGCCATTACCTCGTCGGCCGCTGGTGCGGCATCGGCGTGCAGGCCTTCTCCATCGGCTTCGGCCCGGAACTGTTCGGCTTCAACGACCGGCGCGGCACGCGCTGGAAGCTCTCGGCGATCCCGCTCGGCGGCTACGTCAAATTCGTCGGCGACATGAGCGTCACCAGTTCGCCGGACGCTGACGGGGAGAAAAACCTGTCGCCGGAGGAGCGGCGAATCGCCTTCCACACCCAGCCGGTGTGGAAGCGCGCGGCGACCGTCTTTGCCGGCCCCGCCTTCAACTTCCTGCTCACCATCGCCGTCTTCGCGGTCATGTTCGCCGCCTACGGGCGCGACGTGCGCGAGCCCATGGTCGCCCAGGTCAACCCCGGCAGCCCGGCCGCGAGCGCCGGCTTCCAGCCCGGCGACCGGTTCGTGTCGATCAACGGCCGGCAGATCGAGACCTTCGACGATGTCCGGCGGATCGTCTCCGGACGGGCGGGCGATACGCTCACCTTCGTCATGCTGCGCGACGGCAAGGACGTGACCCTCATGGCGACGCCGCAGATCGTCGAGCAGCAGGACGCGCTGGGCAATGTCATGAAGGTCGGCGTGATCGGCGTGGTCAACGACGAGCAGCTCGGCCAGCCCAGGCATATCGACTACGGCCCGGTCGAGGCCATCGGCGCGGCGGTGAGCCAGACCGGCCATATCATCGCCGCCACCGGTCAATTTTTGAAACGGTTTGTCGTCGGGCGTGAGGACAAATGCCAGCTCGGCGGCCCGGTCCGCATCGCCGACATGGCCGGCAAAGCGGCGAAGGCCGGCTTCGAGTGGCTGGTCCAGCTCGTCGCCATGCTGTCGGTCGGCATCGGCATCCTGAACCTGCTGCCGATTCCGCCGCTGGACGGCGGCCACCTCGTCTTCTACGGCTACGAGGCCGTGTTCCGCCGTCCTGTGCCCGAGCGCATGATGGAGGCGGTCTACAGGACCGGAATGTTCCTGGTCCTGGCCTTCATGGCTTTCGTGTTCTGGAATGATCTGTTCGGATGCTGATTCCGTGGGGGAAATCAATGCGAGAAACGCGATGTTACGGTCTCGTTTACCATGAGCGCCGATTGGCGTGACGCCAATGTCACGGCCGGGTGCGAAGTAAACGGCGGTTAACCAGAAGCCTTGCGTATAGGGAAAATCCGGTTAATACCGTAAGCGCAAATGTCCGCGACGTCCGGTTTTCTCGCCGTGGGGACTACGAGAAAAAGGTAATTTGAGCCCGATGAAGGCAGTTTCTAATTTTCTGGGCGCCGCGTCCGCGATTGCCCTCTCAGCGGCGGTCGCCGTTCCTGGCGCTATCGTCGTCCAGCTTGCTGCCGTCCCGGCCGCTTATGCGGCCGTGGTGAGCAGCATCGAGGTTCGCGGCAACCAGCGTGTCGAAGCCGACACGATTCGCAGCCAGACCGGGATCACGTCGGGCAGGTCGTTCTCGAATGCCGATGTCGACGAGGCGGTGAAGCGGCTGTTCGCCACCGGCTTGTTCTCGGATGTGCGCATCAACCAGGTCGGCTCTACCCTGGTCGTCCAGGTTTCCGAGTACCGGGTGGTCAACCAGGTGCTCTTCCAAGGCAACAAGAAGATCAAGGACGCCGCCCTGACGGGCGCCGTGCAGCTCAAGCCGCGCGGTACCTTTACGGACGCCGCGATGGAAGCCGACGCGGAAGCGATCCGCGACGCTTATCGCCGCATCGGCCGCGACGACGCCACGGTGACGCCGCAGGTGATCGATCTCGGCGACAACCGCGTGAACGTGGTCTACACCGTGCAGGAAGGCGACCGCACCAAGATCGCGGCGATCAATTTCGTCGGCAACAACGCCTTCGGCGACCGCCGGCTGTCCGACGTCATCGCCACCAAGCGCTCGACCTTCCTGTCGTTCCTGCTGCGCGACGACATCTATGACGAACAGCGCCTGCGCGCCGACGAGGAGCTGCTGCGGCGCTTCTATTACAATCGCGGCTACGCCGACTTCCAGGTGATCTCGGCGATCGGCGAGTTGGACGAGGCGTCCAACCAGTACACCATCACCATCACCGTCGAAGAGGGCGCTCGCTACACCTTCGGCGACATCTCCATCGACAGCACCATCCCCGACGTGGACACCACCAAGCTTCAGTCGCTGGTCACGACGCATAGCGGCGACGGCTACAGCGCCAAGAACGTCGAGGATTCGATCATCGCGCTCACCGAGCAGATGGCCGGCCAGGGTTACGCCTTCGCGCAGGTCACCCCGCGCGGCGACCGCAATTTCGAGAACCACACGATCGCGGTCACCTACGCCATCGATCAGGGCCCGCGCACCTATATCGAGCGCATCGAGATCCGCGGCAATGCACGCACCCGCGACTTCGTGATCCGTCGCGAATTCGACGTCAGCGAGGGCGACGCCTTCAACCAGGTTCTCATCCAGCGCGCCAAGCGGCGGCTGGAGAAGCTCAACTTCTTCGAGCGCGTCGACATCTCGACCGTGCCCGGGTCCGAGCCGGACCAGGTGGTGCTGGTGGTCGACCTGGTGGAGAAGTCGACCGGCGAACTGTCGATCGGCGCGGGCTACACCACGGGCGGCCAGACTCCGGGACCGTCGGTCGAGGGTTCGATCACGGAGCGCAACTTCCTCGGCCGCGGCCAGTTCATCCGCTTCGCCGCGGGCGTGGGCCGCCGGTCGCGCGACTTCACCTTCTCCTTCACCGAGCCGTATTTCCTCGGGCGCCGCATCGCGGCCGGCTTCGACATCTTCCGCCAGACGCGCACCTACGACGACTACCAGAGCGAGACGACCGGCGCGACCGTGCGCTTCGGCCTGCCGATCACCGAGGCGCTGACGACGCAGACGGCCTACACCTTCGCGCAGGAGAAGTACGAGTTCCGCGACAATTGCGATCCGGAAGACGGCGATCCCAATCCGTGCGACGTGTCGGAGGCAATCGTCGACGGCATCGACAACAGCCCGTGGAACAAGTCGTCGATCTCGCAGTCGCTGATCTACAACACGATCGACGACATGAAGAACCCGCATTCGGGTATCTATGCCAACCTGACGGCCGAGTTCGCCGGCATCGGCGGCGACGCCAAGTACATCAAGCTGACCGGCCGCGGCTCCTACTACAAGACGCTGTCGGAAGAGTATGACATCGTCGGCCTGGCGGTCGTCGGCGGCGGCTACATCACCGGTTACGGCAGCGAATCGGATCTGCGCATCTTCGACCATTTCCAGGCCAACGACCGCATGATCCGCGGCTTCGAATACAACGGCATCGGTCCCTACGATGCCGATACCGACGACCATCTGGGTGGCACCACCTACTTTAACGCCTCGGTCGAGGCGCAATTCCCGGTGCCGGTCATTCCGGAGAGCTTCGGCCTGCGGGGCGCCGTGTTCGCCGACGCGGCGACGCTCTACGGCAACGACATCGGCAATGATGACGTCGAAGTCGCCGGCTCGAGCATGAAGTGGCGCGCGTCGGTCGGTGCGGGCCTGATCTGGGCGTCGCCCTTCGGTCCGCTGCGTGTCGACTACGCCCTGCCGGTGGTCAAAGAGGACAACGACCAGGAGCAGAACTTCAACTTCGGCATCTCCACGCGCTTCTGAAGCAACGAGCGGTCCGGGCACCTGTGCCCGGACGCAAAGGCCTGCATGTCCGAAACCGAATTCTTCGCATCGGTGCGTCGCTACTCGGCATCTGAGATCGCGACGCTCACCGGCGCCGAGATCAAGACACCCGAATTGGCGAACGCCCTGGTTGACTCCATTGCCGCCGCGGCCACCGGCGGCGACGGTGCGCTGGTGTTCGTCGAGGGCAAGCGCAACGCCGCCCTGATGGACGGGCTGCGCGCCGCCGCCATCCTGTGCACGGCGGACGTGGCCGAGCGTGCCCCGGGGGGCATTGCCGTCCTGGTGACGCCGCGGCCGCAATATGCCTTCGCCATGGTCGGCCGGCTGCTCTATCCGGAAGCCGCGTCGCCGGTCGCCATGACCGGGGAGACCGGCATTTCGCCCGCGGCCCATGTCGATCCTGGCGCCCGGCTGGAAGCAGGTGTCGTCGTCGAGGCCGGCGCGGTGATCTCCGCCGGCGTGGCGATCGGGGCGGGTACGATCATCGCTCCGAACGCCGTCGTCGGCCGCGACTGCAAGATCGGCCGCAACTCCTATGTCGGGCCGAACGCCGTCGTCCAGTATGCGCTGCTCGGCGACCGGGTGATCGTGCATGCCGGCGCCAAGATCGGCCAGGACGGGTTCGGCTTCGCCATCGGCAAGGCCGGCCCCGAGCGCATCCCGCAGATCGGCCGCGTCATCGTCCAGGACAATGTCGAGATCGGCGCCAACACGACCATCGACCGCGGCGCGCTCGCCGACACGGTGATCGGCGAGAACACCAAGATCGACAACCTCGTGCAGATCGCCCACAACGTGCGCATCGGCCGCAATTGCGTGATCGCCGGGCTGTCGGGCATTTCCGGCTCGGTGACCCTCGGCGACAATGTGATGGTGGCGGGCGGGGTCGGCATCGCCGATCACCTCAGCATCGGCACGGGCGCCCAGCTTGCGGCCCGCAGCGGCTTCATGCATGACGTTCCGGCAGGCGAGGTGTGGGCGGGCTACCCGGCAAAGCCGATCGGCCAGGCGATGCGCGAGATCGCCACGCTCGGCAGGCTGACAAAGGCTAGGGCAAGGAAGCAGGACAATGGCTGAGGCCGTCACCCTCGAGGCGATCGACATTCTCGGCGTGCTGAAGCTCCTGCCGCATCGCTATCCGTTCCTGCTGGTCGACCGCATCATCGCCATCGACGGCGACAACTCGGCCGTCGGCATCAAGAACGTGACCTTCAACGAGCCGCACTTCCAGGGCCACTTTCCCGGCCAGCCGGTCATGCCCGGCGTGCTCATCATCGAGGCGATGGCGCAGACGGCAGGTGCCATCTGCATCCGCAACCGCGGCTCCGACAGTCCGTCGATCGTCTATTTCATGACCATCGACAACGCCAAGTTCCGCAAGCCTGTCGTGCCTGGAGACCGGCTGGAAATCCATGTGAAGAAGCTCAAGCAGCGCGGCACCATCTGGCGCTTCGCCTGCGAGGCGCTGGTCGACGGGGCGAAGGCGGCGGAGGCCGAGATTTCCGCCATGATCGCCGGCGCGGCCTGACCAAAGAGATCATGACCGAAACCTTCATCCATCCCCTTGCCGTCGTCGAGTCGGGCGCCCAGATCGGCGCCGGCGCCGAGATCGGCCCGTTCTGCCATGTCGGTGCCGACGTCGTGATCGGCGACGGCACGAAACTGATCAGCCATGTCGTCGTCGCCGGCGCCACCACGATCGGCCGCGACTGCACGATCCACCCGCAGGCGGTGCTCGGCGGGCCACCGCAAAGCACCGGCCACAAGGGCGGGCGTACGACGCTGACCATCGGCGACAACTGCATCATCCGCGAATTCGTCAGCATGAACACCGGCACCGATTTCGGCCGGGGAGCGACGACCGTCGGCAACAACGGCCACTTCCTCGCCTATGTCCACATCGCGCATGACTGCTCGATCGGCAACAACGTCACCCTGACCAACGGCGTGACGCTTGCCGGCCATTGCGAGGTCGGCGACTTCGTCGGCATCGGCGGGCTGACCGCAATCCACCAGTTCGTGCGGATCGGCAACAACGCCTTCGTCGCCGGCGGCTCGATGATTCTCGGCGATATCGTTCCCTACGCCATGGTGGGCGGCAACCGCGCGGTGCTGCGCGGCATGAACGTCGTTGGCATGAAGCGCTCCGGCGTGCCGCATGCCGAGGTGCTGAAGCTGCGGCTGGCCTACAAGACGCTGTTCGACCGGTCGCGCACGCTTGCCGAGAACATCGAGATCACGCGCGCGAAATTCGCCGATTCTCCCTATGCGATGCGGGTGGTCGAGTTCATGCTGGCGCGCGGCAAGAGGCAGTTCACGCTCCCGCCGCTGAAAGGCGCGGCCGATGACGACGCCGACGGCCAGGACTGAGACGCCGTCCATCCAACTCGGCTCCGGCGACAAGGTCGCGGTGGTGGCTGGCAGCGGCCGGCTGCCGGTGGAGGTTGCCGAAGGCCTCGCCCGCCAGAACCATGCGCCGCTCGTCGTGCTGGTGCGCGGCGAGACGGACCAGCGGGCGGCGTTTGCACCCTTCGAGAGCATGGAGATCGGGCTCGGCGAGTTCGCCTCGGCGCTGTCCAGCCTGAGACGGCGCGGCATAACCCATATGGTGCTCGCCGGCGGCATCGGGCGCCGGCCCGCCTGGCGTGAGTTCCGGCCCAGCCTGTCCCTGCTGCGTCATCTGCCGCGGGCGCTTGCCGCGCTGCGGCGCGGCGACGACGGCCTGCTGACCGTCCTGATACGCACCATCGAGCGGGAGGGCATCAAGGTCGTCGGCGCCCATGAGATCGTGCCGGATCTGCTCGCCGTCGAAGGGCCGATGAGCCGCGAGAGGCCGCGCGCCGCCGATTGGCCGGATATCGACGCCGCCTATGCCGCGGCGCGCGCCATCGGCGCGCTCGACATAGGGCAGGGCACGGTGGCGATCGGCGGCCGGGTGATCGCGGTCGAAGGCATCGAGGGCACCGACGGACTGCTGGAGCGTGTGAAGGCCCTGCGCAGCCACGGCCGGCTCGCCGGCAAGTCGCGCGGCGTCCTGGTCAAATGCGCGAAGCCCGGGCAGGAGCTGCGCGCCGACCTACCGGCGATCGGCCCGGCGACGGTCGACATGGCGCACGCCGCCGGCCTCGCCGGCATCGGCGTCGAGGCCGGGCGGGCGCTGGTCCTGGATGTCGGCGATCTCGTCGAGCGCGCCGACGCACTCGGCCTGTTCGTGGTCGGCCTGCCGCGGGAGCGCACGCCATGAATACGCGCCCGCTGAAGATCGCCGTGATCGCCGGGGAGGAGTCCGGCGACCTGCTCGGCCACGATCTTGTCGAGGCGCTGCGGCGCACCACCGGCAGGGATGTCGCGCTTGTCGGAACCGGCGGCCGCCATCTGCAGGAACTCGGCCTGCGCTCGCTGTTCGACGCTTCCGAGATCGCCCTGATGGGCATCGGCGCCATCCTGCGCGACCTGCCGCGACTCGTCCGCCGCATCGGCCAGACGGCGCGCGCCATCGTCGCCGAGCGGCCGGACTGCCTCGTCACCATCGACAGCCCGGAATTCGCGCTGCGCGTCGCCAAAAAGGTCCGCGCCGCCGATCCGACCATCCCGATCGTGCATTATGTCTGCCCGTCGGTATGGGCATGGCGGCCGGGCAGGGCACCCGCGATGCGTCCCTATGTCGACCGCATCCTGTGCCTGCTCCCCTTCGAGCCGGCCGAGCTCGAGCGGCTGGGCGGCCCGCCCGGCACATTCGTCGGCCACCGGCTCGCCACCGATCCCGGCATCCTGACCGCCGCGCGGCTGCAGGCGGGCCGTATGGTTTCGCCACCCGGCGAGCCGCGCAACCTTCTCGTGCTGCCGGGCTCGCGGCGCAGCGAGGTCGGCCGACTGCTCGCCCCGTTCGCGGACACGCTGGCGCAGCTTCGCGCCCGCGGTCACCGGCTGAACCTGCTGCTGCCGACCGTGCCGCACGTCGCCGAACGGGTGCGCGACGCCACGTCGGGCTGGCCGGACCGCCCCGAGATCATCCTGGATGCCGAGCGCAAATGGCAGGCTTTCGGCGAGGCGGACGCCGCGCTCATCGCGTCCGGGACCGTCTCGCTCGAGCTGGCGCTGGCGGGCGTACCCTTCATATCCTGCTACAAGCTCGATCCGGTCGGCCGTGCGTTCCAGGGCTTGGTCACCGTCTGGTCGGCGTCGCTGCCCAACATCATCGCCGACCGGGTCGTCGTGCCGGAGCACTACAACCAGTATGTCCGCCCGCTGCATCTGGCGCGCGAGCTGGAGGGCCTGTTCGCCGACACGCCCCTGCGCGCCTGGCAGAAACAGGGCTTTGCCGAAGTCGCGCGGCGCATGCGCACCGACAGGCCGGCGGGGGAGCTGGCGGCGGAAGTGGTGATGGAACTAGCGAATAGGGAATAGTGAGTAGCGAATAGGGAATAGTGAGTAGCGAATAGCGAATAGGGAAGAGAGGTGGCCCTATTCCCTACTCGCTATTCGCTTCTTACCGTTTCGCAATCGGCACGAAATCGCGTTCCGCCGGGCCGGTGTAGAGCTGGCGCGGCCGGCCGATCTTCTGCTGCGGGTCCTCGATCATCTCCTTCCACTGGGCGATCCAGCCGACGGTGCGGGCGACCGCGAACAGCACGGTGAACATGGTGGTGGGGAAACCGAGCGCCTTCAGTGTGATGCCCGAATAGAAATCGATGTTCGGGTAGAGCTTCTTTTCAATGAAATATTCGTCTGTCAGCGCGATCCGCTCCAGCTCGATGGCGACGTCCAGCATCGGGTCGTCCTTGATGCCGAGCTCGCCGAGCACCTCATGCGTGGTCTTCTGCATGATCTTGGCGCGCGGATCGTAGTTCTTGTAAACGCGGTGGCCGAAGCCCATCAGGCGGAACGGATCGTCCCTGTCCTTGGCGCGCCCGATGAATTCGGGGATGCGGTCGACCGTGCCGATCTCCGACAGCATGTTGAGCGCCGCCTCGTTGGCGCCGCCATGCGCCGGCCCCCACAGGCAGGCGATGCCGGCGGCGATGCAGGCGAAGGGGTTGGCGCCCGACGAGCCGGCCAGCCGGACCGTCGAGGTCGAGGCGTTCTGCTCGTGGTCGGCATGCAGGATGAAGATGCGCTCCATGGCGCGCGCCAGCACCGGATTGACCTTGTATTCCTCGCACGGCACGGCGAAGCACATGTGCAGGAAGTTGGCGGCGTAGCCGAGGTCGTTCTTCGGGTAAATGAAGGGCTGGCCGATATGGTACTTGTAGGCCATGGCGGCAATCGTCGGCATCTTGGCGATCAGGCGCACCGAGGCGACCATGCGCTGGTAGGGATCGGAGATGTCGGTGGAGTCGTGATAGAAGGCCGACAGCGCGCCGACCACGCCGCACATGACTGCCATCGGATGGGCGTCGCGGCGGAAGCCGGTGAAGAAGCGGCTCATCTGCTCATGCACCATGGTGTGGCGCGTGACGCGGTGGTCGAAATCGTCCTTCTGCGCCTTGGTCGGCAGCTCGCCGTAGAGCAGCAGGTAGCAGACTTCCAGGAAATCGCTGTGCTCGGCCAGCTGGTCGATCGGATAGCCGCGGTGCAGCAGCACCCCGGCGTCGCCGTCGATGAAGGTGATCTCGGATTCGCAGCTTGCCGTCGACGTGAAGCCGGGGTCGTAGGTGAACGCGCCGGTGTCCTTGTAGAGCGAGGCGATGTCGATCACTTCAGGCCCGACGGAGCCCGGTCGAACCTTCAGCTCGTGCGTCTTGCCCCTGAATTCCAGCTTCGCTGTCGATTCGGTCATGCGGATACCCCTTTGTTTAAGGTCGGGATAGCGGCGGCTGGTCGCCGCCACGTGGATGCCGGCTTGAGTGCGGTTCACCCCGCTGTCCAAGCCGTATCCGGGAGCTTCTGAAGGCGGCGGCAATGTTGCACCGCAGCAGAAGGGTTGCAATGGCCCTTGATGAGGCCAGGGAAGGACTAATCGATTTGATCTCCGATGCGTGCCAAACTCTCTTCTCGACCCAGCACCGCCAGCACGTCGAACACGCCCGGCGAGGTGCTGCGACCGGTCAGCGCGGCGCGCAAGGGCTGCGCCACTTGGCCGAGCTTCACGCCCTGCGCGGTCGCGAATTCGCGGATGGCCGCCTCCGTCGACTGCGCCGTCCAGTCGCCGGCGACGCCCGTGAGCGCGGCCCAGGCGCCGGCCAGCACCGTGCGCGGGCGCTCGCCGAGCAGCGCCACCGCCTTTTCGTCCATTGCCAGCGGCCGCTGCGCGAACAGGTAAGTAGCGCTGTCCGCCAGTTCGACCAGCGTCTTGGCGCGCTCCTTCAATCCCGGCATTGCCGCCAGCAGCTTTGCCTTCTGCGTTTCGTCGATCCCGGCCGCGAGCGGGCCCGAGGTCGCCAGATGGGGCAGGGTGGCGACCAGTGCCCCGGTCAGCTCCGCGTCATCCATCCGGCGCATATAGAGGCCGTTCAGCGCCTCCAGCTTCTGGAAGTCGAAGCGCGCCGCACCGCGGTTGACGTCCTCGATCTCGAACCAGCGGACCATGTCGCCGATCGACATGACCTCGTCGTCGCCATGGCTCCAGCCGAGCCGCGCCAGGTAATTGAGCAGCGCCGCAGGCAGGTAGCCCATGGCGCGGTATGCCTCGACGCCGAGGGCGCCGTGCCGCTTCGACAGTTTTGCGCCGTCGGCCCCATGGATCAGCGGGATATGCGCCATGACCGGTACCTCCCAGCCCATGGCGTCGTAGATGACCGTCTGGCGGGCGGCGTTGGTCAGGTGGTCGTCGCCGCGGATGATGTGGGTGACGCCCATGTCGTGATCGTCGACCACCACGGCATGCATATAGGTCGGCACGCCGTCGGAGCGCAAGATGATGAAGTCGTCGAGATCCTTGTTGGGAAAGCGCACATCGCCCTGCACCCGGTCGCGCACGACAGTCTCGCCGTCGCGCGGCGCCTTGATGCGGATCGCCCCCTTGACGCCGGCAGGCGCCTCCGAGGAATCGGCGTCGCGCCAGCGGCCCTCATAACGCGGCGGCCGGCCCTCGGCGCGCGCCTTCTCGCGCATGGCCTCCAGCTCGGCCGGCGTCTCGTAGGCGTAATAGGCCTTGCCCTTGGCCACCAGCTCCTCGGCCACCTCGCGGTGGCGCTGCGCGCGGCCGAATTGCGAGATCGGCTCGCCCTCCCAGGTGAGGCCGAGCCAGGTCAGCCCGTCGAGGATCGCCGCCGTCGCCGACTCCGTCGAGCGCTCGCGGTCGGTGTCCTCGATCCTGAGCAGCATCGTGCCGCCGGTGTGGCGGGCATAGAGCCAGTTGAACAGCGCCGTGCGGGCTCCGCCGATATGCAGATAGCCGGTGGGCGAGGGGGCGAAACGGGTGACGACGGGCTTGGACATCGGCCTCTCGGCAATGCGCTGCCGCCGCCCGGCAGTCCCGTGCGGCGGATGCGTGGAAATCGGTCGGCGTTCATGTAGCATAGAAGGTCGGGGGCGCAAGGCCGGAGAAAGCCGGCAGGCTTACCTTGGCGCCGGGGTGGAGCCATGGCGGACACATCCGGGGGCGACTGGGACGAGCGGCTTCTGCTGCGCGGCGCAAGCCAGCCGCCGCAGGAGGTGGCCGCGGTCGCACCTTTTCCGCGCCTTCCCGTCAACTCGCGGCCGACCGGACGACCATTCCTCATCATCGCCGGTAAGGCACGGACGGCGCTTCCGATGGCATTCCATGCCGCGGAATCGGCCGCCACGCTCGAGGTCGAACGAGGAACCCTCTTTCTGCTCGTGCCCGTCTTCCTCGCCGTTGGTGCGCTCCTCTATTTCCAGATTCCCTTTGAGCCCGACGGCCGCCTTTTGCTGGCCGCGACGGCGACCTTGATCGCGGCGATGACGTTCGGCCCTCGTGCCGCCGCATGGCGGCTGCCCGTCCTTGCGGTGCTGCTGGTCTGCCTCGGCGCGCTGTTGGGAAAGGTAGAGACCTGGCGCGCCGGGACGGCCATGCTCGGTGGCGAAGTCGCCACGCGCGTCAATGGCTATGTGACTGGTCTCGACCGGCTGGCCAATGGCCGGGTGCGCCTGACGATCGACGTCGCGTCGACCGAGCGCCCGCAGTTGCGCTACGCGCCGCAGCGTATCCGCGCCACGGCGCGCAAGCTGCCCGAAGGTGTCGCGGTGGGCTCGACGGTGAGCGGCCTGGTGCGGCTGCGCCCGCCGTCGGGACCGGTGCGGCCCGGCAGCTACGACTTCTCCTTCGAAAGCTATTTCGACGGGATCGGCGCGAGCGGCTTCTTCATGAGCGGGCCGGAGCTTGTCTCCCCGCGGACCGCGAGCCTGGCCGGGCGGTTCACGGCAGCGCTGGAGAACATCCGCAACCGGATTGCCGAACGAGTCCGCCAGCGGGTCGCGGGGGCGGAAGGGGAGATTGCCGCGGCGCTGATGGTCGGCGTGCGCGCCGGCATCCCGGACGAGACCAGCGAGGCGCTGCGGCGCACCGGGCTCTATCATGTGATTTCGATCTCAGGCCTGCACATGGCGCTGGTCGCCGGCGTCGTCATCGGGGCGCTGCGCGCGGGGATGGCCCTGTTTCCGGGATTCGCGTCGCGGCGGCCGGTGAAGAAATACGCCGCCGCGGGCGGCCTGGCGGCGGTCGCCGGCTACCTCGCCATCTCCGGCGGCGAGGTCGCGGCGCAGCGCAGCTTCCTGATGCTGGCTGTGATGCTCGTGGCCGTGCTGTGCGACCGCGCGGCGCTGACCATGCGCAATCTCGCCATCTCTGCGATCATCGTGCTCGTGCTCACGCCGCACGAAGTGGTCGGCCCGAGCTTCCAGATGTCCTTCGCCGCGACCGCGGCGCTGGTCGCTGCCTATGCTTGGTGGAGCGAGCGGCGCAACGCGGAGGCGGGGACCATGTCGGCGCAGCGATCGTTCGCGGCCATGGCGCTGCGCCGGACCGTCGGGATAGCCGTCGGGCTGTTCGTTACCTCGCTGGTCGCCGGCCTCGCCACCACGGCCTACGGCGCCTACCACTTCCAGCGCATCGCCCCGCTCAGCCTCGGCGCCAACCTGGTGGCCATGCCGATCGTCTCGGTGGTGGTGATGCCGGCGGCGGTCCTTGCCGCCGCGGCGATGCCGTTCGGATTGGACGGACCTTTCCTCGATCTGATGGGCAAGGGGATTTCCGCGATGGTGGCGGTGGCCGAGTGGTTTTCACGGCGCTCGCCGGTGGATGCGGTCGGCCTGATCTCGGTTGGTTCCGTGCTGCTGCTGACGCTCGCCCTGGTGATTGCCACGGTCGCCACCACATGGCTGAGGCTGGCGGCACTTCCCTTCGCCCTTGCCGGCCTGCTGACGCTCGACAATGTCGGCCCGCCGGATGTCCTGGTTTCCGAGGACGGCGCCCTGGTCGGACTGCTCGACGCGCAAGACGGGCTTGCCGTCAACCGAACGCGCGCCAACGCGTTCACTGCCCAGAACTGGCAGCGGGCTCTCGAGGGAAGGGCGGTGCACAAACCACAACGCATCGTCGAGCGGCCTGGGCCGACCGCCGACAAGCGCGAGACCGGCGGAAACCGGCCACGGCAGGGCGACCCGATCGACGATGTCCCGCCGGCCGCCGCACGGAACGAAAAAACGGCCGGAAGCGAGACGGACGGGCCAACCCTCGAATCGATCGCGCTTGCCGCCCGCGACGGCGGCGGCTTCCTGTGCGGGCCTGCCGGTTGCGCCGCGCGCCTTATGTCGGGGGCGGTCGTCGTCCACACCGCAGATGCGGAGGAGGCCCGGCGCGCCTGCGCCTTCGCTGCCGTCATCGTGCTCGACGACGCGGCCGTTCCGCTGAAATGCGCCGATGAAAGACTTGCGGTGGTGACGAGGCGCGACCTTGCGCGCTCGGGGAGCGCCGCCGTTTTTCTCACGCCCGGCGCGGGACCGCCGCAAATCGACTTCGCCATCGGCCTGCCGGAGCGGCCATGGCACGGCCATCGCGTCTTCTCACGCGAAGCACGCGGGCTGCCGCCCTATCGCCGGGGCAAGCAGGGCAAGCCGCAGGACCCACTGGCACCCGCCGGAACGGACGTGCCTGCGAGGGCAGCAACGGATAGCCGAGCTGCCACTGCCGACAGCGATGGCGTGGACCGCGTCCCGATCGTTCCCGATTCCTCGCCCAAACCGTCGTCCGGTGCCGATGCCGGGGAGACCTCCGGCCGGCCCTGAGGTCCGCCCGCCGAAAAATCAGTAACGCCGGATCAGGCCGACCAGCTTGCCCTGGACCCGTACGCGGTCCGGCCCGTAGATGCGCGTCTCATAGGCGGGGTTGGCCGCCTCCAGCGCAATGGAGGCGCCCTTGCGGCGGAAACGCTTCAGCGTCGCCTCCTCGTCGTCGACCAGCGCCACCACGATCTCGCCGGGGTTGGCGGTGTTGGCATTGCGGATGATCACCGTGTCGCCGTCGAGGATGCCGGCCTCGATCATCGAGTCGCCCTTGACCTCCAGCGCATAGTGCTCGCCGCCCGACAGCATTTCCGGAGGGATCATGATGGAATGCGTGCGATGCTGGATGGCGTCGATCGGCACGCCGGCGGCGATGCGGCCCATGACCGGGACGGAGACGCCGGGGCCGGCCTCGTCGTCGTTGCTGGCGACGGGCGCCCGCGCCGGCTCGGCGGGACGCTTGCCGAGGCTGCCTTCGATGACGCTGGGCGAGAATTTTCGCGCGGGAGCGAGCCCTGGCGCGATCGTATCGGGCAGGCGGATCACCTCCAGCGCGCGAGCCCGGTTGGGCAGGCGGCGAATGAAGCCGCGCTCCTCGAGCGCGGTGATCAGACGGTGGATGCCGGATTTCGACGCCAGGTCGAGCGCCTCCTTCATCTCGTCGAAGGAGGGAGGAATGCCGGACTCCTTCAGCCTCTCATGGATGAAGAGCAGGAGTTCGTATTGCTTGCGCGTCAGCATCTTGGCCCCATCCGGAATCGCGTCAAAACAAAACCAGAACAAACACTATCTGTTCCATTTGTGTTCCGCAACCGCTAAATGTCGGGTTAACGGACCGCGACAGGGGCACGATGGCTGAAAAATATTATGTTTCGGCGTCTTGTCGGTGCCTACACCGCACGGCAAGCAGAAAGCGTGGTAAAACGCCCCATTACTTCCGGCAAAGACGGCGGGGGCCGTCGAAAGGCTGGAACGTGCAGTCGGACGGCGTGAAGCTGCGATAGGCCCTGGCGCAGGCAACGACGTTGCAATCGGGGCGGGCCGGCGTCCCGGCAACCGAGGACGTGGTGATCCCGTCGATGCCGGCACTGTCTTGCGGCGGCGGAGGGACCGAAACCATCGACGCCAAATGCAACCGTCCGGCCGGCTGGCTGTCGAACACCCCGATGCTGGCCGCATAAAGCGCCAACGCCGTGGCTGCTACGACAGTCGCCAGGGAGAATACGACGGCTCCGCCGATCTCCGGTCCATCGTTCTGTGACCTTCGGTAACGCACCTGCGACCAACTGTCATCGGCACGCGGCAGTTCCACCGCTCGTAAACAATTGATGCCGTCGCGTGACCCGGGAGCGGACCGATGGGCCATCGGCCAGAAATCCCGGAAATGGGGCATCTTTCCGGGCGAGCGATCAATGCCAGCCGGGATGGCATTTCCATGCGGGCCGTATCGATTTTCGGAAGGAGTGGCTCCCCGGGCCGGATTCGAACCAGCGACCAACCGGTTAACAGCCGGTTGCTCTACCGCTGAGCTACCGGGGAACAGGTGCTCGTTCAGCAACGCGGCTGGCTATAGCAAACCCGTTTCGGCTTTGCAAAGCGCCGTTGGGCATTTTTTTGATCGATTTGCTGTCCTATGTGAACGGCGGAGCACGCGGAATCGGGGAATGCGGCTGGCGGAGGCCGTCGCGACCGAAGACTGCGACGCAAAACGAGACGGTCGATGGACGGAAAACCGCAGCACAAGGAAAGGCACCGGCAGGCGCATCGGACGATCTCCGTTTTTGGTCGCGAGCTACGCATGCCGAAGTCGCGCCCCTTGCGGATCGCGATCGGCGTCCTGCTCATCGTCGGCGGCGTGCTCGGCTTCCTGCCGATACTGGGCTTCTGGATGGTCCCGCTCGGGCTGCTGGTGCTTTCCTACGAGTTCGCCTCCGTGCGCCGTGTGCGTCGCCGTGGTGCGGTCTGGTGGGGGCGGCGGCGACGGCCTTGAGCGGAATTCCGACAGAGCCTGACCCGGCACGGGCTCGAATCACCGCGACGGTCGCGGGTCACGGTCGGCCGGCGCGGTTTCCTTGCCCAGCCGGCGACCCGGTCACGCCCTCTCAAGCCGCTGCTCGGGAGGGCTTTCCCGGACGAATCCAGCGGCGGATGCGGATTTAATCAGGTGATGCGAAAAAAACACGTCGGCCACCCCGTTTCGCGGAATGATGTGAAAGGGACGCTTTCCCTGCAGCGCTGTCACTTGACCCGGCCCGGTCGGTTAACCTATTGAGCAGGCACAGAACGCATGGCGGTCTGGCCTCGTGGCGGAGTGGTTACGCAGAGGACTGCAAATCCTTGCACCCCGGTTCGATTCCGGGCGAGGCCTCCATCGCTTTCGGCGCCCCGCCTGCGTCGACGCCGTGCGTTTCGATGAATATGCGCCCCGCGGCGCTAGGAACGGACCGGTTCGACATGGAAGCAGACTACGCCCAGCGCCGGATACGGATGGTCGACGGCCAGCTGCGCACAACCGACGTGAACAACCAGGCGCTGCTCGCCGCCATGCTCACGGTGCCGCGCGAGGAGTTTCTCGACAAAGCCAAGCGCAACCTCGCCTATATCGACGAGGACGTGGAGGTCGCTCCCGCGCAGGGCGGCAATCCTCCGCGCTACCTCATGGAGCCGTCGCCCTTCGCCAAGCTGGTGCAGCTTTGCGACATCGCGCCGTCGGATTTCGTGCTCGATATCGGCTGCGGCACCGGCTATTCGGCCGCGGTGCTGTCGCGGCTCGCCAGTTCCGTCATCGCCCTCGAAGCCGATTCGATGCTCGCCGATCTGGCGTCCGAGAATCTCACGCGGCTGGGTTTCGACAATGTCGCGGTCGTGCGCGGCCCGCTGCCGGAAGGCTACGGCGCCGAAGCGCCCTACGATGCGATCCTGGTCGGCGGATCGGTCGACCAACTGCCCGAGGCGCTGTTCGCGCAGCTCAGGGAAGGCGGGCGGCTGGTCGCGGTCGAAGGCCGCGGCAACGCCGGCAAGGCACGGCTCTATTCCAAGTGGAACGGCGTGGTCACCGGCCGCAGCGTCTTCAACGCGGCAATTAAGCCATTGCCGGGCTTCGAGCGGGCTTATACATTTCAGTTCTGACGCAGTCGGGGATGGTGGCTCGCAGTCTAGAGTAGTGGTTGCAGAACCCTGCCAAAGCGGGGATCGGGCAACGGGTGCGTGGCGGCCGCATGCGCGACCGCTCCGGATAATCCGGGCGGAAGGGCTTTTTGCCGCTGCGGTAGAGGGAAAGTCTGTGCTGTTGTTTCGCAAGTCACTGTTCGCCGCCGTCCTCCTCTCCGCGACCGCGTTGTCGGCCGCGACGGCCTCCGCCGAGACGATTCTCGGCGCGCTGACCAAGGCCTATCAGTTCAACTCGACGTTGAACTCGGCGCGCGCCGGCGCGCGCGTCACCGACGAGAATGTCGCCATCGCCAAGTCCGGTTACCGGCCGACGATCGCCGCCACCGGCAATGCACAGTACAGCTCGAACAAGCTCAGGCGTGGGGGGACTGCGGGCTCCGACCCGCGCATCACCACCGGCTCGTTTGGCATTGAATTGCAACAGACGCTTTTCGACGGCTTCCAGACCAGGAACAATGTCGCCGCTGCGGAGGCGCAGGTACGCGCCTCCTTCGAGAGCCTGCGCAACTCCGAGCAGAACACGCTGTTCGACGCGGCCAGCGCCTATATGGACGTGATCCGCGACCGCCGGATCGCGGTGCTGACGGAGCAGAATCTCGAATTCCTCAACGAGCAGGCGCGTGCCGCCCGGTCGCGCCTCGAGGTCGGCGAGGGCACGCGCACCGACGTCGCGCAGGCCGATGCCAGCCGCTCCTCGGCCGTCGCCCAGTTGAGCGCCGCGCGCGCGCAGGCGCAGGCCAGCGCCGCTGCCTACCGTCAGATCGTCGGCGAGGAGCCGGGCAACCTCCAGGCCGCCGCGCCGCTGGCGAAGCTCCTGCCCAAGTCGGCCGAGGCGGCCTATGCGATGGCCGCTGCGGAGCATCCCGCAATTCTCGCTTCCCAGCATCTCGTCGACGCCGCCGGCTTCCAGGTGAAGTCGGCCGAAGGCGTGCTGCTGCCGCGCATCACCGGGTCGGCGGGCGTGGATACCGGCTATACGAATACTGAACCCTTCCCTGGAAATTCGGACGGTGCCAGCACCTCGGCCAGCATCGGCGCCTCGCTCACGATACCGATCTATACGGGCGGCCGGACCTCGGCGGAGATCCGCCAGTCCAAGGAGACGCTGGGCCAGGCGCGCATCGACGTCGACGTCCGGCGCGACGATGTCCGCCAGGCGGTCACCTCTGCCTGGACGGCCTATGTCGCCGCGCGCGAGAACGTCCAGGCGAACCGCGAGGTCGTCTCCGCCAGCCAGCTCGCGCTGAACGGCGTGATCGAGGAGCGCAATGTCGGCCAGCGCACCACGCTCGACGTGCTCGACGCGCAGGCCGACGTGATCACCGCGCAGATCAACCTCGCCAATGCAGAGCGCGACGTGGTGGTCGGCAGCTACGCCATTCTTTCGGCGATCGGCGCGCTCAACTCGCAGCGGCTCGGCCTAAGAGTGGCCGAATACAAGCCGCAGGAGCACTACAAGGCCGTCAAGGACAAGTGGTTCGGCCTGCGCACGCCCGACGGCCGCTGACGCGCTCCTGCAGGGCGCGCCTCGCGCGCCCTGCCTTGCCTGTTGAAATTCCTGCGAAACCGTCTTTGGGGATTCTCGCTGCCCCCCGCCTCGGCTAGGCTGTTGTCATGATTCGTGGGCTGTTCGTGGGGAGCAGCCCAGGCAACAGGTCACAAAGGCGGCGGATGTGACGATGGCACAATTGGGCAGCGCGCAGCGCGAACCTTCGATGGAAGAAATCCTGGCTTCCATCCGCAGGATAATCGAGGACAGCGATTCGGTCCGCCGCGGCGACGATCCGGTGGTGCGACCCGACAACGACATCACCGCCCCGCAAGGCCTCGCCGAAACTGCTCCGGCTGCCAACCAGGCTTCGGTGATCGCCGTGGAGGCATTCCGGGGTGCTCCGCGCGGCGAAGCCGGGATTTTTCCGGAAGTGCGCGAGACCTTCACGATGGCCGACGTGCAGGCGCAGGTGATGGCGGACCGCGCAGCGGCACGCGAGGTCGCCGAGCGCGCCTCCGAGGCTGCCGAATTCGAGGCGGCGACGTTCGACGAGGCTTCCACTGCTGCTGAAATCGAGCCGCCGGCCACGGCCGGCGACGGTCCGTCGGAAGATAGTGTCGATGCCTGGCGGCTCGGAATTTCCGAGCCGGAGACTGTCGAGGCGGCAGGCGAGGCTGATTTCGACATGGACGACGTCGCCAACGCCGTGCTGCGCGACATCGCGTCGGCGCAGACGCCCTCCGCCGAGGCGGACCATCCGGCGGCGGAGATCGACGAGCCGGACGAGGCTCCGGCCTTTTCCGCCGAACTGGCCCGGCCCGCCATCATTTCCGACCAGACCGAGCGGCAGGTCGCGGCGGCCTTCGGCGAGCTGTCGGAGGCCCTGGCGGCACGCAACCGCAAGAGCCTGGACGAAATTGCGGAGGAGATGCTGCGGCCGATGCTGCAGGACTGGCTCGACAACAATCTGCCGACGCTGGTCGAGCGGCTCGTCCGCGAGGAGATCGAGCGGATCGCCCGCGGCGCCTGAGCCCGGTGAAGGCGTCGGCAACGACGCCTCACTCAGGAAAGTGGCGTTGGCGACAAGCTACCGGATTATCGCCGGTAAAGCACCATTCCGCCGTGGTGGAGCACGCCGTCGATGAAATCGCCGTCCGCGGTGAAGCCGGTGTCGTCCCAATATTCGATGTGGTCGCCGGTCACCTCGTAACGGCCTTCATAGGCGCGTTCGCGGGTGCCGCGCGCCTCGACATAGCGGTTGTTGGGCAGCAGTTCGTGGCGGATGTGACCGTCTTCGGTGACCCACATGCCGACATAGGGGTGATCAGCCGTCGCGGCCGTCTCCTGTGCTGCAACGGGCTGCCCGAGCAGGGCCATTGCGACAAGCGTTGCCAAGGGCTTTTTCATCTTCCGTCTCCCGATGATTGGATGGGGGCAGCGCCGGATGAACCAGCGCTGCCGAACGAGGTTTTTCAATCCGCGCGCGGCGCGTTGTTTTCGACGACGGTCTGGTAGGCGACGAGATCGAGGAAGGCTTCGGCCTCGGCGACGCGGCCGTCCTTCATCCTGAAGATCCAGACGAACTGGTTGGCGTAAGGTGCGCCCGAAGTCGTGGTGGCCGAGCCGTCGAAGCGGACGATCACGGTGTCGCCCGATGCCCAGATGCCATGGACCTCGGGAACGATCGGGGTCGCGAGACGGCTGGTCAGCGGAGCCGCGGCCCGTTCGACGAAATTCTCCATCCCGGCATAGGTGCCGGCCGCCGGTCCCGACCCGTGAATGGTCCACTTTATGTCCGCGGCCAGCAACTCGGCAAAGACATTGCCGCCGGCACGCCAATTGTCGAAGGCCTTTCGCACCACCGCTTCGTTGCGGGTGGCCGTATCCGCCTGATCGGCGCGGGCGGCCGTCGTGGCTATGACGAGAGCCGAAGCGACCAAAAGGGCGCGGAGGGGGCGGGCGAGGGGGTGCGTCAGTCGCAAAGACGTCATCGGTCGGGTCCTTTCTTCGAAGGGGTTAGGGAATGGCCGCGGCCAAGGCCGCTGGGCTGGCACCGCATCAGTTGGCGGAGGCGGTCGGGCGGATGGTGATCTCGGTGGTGTCGACGCTGTCGGGCGCCTCGATCACCTGCCGCACGGCGCGCGCGATGTCGGCCGGCTGCAGGGCGATGGCGCGATATTCGCCCATCAGCGCCCTGGTTCCTTCATGGGTGATGGTCGAGGCCAGATCGCTTTCGACGACGCCGGGATTGACGCAGGTGACGCGGATGTTCGTGCTTTCCTGCCGCAGCCCGTCGGAAATGGCGCGCACGGCGAATTTCGTGGCGCAGTACACTGCTGCCGTCGGCACGACCTGCAGCGCGCCGATCGAGCCGATATTGATGATCTGGCCGCTGCCCTGTCGCTCCATGACCGGCAGCACCGCGCCGATCCCCCACAGCACGCCCTTGACGTTGACGTCGACCATGCGCCCCCATTCGTCCTGCTTTCCGGCGGAGAGCGGCGAGAGCGGCATCACGCCGGCATTGTTCACCAGGACGTCGATGCGGCCCCAGAGATCGAGCGCGGCCTGCGCGAAACCGGCCATGGAGGCACGGTCGGTAACGTCGAGCGCGCGCGCCTCCGCAGTGCCGCCGGCTGCGCGGATCTCGGCCGCGATGGCCTCGACGCGGTCGCGACGGCGCGCGCCGAGCAGCACCTTGCCGCCATGGGCGGCAAGCTCGCGGGCGATGCCTTCGCCGATGCCGCCCGAGGCGCCGGTGACCAGAATGATCTTGTCCATGTGTCTGCTCCCTTTCATCCCTTCACGGGAGAGATGGACCTTTGCGGCTGTCGCGGGTATCTATCCGTTTGTTGACTGGATGGTTAGTCAGGCTTGACGATGAACGTCGACATGAACCTCTTGCCGCTGTTCCAAGCCGTCGCCGAGGAAGCCAATTTCCGCGCCGCCGCCGACCGTCTGGGGGTGACACGCTCGGCCGTGAGCCAGGGCATCCGGAGGCTGGAGGATGGCGTCGGCGTGACGCTGGTGACGCGCACCACGCGCTCGGTGCGGCTTACCGAGGCCGGCGAGCGGCTGCGCGTCGCACTTTCTCGGCCCATGTCCGACATAATGGGCGCGCTGGAACGTGTGGCGGCCGAGGACCAGCCGCGGGGGCTGTTGAAGCTGGCGGTCACCTCGATCGCCGAGACCTTCCTGTCGGGGCCGCTGCTCGCCGGCTTTGCCGAGGCCTATCCGGCCGTGACCATCGACGTGACGGTGACGGACGAGGAGTTCGATATCGTGGCGGCCGGTTTCGACGCCGGCGTCAGGCTCGGCGAGGTGATCGAGCAGGACATGATCGCCGTGCCGGTGACCGGCGACCAGCGCGAAGCGGTGGTGGCGGCGCCAACCTATCTTGCGGCGCATGGCGCGCCGACCCATCCGCGCGAACTGGTCCACCATCGCTGCATCGGCTGGCGGCGCGCGCCCAACGTCGCGCCGCACCGCTGGGAATTCGAGGAGAACGGCGCCGCCTTCGATGTTGCAGTCGAGCCGCAGGTCACCACCAACGATCTTCGCCTGATGCTGCGGACCGCGCTGTGCGGCGCCGGCATCACCTTCGCGCCGCGCGAGACGTTCCAGCCCTATGTGGACAGAGGCGAGCTGGTCTGGCTGCTCGAGGAGTTTTTACCGCCCTTTCCAGGGTTTTTCCTCTATTACCCGCAGCGGCGCAACATGGCGCCGAAGCTGCGGGCCCTCGTCGAGCACGTGCGCCGCTGGAGCTGATAGACGGCTGGAACCGCGGTCATTCGCCGGATGTGCGTCGTCGAAGGGAACTGCCTGAGGCGCTGGCGGTTGACTTGGCCAGACCCTTCCGCTTTAGAGCGGACTTTCCACCAATCGCAGAAGCGCGGGCGCCCCATGCTTGAAAAGACCTATGACGCGAAGGCCGTCGAGCCGCGGATCGCCGAACGCTGGGAAGCGGAGGGCGCCTTCCGCGCCGGCGCGGGCTCCGAGCCCGGCGCCGAGCCGTTCACCATCGTCATCCCGCCGCCCAATGTGACGGGCTCGCTGCATATGGGCCATGCGCTCAACAACACGTTGCAGGACGTGCTCGTGCGCTTCGAGCGCATGCGCGGCAAGAACGTGCTGTGGCAGCCGGGCATGGACCATGCCGGCATCGCCACGCAAATGGTGGTCGAGCGCCAGCTCGCCGCCAGCGGCATCTCGCGCCGGGACATCGGCCGCGACGAGTTCGTCAGCCGGGTCTGGACCTGGAAAGAGCAGTCGGGCGGCTCGATCATGCATCAGCTGCAGCGGCTCGGCGCCTCCTGCGACTGGTCGCGCGAGCGCTTCACCATGGACGAGGGCCTGTCGGAAGCCGTTCTCGAAGTTTTCGTGCGGCTTTACAAGGAAGGGCTCATCTATCGCGACAAGCGGCTGGTCAACTGGGATCCGAAGCTGCTGACGGCCGTCTCCGACCTGGAGGTCGAGCAGAAGGAGGTCGACGGCAACCTCTGGCATTTCCGTTATCCCGTCGCCGACGCCGTCTTCGATCCGGAGAACCCGGCGACCTACATAACCGTCGCGACGACCCGGCCCGAGACCATGCTGGGCGACACCGGCGTTGCCGTCCACCCCGGCGACGAGCGCTATCGCGATCTCGTCGGCCGCGAGGTGGTGCTGCCGATCGTCGGCCGCAGGATTCCCGTGGTCGCCGACGAGTATTCGGACCCGGAAAAGGGGACCGGCGCGGTCAAGATCACGCCGGCGCACGACTTCAACGACTTCGAGGTCGGCCGCCGCCAAAAGCTGCCGGCGATCAACATCCTGACCGTCGAGGCGCGGGTCGCGCTGAAGGACAATGACGACTTCCTCGCCGGCCTGGACGTCACGCCGGAGCGCGCGCGGCTGTGGGACCAACTCGACGGGCTCGACCGCTTCGAGGCGCGCAAGCTCATCGTCCAGATCATGGAGGAGGGCGGTTTCCTCGCCAAAATCGAGCCGCACCGCCACGCCGTGCCGCATGGCGACCGCGGCGGCGTGCCGATCGAGCCCTTCCTGACCGACCAATGGTACGTGAACGCGGCCGAGCTGGCGAAACCGGCCATCGCCTCGGTGCGCGACGGCGCCACCCGCTTCGTGCCGAAGACCTGGGAAAAGACCTATTTCGACTGGATGGAGAACATCCAGCCCTGGTGCATCTCGCGGCAATTGTGGTGGGGCCACCAGATCCCCGCCTGGTACGGGCCGGACGGGCATGTCTTCGTCGAGAAGACCGAGCAGGAGGCGCTGGACGCGGCGATCGAATACTACCTTGCCCTGGAAGGGCCGTGGAAGGCCTGGGTCGAGGACAAGCTGGAGAACTTCAAGCCGGGCGAGATCCTCATCCGCGACGAGGACGTGCTCGACACCTGGTTCTCCTCGGCGCTGTGGCCGTTCTCGACGCTGGGCTGGCCGGACAAGACCAAGGAACTTGCCACCTACTACCAGACCGACGTGCTGGTGACCGGCTTCGATATCATCTTCTTCTGGGTCGCCCGCATGATGATGATGGGCCTGCACTTCATGGACGAGGAGCCGTTCCACACGGTCTATGTGCATGCGCTGGTGCGCGACAAGAGCGGCGCCAAGATGTCGAAGTCGAAGGGCAATGTCATCGACCCGCTCGACCTGATCAGCGAATACGGCGCCGACGCGCTGCGCTTCACGCTGACCATCATGGCCGCGCAGGGCAGGGACGTGAAGCTCGATCCGGCCCGCATCGCCGGCTACCGCAACTTCGGCACGAAGCTGTGGAATGCCACGCGCTTCGCCGCGATTAACGGGGTCGCCCGCAACGACGACGTCTGGCTGCAGGACGCCAAGCTGACGGTCAACCGCTGGATCCTGACCGAGCTGACGCGCGCGGCCCGCGCCATCACCGAGGGCATCACCAGCTATCGCTTCAACGAGGCGGCGGGGGCGGCCTACCGCTTCGTCTGGAACGAGTTCTGCGACTGGTATCTGGAGCTGCTGAAGCCGATCTTCACCGGCACGGACGAGGCGGCCAAGGCGGAGAGCCAAGCGGTCGCCGCCTTCGTGCTCGACGAGATCTACAAGCTGCTGCACCCGATGATGCCGTTCATGACCGAGGAGTTGTGGGCGGTCACCGCCGGCGAGGGGCGGGAACGGCCGACCCTGCTCTGCCACGCCCGCTGGCCGGAGCCGGAGTTCGAGGACCATGTCGCGGCGGCGGAGATCAACTGGCTCATCGAGCTGGTTTCCGGCATCCGCTCGGTCCGCTCGGAGATGAACGTGCCGGCGGGCGCGGTCGCGCCGCTGGTCGTGGTCGGCGCCGACGCCACGACCCGCCAGCGGCTGGTGCGCCACGACGCGGCGATCAAGCGGCTGGCGCGTGTCGACGCCGTGGCGCATGCCGATGCGCCGCCGGCCGCCTCCGCCCAGATCGTGCTCGGCGAGGCGACGATCTGCCTGCCGCTCGGCGGGCTGATCGACCTCGCCGCCGAATCCGCCAGGCTGCAGAAGGAGCTCGCCAGGGTGACCGAGGAGATCGCGCGGCTGCACAAGAAGCTGTCGAACGAGCGCTTCGTGGCCAATGCGGCGCCGGAAGTGGTCGAGGCGGAGCGGGAGAAGCTGGCCGAATACCAGGCGATCCAGGAGAAGCTGGCAACGGCGCTGTCGCGGGTGCGGGACACCGGCGGCTGAACGCGGAACGGTCCGCCGATTCGGCGCACCGTTCTTGCCCGAAAGCTCGGCGCGGCGCCAGAACTTCCGCAAAGTAAGGCGCCGCGGCGCACATTTTTCGCCCGAATGTTGCCACAATGCGACAGACGGGCGAAAAGCGGGGGAATCGGCCGGATTTTCGGCCGCGGCCAAGCGTTTTTCTATCATTTTCAAACGAATCGGCGCCAAAATCGGCCGATTTTCGACCTCTGCGGCAGGGTCTGCGGATAATGCTCGAGGCCGCGCCGCCGCCGGGTGGAAAAACCGAGTTGCACGCCCGCCCGGATTTCGCTCAAGGTTGCCGGGGAGACCCTGGGGAGAGACTTTCAATGAGAAAAACACTTGTGACCGCGCTGGTCGGGGCCGGGTGCGTATCGATGGCTTCCGTCGGTTCGGCACTGGCCGGAGGTCTCGAACGCGGCGGCTACAACATCGACCTTCTGTTCGATCCGTCGCGCTTCGCCGCGGACGCGACGGCGGCCTACATCATGCCGCAGAGGGAGTTGAAGAATGTCCGCGACACCAATCCGCTGGACGGCATCGGATCGAACGGGATCGGCGGCGGCGCGACGGATGGTGTGCGCGACAACGAGGATTACTGGGTTCCGCGCATTGGATTGAAGGTCGGGGCCGCTGAGGCTGTTGACTGCATGATCGACTATTCGCAGCCCTGGGGCGCCCATTCGAAGCCGGGTGCCGACTGGATGGGCGCCAACAGCAACATCGAGACCAAGGTCAACAGCGACAACTACGCCGCGACCTGCTCCTACAAGACCGATCTCGGCAAGGGGCAGTTTCGGGTTCTCGGCGGCGTCTTCTATCAGGAACTGGACGGCTTCAAGGAGCGCCTCGTGCTGCCGGTGCCGACGATCACCGGCACCGACGCGTTCGGTAATGGCGTGGGCCGTCTGGATCTTGCCGCCGACGGTGTCGGCTGGCGCGCCGGTATCGCGTATGAGATCGAGGAGATCGCCTTCAGAGCGAGCCTCGTCTACAATTCCGAGGTCGATCTCGGCGAGGTTACCGGCACGCTCGATCTGACCGAAGTGCCGGGCTTCCTTCAACCCGGCAATCCACTGCTTGGAACGACCACCGATGTGTTCGGCACCGCCTCGATGCCGCAGTCCGTCGAATTCAAAGTGCAATCCGGCATCGCGCCCGGGTGGCTGGCCTTCGGCTCGGTCAAATGGGTCGACTGGAGCGTGCTTCAGTCCATCGTTTTCTGCCCGACGGCCATCAAAGCGGCTGGTATCGACAACTGTACGCGAGCCAACCGGGCGACCTCGCTCGACCTGCTCTATCGCGACGGCTGGACCGTGCAGGCCGGTATCGGCCACGCCTTCACCGACAAGCTGAGCGGCGCCGCCTCTATCACCTGGGACCGCGGCACCTCGACCGGGCTTGGTACGCAGACCGACACCTGGCTGCTCAGCGCCGGCGGCTCCTACACGCCCAACCAGAATCTCGAATTCAGGCTGGGCGGCTCGGTCGGCATCCTGACCAGCGGTTCTTCCGGCGTGGTGGAGAGCGATGGCATCAGCTACGGCACCGACGTCGCCTATGACTTCGGCGACGATCTCGTCAGCGCCGTGTCGGGCAGCGTGAAGCTGAAGTTCTGACGACGGTCCAAGCCCGGCACGCAGGCCATCCGGCGTGCCGGCCTTGCTCGTTACCGGTTGTCCAGTTCCGCGCGCACGAGTTCGAGCCCGCGCCGCGTGATGCGGTAGGGTCCGCTTTCCGACGAGGCGATCGCCCGCTTGCGCTTGAGCTTGCGGAAGAGCGCGAGATCGAGGTCGGGATAGCGCCAGCCGTCGCGGGTCAGGCAACGGATCGCCTCGATCCGTCTCTTCTCGTTCTTTTCGACTTCGATGCGCCCGCCCTGGGCGAGCAGGTGGAGAATGCGCTGTTCGGTGCGCGAAATGTCCATGTCTCAATTCCGTGAAAACCTGGCCAAGCGGCCAAAACAAAAAACCGCGGCCGCAAGGCTTCGCGGCGCGGTGGTTCAGGTTTTCTGCCCTGCCTCTTGAAGAGGTCAGGGCGTTACCGGGACTGAGCGTAAGTGGACATCCACTCTCCATTGGATGCGGCGGACTATAGGGGACATGCCGCCGAAACGCCAGAGAAGCCGCGGGATCAAGGGGCAAGGCGCGGCTTGGACCGGCCAAATGCTTGCGTCACCGGCCGGTTTGCACTAGCGAGATGGCCGGTTCAAAATCACTTCAAGCGTGACTTCCACTTTCCGCAGGCCGGCATGACCATCATCGACACCCGCACGCCCGATCCAAAGCGACTGATCCCCGGCGCCACCGGCGACTGGGAGGTGATCATCGGCCTTGAGGTGCATGCGCAAGTCACCTCCGAGGCGAAGCTGTTCTCGGGGGCATCGACCGCATTCGGCGCGGCGCCCAACGCCAATGTCAGCCTGGTCGACGCGGCCATGCCCGGCATGCTGCCGGTGATCAACGAGGAATGCGTACGCCAGGCGATCCGCACCGGCCTCGGGCTGAAGGCGCAGATCAACCTGAAATCGGTGTTCGACCGCAAGAATTATTTTTACCCGGACCTGCCGCAGGGCTACCAGATCTCGCAGTACAAGCAGCCGATCGTCGGCGAGGGCATCGTGGCGGTGTCGGTCGGGCCGGATTCGAAAGGCCAGTTCGAGGAGATCGAGGTGGGCATCGAGCGGCTGCATCTGGAGCAGGACGCCGGCAAGTCGATGCACGACCAGCACCCGACCATGTCCTATGTCGATCTGAACCGCTCCGGCGTGGCGCTGATGGAGATCGTGTCGAAGCCGGACATGCGCTCGGCCGACGAGGCCAAGGCCTATCTGACCAAGCTCAGAACCATCGTGCGCTATCTCGGCACCTGCGACGGCAACATGGACGAGGGCTCCATGCGCGCCGACGTCAACGTGTCGGTGCGCCGCCCGGGCGAGGGCTTCGGCACGCGCTGCGAGATCAAGAACGTCAACTCCATCCGCTTCGTCGGCCAGGCGATCGACTATGAGGCGCGCCGCCAGATCGCGATCCTCGAGGACGGCGGCAAGATCGACCAGGAGACGCGGCTGTTCGACCCGAACAAGGGCGAGACGCGCTCGATGCGCTCCAAGGAGGAGGCGCACGACTACCGCTATTTCCCCGACCCGGATTTGCTGCCGCTCGAATTCGACCAGGCCTATGTCGACGCGCTGGCCGGCTACCTGCCTGAACTGCCCGACGACAAGCGCACGCGCCTGATCGCCTCGCTAGGGCTTTCCGCCTACGACGCCTCGATCCTCGTTTCGGAGAAGGCGATCGCCGACTATTTCGAGAAGGTGGCGGCCGGCCGCGACGGCAAGACGGCCGCCAACTGGGTGATCAACGACCTGCTCGGCGCCTTGAACAAGGCCGGCAAAACCATTGAAGAGTCGCCGGTTTCGCCCGATCAGCTCGGCGCCATCGTCGACCTGATCAGGGAAGGTACGATCTCCGGCAAAATCGCCAAGGATCTGTTCGAGATCGTCTGGAGCGAGGGCGGCGACCCGAAGGCGCTGGTCGAAAGCCGCGGCATGAAGCAGGTCACCGACACCGGCGCCATCGAGAAGGCGGTGGCCGAGGTGATCGCGGCAAACCCCGACAAGGTCGAGCAGGCGAAGGCCAAGCCGAGCCTGGCCGGCTGGTTCGTCGGCCAGGTGATGAAGGCGACGGGCGGCAAGGCCAACCCGCAGGCGGTCAACGCGCTGGTGAAGGCCAAGCTCGGTATCGAGGACTAGCTTCCGTGTTCATCCGCACCGCCAGCGAACGCGACCTGCCGGCGGTGCGCGACCTCCTGGTCGAGACCTGGCATGCCACCTATGATTCGATCTACGGGCACGAGCGCGTCACCGAGATCACCGACGACTGGCATTCGATCGAGTCGCTGGCGGCGCGCCTGAAACGCCCGAACGGCGAGTTCCTGGTGGCCGACGACGGCCGCCGGCTCGGCGGCATGGCTTTCGCGGCGGCCACCACGGACCCGAAGGTTCTGATCCTCTACCAGCTCTATGTCCGACCGGCTTTCCAGGGCAGGGGACTGGGAAAGCAGTTGCTGCACGAGATCGAGGACAGTTTTCCGGATGCCCGCACGGTTCGCCTGGAGGTCGAACAAGCCAATAGCGAAGCCGTTGCCTTCTATCAGGCCAACGGCTTCCGGCCGACCGGCGATACCGTGAATTGCGGCGGCTCGACCTTCGCCATTCCGGCGCTGGTCTACGAGAAACGGCTCGACTGAGACGCCGTCAGCGGCCGACGACCTTCAGGAGTTTCGTGCGCTTCTTCAGCCAGCGCAGACCGACATAGACCGCGGCGCCGCCGGTGAGCGCGGCAAGCCAGGCCGGGTCTATCGCCGTGTGCCTCTCGGCCAGCACCTCGCGCACCTGATCGAGCGTGAAGAAGATCGCCACGATGGCGAAGAAGCTCGAATATTCGCGCCGGAGAACGTTCTTCAGCGAAAAGGGAAGGGCGGGCGGCACCCAACCGGTCAGGCGCGGGAAGAAGGCGGGAACGCGCGCCGCCCAGTCGGCATAGCGATGCCCGAACTTCTCGCCCAGGAACCTCTCCTCCGTGGCGATGATCCGCTCGTGATAGACCACCTGGAAGAGCAGCATCAGCAGCACGACGAAAACGTCCTGCGAGAACAGGGCAATTGCCGTCATCGTCACCGCGTTGCCGAAGTAAAGCGGATTGCGCGTCAGCGAATAAAGCCCGGTGGTGTTCAGCGTCTCGGCGATCTGGCGCTGGGTGTTGCGGCCCGACGTGCCGGCCGGCACGAAGCCGACGGTGGCGGCACGGATGGCGAGCCCGGCGAAGGCGAGCAGGATGCAGGCGCTTTCGTACAGACTGTCGGCAAGGGCGCCGAAATGCATCTCTATCGGTTCCGGCTGCGTGGCCACGAACAGGAAGATCGGCGCGAAGCCGAGGATCACGTAGCTGCGCCGGCGGAACAGCCAGCTCCCCTGCCGGGCGATCGAGTCGGAGATCATCATTGCCTCTGCTGGTACGGGATCGGATCCCGTTTTGGGGTAACGCCGATTGGCGCCTGAAATCCGGCGGAAGTTTGAGCAAGGTTTTGGCGGCCGGGCTCCACGTCGGGACGCCAAGCAGGCGGCACCTGCCGATTGCGAATGCAACGCAACGCCGCACTTGCAACGCCCGCGCGGCGAGGCCATAACGAGCCTGGTTTTGACGGGCGCAGTCGCGCCGGCGGCCGAGGGACGTGATGAAGAATTTCCTTGCCCAGTTCTTTACCTGGTGGAACGGCCAAACGCTCGGCACGCGCTTCCACACCTGGCGCTACGGCAACAAGGTGGGGCAGGACGAATTCGGCAACACCTATTACGAAGGCGGCATCAATTCCGACGGCCGCACCCGGCGCTGGGTGATCTACAACGGCGTGTCGGAAGCCTCGCGCATTCCGCCAGGCTGGCACGGCTGGATCCATCACCGGGTGGATGTCGCGCCGTCGCAGGAGACATACAAGGCGCGCGACTGGCAGAAGCTGCACGAGCCGAACCTGACCGGAAGCCCCGCCGCCTACCGGCCCAAGGGCTCGCTGGCGCACGGCCTGCGCCGGCCGCAGGTCACCGGCGATTACGACGCCTGGACGCCGGGCGGGTGATCGGGCGCTTCGGTGTCGCCACAATCCGGGGTTAACGGCATGTTGACCTTGACGGCGCGATACGCCAGTCAGGGTTTTCAGGCAGGCACAGTCCGGAATCATCGATGATGACGCTTTTCTCGACCCTGCACGGGGCCAAGCTCGCAGCTTTCACAGCCGCGAGCCTGACGGTGGGCGTCTGTTGCGCGCCGCCCTCGGCGCAGGCCGAGCGCCTCACCAATCCGGTGGCCGAATTCACCGGCGTCGACAAGATCACCGGCCGCATCATCACCTTCGACGTCTATATCAACGAAACGGTGCAGTTCGGCGCGCTGCAGGTGACGCCGCGCGTCTGCTACTCGCGGGCGAAGGAGGAGGAGCCGAAGACCGACTCCTTCGTCGAGGTCGACGAGATCACGCTTGACCGAAAGATCCGGCGTATCTTCACCGGCTGGATGTTCGCCGAGAGCCCGGGGCTCAACGCCGTCGAGCACGCCGTCTATGACGTCTGGCTGAAGAGCTGCAAGCAGAACTCCGACGTGCCGGCGCCCGAGGCGAGCAAGACGAACTGAGTGGGGCGGGCGGAGGGCACAGGAAGAGCGGTGCCAGGCCTCTCTACGGATAAAAACGCGCAGCGCCCCGCAGCGCCTCTTCCAGCATCGTCTCGTATTTGCGCCGCGGCACGTCGATCGCTCCGAACGATTTCAGATGCTCGGTGGTGAACTGCGTGTCGAGCAGCACGAAGCCGCGCGCGCGCAGCCGCTCCACCAGATGCACCAGGCAGACCTTCGAGGCGTCGGTCTCGCGCGAAAACATGCTTTCGCCGAAGAAGGCGCGGCCCAGCGTCACCCCATAAAGGCCGCCGACCAGTTTTTCCTCACGCCAGGCTTCCACCGAATGGGCGTGGCCGATCCGGTTCAATTCCACATAGGCCTCGCGGATGGGTGCGTTGATCCAGGTGGAATGCCTGCCCGCGCGCGTCTCGGCGCAGGCGTCGATCACGCCGGCAAAGTCGGTGTCGACGCGGATGTCGAAGGGATGGCGCCGCACGGTCCTGCGCAGGCTTTTCGATACGTGGAAAGCGTCGAGCGGCAGGATGCCCCGCGCTTCCGGCCGTACCCAGAAGACTTCCGGATCATCCGAGCTTTCGGCCATCGGGAAGACACCCGAGGCATAGGCTTTCAACAGCAGGTCGGTCGGGATGCGATGGCCGGGCGCAAACGGGCGTGCCATGGGACCCAGCGCGTCAGGCGCTCTCCGCGAGATGTTTTTCCAGCCAGTGGATGTCGTAGTCGCCATTGGCGATGTCGCTGTTGCCGACCAGCTCGCGGAACAGCGGCAGCGTCGTCTTGATGCCGTCGACCACGAACTCGTCGAGCGCCCGGCGCAGCCGCATCATGCATTCAACCCGGTTGCGGCCGTGCACGATCAGCTTGCCGATCAGGCTGTCGTAGTAGGGCGGTATGCGATAGCCGGAATAGACGCCGGAATCGACGCGGATGCCGAGCCCGCCGGGCGTGTGGAAATGGGTTATGGTGCCGGGCGACGGCGTGAAGGTGCGCGGATCCTCGGCGTTGATGCGGCATTCGATGGCGTGGCCCTGGAACTTCACGTCCTCCTGCCTTACCGACAGGCCGCCGCCCGACGCCACCCGGATCTGCTCGTGCACGAGGTCCAGGCCCGTGATCGCCTCCGTCACCGGATGCTCGACCTGCAGGCGCGTGTTCATCTCGATGAAATAGAACTCGCCGTTCTCGTAGAGGAACTCGATGGTGCCGGCGCCGGAATAGCCGAGCTCGGCCACGGCGTTGGCGCAGATGTCGCCGATGCGTGCGCGTTCCGACTCGTTCAGCGCCGGCGACAGCGCTTCCTCCCACACCTTCTGGTGGCGGCGCTGCAGCGAGCAGTCGCGTTCGCCGAGATGCACACCCTTGCCGGCGCCGTCGCCGAACACCTGCAGCTCGATGTGACGCGGCTTTTCCAGGTACTTCTCGATGTAGACGGAATCGTCGCCGAAGGCGGCACCCGCCTCGGTGCGTGCGGTATGCAGCGCCTCGACGAGATCGGCCTCGGTGCGCGCCACCTTCATGCCGCGTCCGCCGCCGCCGGCGGCCGCCTTGATGATCACCGGGTAGCCGATGTCGGCCGCCAGCCGCTTGGCCTCGGTCTCGTCGGAGACCGCCCCGTCGGAGCCGGGAACACAAGGGATGCCGAGCCGCCTGGCCGTGCGCTTGGCCTCGATCTTGTCGCCCATGATGCGGATGTGCTCGGCCGAGGGGCCGATGAAGGTGATGTGGTGGGCGGCCAGGATGTCGGCGAACTTGGCGTTCTCCGACAGGAAGCCGTAGCCCGGATGCACGGCGTCGGCGCCGGTGATCTCGCAGGCGGCGACGATCTGGTGGATGTTGAGATAGCTCTCGCGCGACGGCGGCGGGCCGATGCACACGCTCTCGTCGGCGAGCCGCACATGCATGGCGTCGGCGTCGGCCGTCGAATGCACGACGACGGTCTTGATGCCGAGCTCCTTCGCCGCGCGAAGCACCCTGAGCGCGATCTCGCCGCGGTTGGCGATGAGGATCTTCTGGAACATCGGCAACCTACTCGATCACCACCAGCGGCATCCCATATTCGACCGGCTGGGCGTCCTCGATCAGAATCGCGGTGACGGTGCCGGCGCGCGGCGAGGGGATCTGGTTCATCGTCTTCATGGCTTCGATGATGAGCAGCGTCTGGCCTTCGCGTACCGTCTGCCCGACCTCGATGAAGGCCTTCGCGTTCGGCGCGGGCGCCAGATAGGCGGTGCCGACCATCGGCGAGGCAACGGCGTTCTTCGACAGGTCCGCGGCCGGAACCGGGGCGGCAACAGCGGCGGCCGCCGCGGCGGGAGCGGCAGGCAGCGGGGCGGCATAGGCCTGGATCGGCGCGGCGTGGCGGGCGACGCGCAGCTTGAGGTCGCCGAGCTCGACTTCGATTTCGGAGAGATTCGTGTCGTTCAGGATACCGGCGAGATCGCGGATGAGCTGCTGGTCAACATCCGTCTTCTTTGTCGACATTTCGAGACCTTTTCCCTTCTGTTGCCGGCTGCCTAGAGCCGAGCGGCGAGCGCCTGCAGCGCCAGCACATAGCCCAGCGGCCCGAAGCCGCAGATCATTCCCACGGCGACCGGAGCGATCATGGACTTGTGCCGGAACGGCTCGCGCGCGTGGATGTTGGAAAGATGCACCTCGATGACCGGCAACGGCGCGACGGCGCGGATCGCGTCATGGAGGGCGATGGAGGTGTGTGTGTAGGCGCCGGCGTTGAGAACCACGCCGACCGCCTTGTCGGCAGCCTCGTGCAGCCAGTCCACCAGGTCGCCCTCATGGTTGGACTGGCGGAAGTCGACGGCCAGCCCGAGCGGCTCGGCCGCAGCCTTCAGGTCCGCCTCGATCCCGGCAAGCGTCTTGCCGCCATAGATCCCGGGCTCGCGCTTTCCCAGCGCGTTCAGATTGGGACCGTTGAGGACGAAGACCGTTTTCAATCAGCAACACCTTGCACCGGCGCCCGCAGGAATTGCGGCACCGCGACCTCTATAAAGGGCATAGGCCGCCCCGGAAAGAGCGCAAGCGCGTTCTTTCGCTGTCCACAGGCGGAGGAGGGCGTCGGCCCGACTTCGGATCAGCAGGCGGTTTCGAGACAGTCTTTCGCAGCCGCGATCTTCTCGGCCAGCACTTCGCGGCCGAGCGCGCCGAAAACCACCTCATTGCCGACGACATAAGACGGGGTGCCGGTGATCGACAGGCGGTTGGCGAGGTCGTAGGTCTGCTCGAACGCCTCGCCGATCGCCGGATCCTTCATCGCCTCGCGCAGCTTCGCCTCGTCGGCGCCGAGCGAGACCGCGAGCTGGACGGCGCTCGCCTCGGTGGCGCGGGTCTGGGCGGCGAGCAGACGGTTGTGGAACTCGTCGTACTTCTCCGGCATCACCTTCAGAAAGGCCTGCGAGACGATGTGAGCTTTTTGCGAATCGGCTCCGAGGATGGGGAATTCCTTCAGCACGAAACGGACTTCCGGATCGCTCTCGATCAGCGCCAGCATGTCCTCCTGGGCGCGTTTGCAGTAGCCGCAATTGTAGTCGTAGAACTCGACGATGGTGACCCTGCCCCGGGGATTGCCGAGCACCCCGTCATGGGCGGAGTTGAAGATCAGGTCCCTGGAATCCTCGATGACCTTCACATTGGCGAGCTGCTGCTGCTCGCGCTGCTTGGTCTCCAGTGCGGTCTGGACTTCCAGCATCACCTCCGGATTGGCGAGCAGATAGTCGCGGACGATCCTTTCAACCGCCGGACGATCCAGCCCCGGGTCGGCTGCCGCCGCCTGCGGGGCATTGTCGGGCACCGTGTTTGCCTTGCTGCCGGCGGCGAAGCCGACCGCCAGCGCGGCGAAAGCCACGACCACGCCGGTCGCGCCCAGCAGGATTGCCTTGTTCATCGAATCGTTCTCCTGCCGCGGCGACGCGATACGCCTGCCGCTAGCCTCTTTTCTTGCTCGGAATCTTGAAATTGATGATGTCCTGCGCCCGCACCCAGCCGGGCGAGCCGCGCTTCATCTTGGCCTGGGCGCGTGCTGCGAACACCTTCGCGTCCTGATATCTGCCGGCATAGAAGTTGCCCTCTGCGCTGGCGAGGTCGGCTTCCGGGATCTGGCCGAGCTGCCCGTAGGCCTGCGCGAGATAGCGATAGCCCATGGCGTTCTCGCGGTCGCGCTCCAGCCCGGTGTTGATCTCGCTCACCGCCTTCTTCAGCGAGGCGGGATCGCCGGTGGCGATCAGCGCCTGCCCGAGCGCGATGCGCAGGATGCCTGATTTGTAGGAGTCGAGACGCACCGCGTCCCGATAGGCCTCCGCCGCCTGGCCGGGGCGATTGGCCTTCATCAGCACATCGCCGAGCAGCTCGTGGAAATAGGGGTTCTTCGGCTGCGCGCCGACCAGCGCCTCGGTCTTCTTCTGCGCCGAACGGAGATTGCCGTAGAGATAGGTCGCCATGGCATCGCCATACTGGTTGGCGAGGCCTTGCGGCGCCTTGCGAAACAGCCTCGCGGCCGCCGACTGGCCCTGCGTGTAGACGGCGATCTTGGCGCGCATCATGTCGTGGCGCTGCTGCAGGGCAGGCGGGTCCTCGACATCGAAATATCTGCTGCCGGTGGCGAGCGCCTCCAGATTGGCTATGCGCTCGCGCGGCATCGGATGGCTGATCCGGTAGGGATCGACCCGCGTGCCGGAGAGCGACAGCGCGTTCTGGAAGCGCTGGAAGGTCTTGAGCATGCCCTTGGCCGACTGGCCGGTGGCCTCGAGATAGGTGATCGCCGAACGGTCGGCGGTGGTCTCCTCGGTGCGCTGGTAGCCCATCAGGCTGCGCCGCGCCGCCTCGCCGCCGCCCATGACGATGCCGCCGCCGGCCTGGGCGAGCTCGCTGGAATTGGCGGCCGCGCCGGCGGCAATGGCGCCGATGCCGAGCAGGCTAGCGACGATCGCCATGGTTTGCGCCCGCGCGATCTGGTCGCGCAGCCGCTCCTGGTGGCCGCCGGCGAGGTGGCCGGCCTCGTGGGCGATCACGCCGATGATCTCGTTCGGGGTCTCCGACTGCATCAGCGCGCCGGTGTTGATGAACATGCGGCGCCCGGCGACGAAGGCGTTGAAGCCGGGATCGTTGACCAGGATGATATCGATGTTGGACTTCAGGCCCGCCGCCTTGAAGATCGGCCGGGCATAGTCGCGCACCAGCGCCTCGATCTCGGCGTCGCGCACCACGGAGACGTTGCCCTGCGCCTGCGCCGGCATGGTCGCGGCGAGGCCCATGGCGATGCCGACGGCGCAGCCGACGAAGGCCCGGACAGCCGAGCGCAGGACGGGGATTTTTCCGGTTGTGATCATGGCCGCAAGCACTGGTAACCGAGTGGTGGAGCGATGAAAAGGCGATGGGTCGATTTTCCTGAACTTGTGATCCCCACATCAATCGGGCATTTGTGCGGCGCGGCGGCATCGCCGGACGACGGAGCAGACAGCGAATGACAGCACTATCCCGACGCGGCGAGGTCGAGCCGTTCCATGCCATGGACGTGCTGGCGGAGGCGAACCGGCTCAAGGCCGAGGGTGTTCCGGTGATCTCGATGGCGGTCGGACAGCCGTCCGATCCGGCACCGCTTGCGGTGCGCGAGGCGGCCGCGCGGGCGCTGGAGCATGGCCGCATCGGCTATACCGACGCGCTCGGCACGGCAGCCCTGCGCGTGGCGATCGCCGCGCATTACCGCGAGCTCTACGGCGTCGAGGTGGCGCCGGAACGGGTCGCGGTGACGACCGGATCGTCCGCTGCCTTCAACCTCGCCTTCCTCGCCATGTTCGACCCCGGCGACGCGGTCGCCATCGCCTCGCCCGGCTATCCCGCCTATCGCAACATCATGGCGGCGCTCGGCCTCGACGTGGTCGAGGTGGAGATGGAGGAGGCGCCGTTCCTCACGGCCAGGCAGCTCGCGGCGGCGGATGCGCGCAAGCCGCTGCGCGGGCTGCTGTTCGCCAGCCCGGCCAATCCGACCGGAGCGGTGGTGCCGCCGGCGGAGATGGCTGCACTGCTCGCCGAGGCGAGAGCGCTAGGCATCGCCGTCATCTCCGACGAGATCTATCACCGGCTGAACTACACCGCGCCCGACGTCACCGCGCTGTCGCTCGACGACGACGTGGTGGTCATCAACTCCTTCTCCAAATACTACTGCATGACCGGATGGCGCATCGGCTGGATGGTGCTGCCGGAAAAACTGGTCCGGCCGGTGGAGCGGATCCAGCAGAGCCTCTACATCTCGCCGCCTGAGCTGTCGCAGATCGCCGCCTGCGCGGCATTCGGGGCAGGCGCCGAGCTCGACCGGGTGAAGGCGCGTTATGCGTCGAACCGCGATCTGCTGATGCGGCGCCTGCCGGAGCTCGGTTTCGCCCTGGCAGCCCCCATGGACGGCGCCTTCTACGCCTTCTGCGACGTCTCGACCCTGACCAATGACAGCATGGCCTTCGCCCGCCGCATGCTGGCGGAGGCGCATGTCGCGGCGACGCCCGGCCGCGACTTCGACACGCTGCAGGGCAACCGCTTCATGCGCTTTTCCTATGCAGGCAGTCACGAGGACATGGCCGAAGCGCTCCTGCGCATCGAGCGCTGGCTGAAATAGGGGATCATCTTGCCGGAAATCGAAGACGTCCTCAGCGACCTCGCCGCCGAGATGGCGGCGCGTACCGACCGCGGCGATGTCGCCACCTACATTCCGCAGCTCGGCAAGGTCGACCCGAAGAAATTCGGCATCGCGGTCGCCACCGTCGACGGGCGGGTGATCGCCGCCGGCGACGCGGGAGAGCCGTTCTCGATCCAGAGCGTATCGAAGGTTTTCACGCTGACGCTGGCGCTCGGAAAAGTCGGCGATTCGCTGTGGAAGCGGGTCGGCCGCGAGCCGTCCGGAAATTCCTTCAACTCGATCGTCCAGCTCGAGCACGAACGCGGCATTCCGCGCAACCCGTTCATCAACGCCGGCGCCATCGTCGTCTCCGACGTGCTGCTGGCCGGCCACCAGCCGCGCGAGGCGATCGGCGAGATCCTGCGTTTCGTCCAGTTCCTGACCGACGACGACAGCGTCTACATCGACCAGGGCGTGGCAGCGTCGGAGCGGGAGACCGGCTTCCGCAACTTCGCGCTCGCCAACTACATGCGCTCCTTCGGCAACCTGCACCATCCGGCCGAATTGACGCTGGGCGTCTACTTCCACCACTGCGCCATCGCCATGAGCTGCCGGCAACTGGCGCTTGCGGGCCGCTTCCTCGCCTGCGGCGGCCGCAATCCGGCGACTGGCCATTCGGTGATCTCCAGCGAGCGGGCGCGCCGCATCAATGCGCTGATGCTGACCTGCGGCCATTATGACGGCTCGGGCGACTTCGCCTTCCATGTCGGCATTCCCGGCAAGAGCGGCGTCGGCGGCGGCATACTCGGCATCATCCCCGGCGTAGCCTCGGTTGCGGTCTGGTCGCCGGGCCTCAACGCCAATGGCAACTCGCATCTGGGATCGGTGGCGATGGAAAAGCTGGCGCGGGCGATGAACTGGTCGATCTTCTCACCCTGACGCCGATCGTGCGTTTCAGATCAGAAACGCAAAACCCGCGCAGCCGGGCTGGCTGCGCGGGTTTCGTTTCACTGCGATCCGGCTTCAATGAGTGAAGCCAGGATGCCGATCGGCTTATAGAAAACCCCGCCGCTGCCACCAGCCGGATTTTTTCGGCCGGTCGGCCGCCGGCTGCGGTTGCGCCACAGGCTCCGTCGCGACAGGCTCCGGTTCCTGGGCAGGCTCGGCATGCGGCTCGTCAGATGCGGCTTCCGGCTCCGGCTCGGGAGCCTCGGCGGCGGGCGCCGCTTCGCTAGCCTCCGCAGCCTCGGGCTCCTGCTTCTTGCGCGAGCGCCTTGCCGGCTTCTTGGCGGGAGCAACTTCGGCATCGGCCACGGCCTCGCCGCCGGCTTCCTCGGCGGCGGCTGCCTTCTTGCGCGGCGCGGCACGGCGCTTCTTCGGCGCTTCGACCGGCTCGGCTTCGGCCGAAACGTCCTGTTCGGGCACGACAGCGGCAACGGCCTCGGCTTCTTCGACGACTTCGGCCTCCGCAGGTTCGACGGGTCCCTCGACCGCAGACGCCTCCGTGGCCGCCTCATCCTCGGCCTCGCCGCGATGACGACGACCGCCGCGCTTGCCGCGCCGCCGCTTCTTGCGTTCTGCCTCTTCGGCGGCCGACACGGCTTCGTTCACGTCTCCGGTGCCGCCGGCTTCCTCGACCTCGCCGGAGACCGCCTCGTCGTGCGCGGTATCCTGCTCGACGCCCGCCGTTGCTTCCTCGGCATGCGGCTGGGCATCGTGATCGCGGTCGCGTCCGCCGCGCCGCCGGCGCCGGCGGCGCTTGCGCCGGTCGCGCGACTCGCCTTCCGGATGGGAGCGTTCCTCGCTGGGCTCGGCCTCGACGACGACGCCTTCATCCTCGGCCTCGATTTCGTCCTCTTCCTCGAAGGCTGGCTCCAGGGTTGGGCTGACGATGGCGGAGGGAGGGGTCAACGACTTCTCGGCGATGGCGCCGCGGAAGATCGCATAATGCTGCGAGCCGACCGTCTCGTCGGCCTCGATGGTGATGGTCAGGCCGAAGCGTGCCTCCATCTCCATCAGCGAGCTGCGCTTGTGGTTGAGCACGTACATGGCCGTGGAGACCGGCGTCTTGACGACGATGTGGCTGCGCGAATCCTTGAGCAGGAATTCCTCGATCGCCCGCACCACCAGCAGGGCGACGGAGGAATCCGAACGCACATGGCCGGTGCCGCCGCAGTGCGGGCACGGTTTCATCGTCGATTCCAGCACGCTGGCGCGGATGCGCTGGCGGCTCATCTCCATCAGGCCGAAATGCGAAATGCGGCCGAGCTGGATGCGCGCCCGGTCGTTCTTGAGATGATCCTTGAGACGCTTCTCGACCGCACGGTTGTTGCGGTTCTCCTCCATGTCGATGAAGTCGATGACGATCAGGCCGGCAAGGTCGCGCAGGCGCAACTGGCGGGCGACCTCCTCGGCCGCCTCCAGATTGGTGTGCAGCGCCGTCTCCTCGATCGAGTGCTCGCGCGTCGAGCGGCCGGAGTTGACGTCGATCGAGACCAGCGCCTCGGTCTGGTTGATGATGATGTAGCCGCCGGACTTCAGCGTGACCTGCGGCTGCAGCATGCGGTCGAGCTGCGCCTCCACGCCATAGCGCGCGAACACCGGCACGGTGTCGCGGTAGGGCTGCACCACCTTGGCGTGGCTCGGCATCAGCATGCGCATGAAGTCCTTGGCCTCGCGGTAGCCGTCCTCGCCGGCAACATGGATCTCGTCGATGTCCTTGTTGTAGAGGTCGCGCACCGAGCGCTTGATCAGGCTGCCTTCCTCATAGACGAGGGCAGGGGCCGACGACTGCAGCGTGAGCGTGCGCACGTTCTCCCACAGCCGCATCAGATATTCGTAGTCGCGCTTGATCTCGGCCTTGGTGCGGCTCTCGCCGGCGGTGCGCAGGATGACGCCCATGCCCTGCGGCACCTCGAGATCCTGCACGACCTCCTTGAGGCGCTTGCGGTCCTGCGCGTTGGTGATCTTGCGCGAGATGCCGCCGCCGCGGGCGGTGTTGGGCATCAGCACCGAATAGCGGCCGGCGAGCGACAGATAGGTGGTGAGTGCGGCGCCCTTGTTGCCGCGCTCCTCCTTGACGACTTGGACCAGCAGGATCTGCCGGCGCTTGATCACTTCCTGGATCTTGTACTGGCGCCGCATCGGCTTGCGGCGGACCTGCACTTCCTCGAGCGCATCGTCGGCGCCCACCGATTCGATCTCGTGATCATCCGTGGATGTGTCGGCAAGTTCCTCGACCTCGCCGCCGCCCGGCGCGGGCGCCGTCTCGTGCGTCTCGTCGGCGACCGTCTCCACCTCTTCCGACACGACATCGGCCTCGATGGCGGCCGCCATGTTGGATGGCTTGTCGCTGCCGGACCGGTTTTCAGGCTCATCGGCCGGTTCCGGAACCTCGGCCGATTCGAAGGCGGCATCCTCCGCCCCGCCCGCCTCGGCGGAAAGCTCCTCCGCAACCGGGGCTGCATCCTCGTCGCCATCGGCATCTTCGCCGGCTTCGGCCCCGGCGCGCGATGCGTCCTCGCCATTGCGGCCGCGGCTGCGTCCGCGCCGACGGCGGCGCCCGCGGTTGCGTTCCTGGCGGTCCTCGCTTTCGCCGTCGTCATCCGCCTCGTCCTCGGCGGCTTCGGCTTCGGCGCGCAGCAGCGCCTGGCGGTCTGCGACCGGGATCTGGTAATAATCGGGATGAATTTCGCTGAAGGCGAGGAAACCGTGCCGGTTTCCGCCATATTCGACAAAGGCAGCCTGAAGGGATGGTTCGACCCGAGTTACCCGGGCGAGATAGATGTTTCCTTTTAGCTGCTTCTTGTCCTGTGATTCGAAATCAAATTCTTCAATACGGTTACCGTGAACGACGACGACCCGTGTTTCCTCCGGGTGGGAGGCATCTATGAGCATTTTGTTGGGCATTATGTTTTTTCCTGCCGAGCGCACGCCTTCCGCCGCGGGGCAAAGCCTCCGTGGTGAGCAGAATCTGCGCTTCGATCGTATTGATGTCCGCCTGCCGCTGCCGCCGCGCCACGGTGGTGCCGCCCGCCGCCTGATAGGCGCGGTACAGTGCGGACCTTTCCGAGATTGCGCTTCCGACCATTGCTTGCGTTGCGGATCCTCTTGAACCAAGGCCCGGGGAGCCCGGACCAGCTATTTGCTCGTGTCGAGCCGGCGCGAATTTCCTGTTCGCGCCGTTTGCCTTGACGTTCCGAGAGCCGTGGGGACGGCGTCCCGGGACGAATTCTGTGCTGGCCACGCCTGCCCGGACGGAGCTGTCCGGCCGCATTTATCCGACTCCACAGTCTGCCACTAGAACAGCAGACACCGAGCATTGCAGTGTACCAGTCCCGCTTTTATGATTTGACCGTGTTTTAGGCAACCCCGGATTCCGATTGCCGACAAAATGGATGGCGTTCACCGGGCGCGAGGCAAAAAGGCTTGGTTAACCTTATCTGGATACCAATCCTTAATTGAACAGGGCCCGCAGGCGACGGGCCGGGGCAGTTCGTCCAGCGTCGGAACGGGTAGCAGCATGAGTCCAACCGGTCGAGCCAATCGCAGGGCGATGTGCAGCCTCGCGGCGATGCTGTGGGTGGGCGGCATGATTCTGCTGATCGCCATCCTGTCGCCCGTTTCCGGGGCGGCTGCGGCAAGTCTCGGTGCTAAGGGGTTCAAGATGGCCGGCGATGCGACGCGCATGCGCGTCGTGATGCATTTCGATGCCGAGCCGGAGTTGCGCTGGTTCCTGCTGCGCGGCCCGCACAGGCTGGTGTTGGACCTGCCCGATACCCGCTTCGCCTTCGAGCCTAAGGACATGAAGCCGCGCGGCCTCGTCCGGCGGGTCAGCTACGGCGACGCCGGCGAGGGCAGATCGCGGGTGATCTTCGCCACCAAGGGTCCGTTCGTCGTGGAGCACGCAGACGTGGTCGCCGAAGAGGACGGCGCCGGCTACCGGCTGTCCATCGATATCGCGGCGGCCGGGGAGCGGCAGTTCGAGGCGGCGCTGGCGGATCAGGCCGAAGTCACCGGCTCGACCGCCGCGGCACCCAAGGGCAGCCGGGTAGGGGCCTCCGTGGACCGCCCGGCCAAGCCCTTCGTCATCGTCATCGATCCGGGGCATGGCGGCATCGACAGCGGCGCGCTCGGGGTCAACGGAACCGTCGAAAAGACCATCACGCTGGCCTTCGCGCTCGAGCTCAAGGCGAAGCTGCAGGCGGAGGGCAAATACGACGTCCATCTGACCCGGTCGAGCGACCTGTTCCTGAGGCTCGACGACCGGGTGCGGATCGCGCGCCAGCAGGAGGCGGATCTGTTCATTTCCGTCCATGCCGATACCATCAACCTGAAAGGCATCCGCGGCGCGACCGTGTACACGGTGTCCGACAAGGCGTCCGACGCCGAAGCCCAGGCGCTGGCCGATCGCGAAAACCTTTCCGACAAGCTCGCCGGCATCGAGGTCGAGGATGAGAACCACGAAGTCGCGGACATTCTGGTCGACCTCATCCGCCGCGAGACCCACGCCTTCTCCATCCGCTTTGCCCGAACGCTGGTCGGCGAACTGTCCGAGACGGTGGGCCTGATCAACAATCCCCATCGGTTCGCCGGATTCAGGGTGCTGAAGGCGCCGGACGTGCCGTCGGTGCTGGTTGAGCTCGGCTATCTCTCCAATGCCGAGGACGAGGAGCAGTTGCGCAATCCCGAATGGCGCGGCAAGGCGGTGACCTCGATCTCGAATGCGATCGCGGCCTTTGCCTCGGCCAGGGCGGCGGGCGGCTGATGTCGCCGGCGGGCTCGTCGCGAGGTTGCGTTGCGGCTGCGCCACACCCGAACGGTTTCGGCGGAGAAGCCCCGGATGCCCATCACAATGCCGTATTTTGTCTACACGCCGAGGACAATGCTATATTGATGTTCGGGCTCGCCGGTTCGGGTTGCCGACCAGTTGGGAATCAACAAGAACCGCCGGGGCTTGAAGTGGAGCGGAAATGATTCGTCTCATCGGCTATTTCTTCGGGATCGGCACCATGCTGGCGCTGCTGGTCGCCGGCGCCGTTGCGGTCTATGTCGGCGGTCTCTCCAAGGATCTGCCCGACTACGAGGTGCTGGCAAACTACGAGCCGCCGGTGACGACGCGCGTGCATGCGGTCGACGGTTCGCTGATGGGCGAGTTTGCACGCGAGCGGCGGCTGTATCTGCCGATCCAGGCGATCCCGGACCGCGTCAAGGCGGCCTTCCTCTCCGCGGAGGACAAGAATTTCTACCATCATCCCGGCGTCGACGTGGAAGGCGTGGTGCGCGCGGCCCTCGTCTATGCGCGCGGCGGGCCGATGCAGGGCGGCTCGACGATCACGCAGCAGGTGGCGAAGAACTTCCTTCTCACCAACGAGCGGTCGCTCGAGCGCAAGGTCAAGGAAGCGATCCTCTCCTTCCGCATCGAGCAGGCCTATTCCAAGGACCGCATTCTCGAACTCTATCTCAACGAGATCTTCTTCGGCCTCGGCGCCTACGGCGTGGCGGGGGCCGCGCTGACCTACTACGACAAGTCGGTGAATGAGCTGTCGGTCGCGGAGGCCGCCTACCTTGCGGCCCTGCCGAAGGGGCCGTCGAACTATCATCCGTTCCGCTATGCGGATCGCGCGATCGTGCGCCGCAACTGGGTGATCGATCAGATGGTCGACAACGGCTATGTGACGCGCGAGGAAGGCGTGAAGGCCAAGGCCGAGCCGCTCGGCGTGACGCCGCGGCGCAAGGGTACCTACCTGTTCGCCGGCGAGTATTTCACCGAGGAGGTTCGCCGCGAGATCATCGCCCGTTATGGCGAGAACGCGCTCTACGAGGGCGGCTTGTCGGTCCGCACCACGCTCGACCCGAAGATGCAACTGGTTGCGCGGCGGGCGATGCAGAGGGGCCTGCTGAAATACGACACGCTGCGCGGTTATCGCGGCCCGGTCACGCATGTCGAAGTGGGCGGCGACTGGGGCGTGCCGCTGGGCGAGGTCAAGCGCCTGGACGATGTGCCGGAATGGCAGCTCGCCGTGGTGACGGATGTCGGCGCCTCCGGAGTGACGATCGGCTTGCAGCCTCCCCGCGAGGCTTCCGGCAAGCTGTCCGACGAGCGCAAGACCGGAAGCATCGCGAAAGCGGACATGGCCTTCGTCATGCGCCACGTGGTGGACGGCAAGCGGCTGAAGGCGAATTCGCCCGAAGACGTGCTGAAGATCGGCGACGTGATCTATGTCGAGGAGAAGCCGGAGAAGGACGGCTATCTGGTCCGCCAGGTGCCGGAGGTGTCGGGCGGCCTGGTGGCGATGGATCCGCATACGGGCCGCGTGCTGGCCATGGTCGGCGGCTTCTCCTATTCGGAATCCGAGTTCAACCGCGCGACCCAGGCCTGGCGTCAGCCGGGCTCGTCGTTCAAGCCGATCGTCTATGCCGCCGCGCTCGACAACGGCTACACGCCGGCTTCCGTCATCATGGACGGACCGATCACCATCAAGATCGGCACCGAGGTCTGGACGCCCAAGAACTACGACGGCAAGGCGGCCGGACCGTCGACGCTGCGCAACGGCATCGAGCGCTCGCGCAACCTGATGACGGTGCGGCTCGCCAACGACATGGGCATGAAGCTGGTCGCCGAATATGCCGAACGCTTCGGCGTCTACGACAAGATGCCGCCGCACATCGCCATGGCGCTGGGCTCCGGCGAAACCACGGTCATGCGCATGGTCTCGGCCTATGCGGTGATGGCCAATGGCGGCCGGCAGATCAAGCCGTCGCTGATCGACCGCATCCAGGACCGCTACGGCAAGACCGTCTACAGACATGACGAGCGGGGCTGCGAAGGCTGCAACGCGGCCGAGTGGAACAACCAGCCCGAACCTGACCTGGCGGACAATGCCGAGCAGGTGCTCGACCCGATGACCGCCTACCAGATCACGTCGATGATGGAGGGCGTGGTGCAGCGGGGCACGGCGGTGACCGTCTCGGAGCTCGGGCGTCCGATCGCCGGCAAGACCGGCACCACCAACGACGAGAAGGACACCTGGTTCATCGGCTATACACCGAATCTCGTCGTCGGCCTCTACATGGGTTTCGACAAGCCGCAGACGCTCGGCAAGGGCGCGACCGGCGGCGGCCTCGCCGCGCCGATCTTCAAGGAGTTCATGGGCGAGGTGCTCAAGGACACGCCCGTCGTCGACTTCCAGGTGCCGGAAGGCATGAAGCTGATCGCCATCAACCGCAAGACCGGAATGCAGGCGAGCGAGGGCGCCGGCGGCACCATCATCGAAGCCTTCAAGCCGGGCACGGGTCCCGCCGACAGCTACTGGGTGATCGGCATGGACGACGGCGGCCCGGCGGGCGTCGCCGAGAAAATCTCGCCGCAGGCGAGCAAGGCGATCAGCCAGGGCGGCGGCGGTCTCTACTGACCTGGTCCGGCCGCCTCCAGGCGGACGGCAAATCTCATTTCCTTGGCTTTACACCCGGTCGGCGCGTGCCTATGGTCCGCGCCGACCGATTTTCCCACGCAAGCGAGAAGGGCAAGAACACTGCCATGCGTGCAGAGACCGAAAAGCTCGTCGACGAAATCAAGCAGGCCATAAGCCTGCTGAGGAGGCATCTTTGACTGGGATGCCGCTTTAAAGAGACTGGACTACCTCAACAGCCGCGCCGAGGACGCCACCCTGTGGAACGATCCGCAGGAGGCGCAGAAGCTGATGCGTGAGCGCCAGGGCCTCGACGAGGGCATCACCTCGATCAAGCAGCTGACGCAAGCCCTCGAGGACAATGTCGGCCTGATCGAACTCGGCGAGGAGGAGGGCGACGAGGCCATCGTCTCCGAGGCCGAGACTGCCATCCGCTCGCTCTCCGGCGAGATCAAGGCACGCCAGATCGAGACGCTGCTCTCGGGCGAGGCCGATTCCAACGACACCTATCTGGAAGTGCATGCAGGCGCCGGCGGCACCGAGAGCCAGGATTGGGCCAATATGCTCCTGCGCATGTATACGCGCTGGGCAGAGCGGCGGCGCTTCAAGGTGGAAGTGCTGGAGATGCACGACGGCGAGGAGGCCGGGATCAAGTCGGCCACCCTGGTGATCAAGGGCCACAACGCCTATGGCTGGCTGAAGACCGAGTCGGGCGTGCACCGCCTGGTGCGGATCTCGCCCTATGACAGCAATGCGCGCCGGCACACGTCGTTCTCGTCGGTCTGGGTCTATCCGGTCATCGACGACACGATCGAGATCGACATTCCGGAATCGGACGTACGCATCGACACCTACCGCTCGTCGGGAGCGGGCGGGCAGCACGTCAACACCACCGATTCGGCGGTCCGCATCACCCACATCCCGACCGGGATCGCCGTGGCCTGCCAGGCCGAGCGTTCGCAGCACAAGAACCGCGCCAAGGCCTGGGAAATGCTGCGCTCGCGCCTCTACGAGGAAGAGCTGAAGAAGCGCGAGGCCGAGGCCAACGCGACCGAGGCGGCCAAGACCGACATCGGCTGGGGCCACCAGATACGCTCCTATGTGCTGCAGCCCTATCAACTCGTGAAGGACCTGCGCACCGGCATGGAGAGCACGAGCCCGTCGGACGTGCTCGACGGCGACCTCGACGACTTCATGGAAGCGTCGCTGTCGCACCGCATCGAGGGCGGCGCCGGGCAGGTGGCGGATATCGACTGACGGCGATGCCGCGCCCGCCGGTGATCCGGCCGGCGTGGAGTATCTCCCGGCGAAAGCCCGTCGACCAGGTCACGCGGCCTTTCGCACCGCGATGAGCTTTGCGGCGGCAGGAAAACGCCTGCAACGGCCGGGGCCCGTGCAACCCTTCTTGTAAGTAATCGTTAATGCTGGCGGCGCACACTTGCCCTGCGGTCGGCGCGATAGGGTTGCATTATTGTGCACTGCAGCAATGTCTTGCGCCGGCTTGGGAATCGGTCCAGCCTGCAAGGGTTGGTGCAAAAAGCATTGATGGCCGGTTGCGGCATTGGATCAACGCTGACGTCCGGCTGAAAGGGAGACACGTTCCGGGAAGGGGCAAGCCATGCGCTTGATGACCTCACTTCGAAGGAATGCGTCATGCCCAAGACAGCCAAAGTCAACCAGAAATCGGCCCATGCACGGTCGCCCCGCGCTTCGTCCGCCCTCGTTGCTTTCTGGGTCATTGTCGGTTCCGGAGTTTTTGGTGCCGCGCCCGCCGGGGCGCACGATGCGTTGCCGACGGCCGCCCAGCCCAATGGCTGGAGTTATCCTTTCTCCTGTTGCTCGGGCTATGACTGCCGCGCGGTCCCGCAAACGGCGATCAGCGAACGCCCCGAAGGTTATGTGATTCAGGGAACAGGCGAGGTACTGCCTTACCGGGACGCCCGGCTGAAGGATTCTCCCGACGGGGAGTTTCATTGGTGTTCGGTTGCCGGAGCGAATGATTCCCGTACGATCTGCCTGTTCGTCCCGCCGCGCTCCTACTGAGTGCTACGTCTCGACCTCCAGGGAACGTCACGGCGGCAGGTTCGTTAGGCGTTTCCTTCGATGGAGATCGACATGGTCAGGCTCGTGCTTATCGCCGCATTGCTGGGGGCGACACAGGTTCATGCGGCTTCGAGGTTTTCCGCGGCGGACATGAGTTGCCGAAGCCTCCAGCAAGGCATAGCCGCGGACGGCGTGGCGATCGTCTATTATTTGTCGTCCCGCGGCAACCTGCTCTACGGACGCTATGTCCGCAGCCAGCAGTTCTGCGGCAACGCGGAGGTCACGAGCACCAGCTACATCCGAACCGCGGACAGCCGGTCCTGCCCGGTCAAGACCTGCGTTCAATACGACTTCAAGCCGGACTGATCCCGCGCTATCGCAGCCATGCGGAGGCCTTCCCCGGCTGCCGCTCCGGATCGGCCGCGCTCAGCGACCTCGGAACTGCGCCTGCAGAGCAGAGGCAGGCTGGAGGCGGAAAAAACGCGACCCTTGCAGTGCGCGGCGCAATCGGGCACACCGCGCCATCGAAAAGGCAGCCGATAGTCTCGCCCTTTGCCGTGCGACCTGTACCTGCCTTCGCGCCCGAGGAGTTACCATGACCAGCCCCAACCCGATCGTCGCCGTCGGCAACGTCTCCTTCGACAACGCGGCGCCGCTGGCGCTGATTGCCGGACCCTGCCAGCTCGAAACCCGCCAGCACGCGATCGACATTGCCGGCCGTTTGAAGGAAATCTGCGCCGGGCTCGGGATCGGACTGGTCTACAAGACGAGCTTCGACAAGGCCAACCGTACGTCGCTCGGCGGCCGCCGCGGCGCCGGTCTTGAGGCTGCCCTGCCTGTATTTGACGAAATCCGCGAAAAGCTCGGTCTGCCGGTGCTGACCGACGTCCATACCGAGGAGCAGTGCGGCATCCTCGCCGCGCATGTCGACGTGCTGCAGATCCCGGCCTTCCTGTCGCGCCAGACCGATCTCCTGATCGCCGCGGCAAGGACGGGCAAGGTCGTGAACGTCAAGAAGGGCCAATTCCTCGCCCCCTGGGACATGAAGAACGTGGTGGCCAAGGTCACGGCTTCCGGCAATCCCAATGTGCTGGTTACCGAGCGGGGCGCCTCCTTCGGCTACAACACGCTGGTGTCGGACATGCGCGCCCTGCCGATCATGGCCGAGATCGGCGCGCCCATCATCTTCGACGCCACCCATTCGGTGCAGCAGCCGGGCGGGCAGGGCGGTTCATCCGGCGGCGACCGCCGCTTCGTCGAAACCCTGGCCAGGGCGGCGGTCGCCGTCGGCGTCGCCGGTGTCTTCATCGAGACGCACGAGGATCCGGACAACGCGCCATCGGACGGGCCGAACATGGTGCCGCTGGACAAGCTGCCTGGGCTTCTGGAGCGGCTCGTCGCCTTCGACCGCGTCGCCAAGGGCCTGTAGCGACAGGCAGGCGGGCGCTCTCCGTCGCAGGACCGCAAGACGTTCGTTTCGACGGAACCTCGACGGCGTCCGGTCATTCTCCTCCCATCACCAGATGAGGAGTTTTGCCATGACAACAGCTACCGGCCACACGGATGCCATCGCCGCCTCGCGCGTCATCGGGACGGCAGTCTACAACACGTCCGGCGAGAAAATCGGCACCATCCAGGACGTCATGCTCGAGAAGACGACGAACGGCATCATGTTCGCCGTCATAGGTTTCGGCGGCTTTCTCGGCATGGGCGAGAAATACCATGCGGTGCCCTGGTCGGTCCTCGACTACGATGAGGGCCGAGGCGGTTATGTCGTTCCTTTCACGAGAGAGCAGATCGAAGCTGCGCCGGCCGATTCCATCGACGCGCTGACCCGCGGCGACGGCGAAAAATCCCGCAACGCGGCCTACCAGTATTACGGCGTGGAGCCCTACTGGCACTGACCGGCCGTTTCGAACCAAGCGTGCGGCCCCGGGATGCCCGGGGCCGCATTCGTATCGGCCTATGGCAGTGGACAATGGGTGAAACGAGCGTCTTTTGCGGGTTAGTTGGCGCTCGGCCATAATCCTGCCCGCTTCCCGACACAATCGATTAATGGCGTGATAACAGTTTCCCGTTTAGGAAGGGACGGGGACGATTTGTGGCTGCCTGTGTCGTTCGCGCAACGCGAGGACCAGGCGGACGGCACGCAAACGAAGGTGTTGGGGACTTCCGTATGGCTCTTTCGGCGCGCTCGCGTCTCCGCCGCGCAAGCTCAATCACGGTGATCGCGCTTTGTGTCGGCTTCCTTGCCGCATGCGCCGGTCCGCAGCCTCAGCAGGCCGCCAAGAAGACGCGCTCGAAGGAATATTTCCCCGAATCCGTATGGGGCGTTAAGGCCAGCCCGCGCGTCAGCGACAAGAAATCGAACCTGCCGCGCGGCGGCGGCCGCGACCAGACCGGCAAGCCCTATCAAGTGCGCGGCAAGATGTACTATCCGAAGGAAGAGAAGAACTACAAGAAGGTCGGCTATGCCTCCTGGTACGGCGACGCCTTCCACGGCCGTCTCACCGCCAATGGCGAGATCTACGACCAGACCCATCTGACCGCCGCGCATCCGACCATGCCGCTGCCGAGCTATGCGCGCGTCACCAACGTAAAGAACGGCAACTCGGTGATCGTCCGCGTCAACGACCGCGGGCCTTATTCGAACGGCCGGGTGATCGACCTGTCCAGGCGTGCGGCCGAGATGCTCGATTATACGCATCACGGCACGGCCCAGGTGCAGGTCGAATATGTCGGCCGGGCGCCGCTGGACGGCCGTGACGACCAGTATCTCATCGCGTCCTACCGGCCCGGCAACGTGGCGCCCGATCCGTCCGACGGTCTGCCGACCGGCGTGATGATCGCCATGAACGGCTCGACCCCGAGCAACCCGCAGGTGGGGCAGCCCGCAGCCGCCTTTCCGGGCACACTCACCGACGTAACGCCAGCGCAGCGCGCCGAGACGGTGCTGACGGCCAACGTGCCCGGCGAACTGGTGCTGCCGGCCTTCGGACCGATCGCCCCGGAACGGCCGTCCGTCGGCGAGACCCGGATGGCGCTGGCAAGCATGTCCTATGCGCCGCAGGAGAACGTACCGGCTTCGCAAGCCTTCGACGTGCTCGTGGGCAGCGCCAAGGCGCCGAGCGGGAAGGGGCAGGCGGACCGGATTCTGGTCGAGCAGGCTGGCGCCCCGAATCCTGCGGCTTTCGTCATGGCGGGCACCTTTGCCGCTCGAGTCGACGCCGAGCGAGTCCGCCAGGATCTGGCGCCGTTCGGTCGTGCCGTGCTGGAAACCGCCCGCATCGACGGCGTCGAAATGGTTTCGGTCAATCTCTACGAGGACGGCCGCAACTCCCTCGACGACATGCTGGTCGCCGCCTGGCGGAACGGAGCGCCGGACGCGATCGCGGTGCGCGACTGATTTTCCTGGTGCCGTCGCCATCCGGTGCCATCCTGTTTCGCCGACGGTTGGAGTCGGCCGCTCCATCGGGAAAGCGCAGAGTTCTTGAACCTCGTCGCTGGCGGTCTTTCCAGAAAGGCTGGGCAGGATGCGCCTGACATTTCCGGTCATTGCCGCGGCGATCGCGTTGCTGCTGGCGGTTGCGCCGGCGCAAGCGCAGGAACCGTTCGAGACAAAGGCGTCGGAGGCGTTGCTGATCGATGCGGAAACCGGCGCGGTGCTGTTCGCCAGGAACCCCGACAGGCCGGTCCCGCCGGCGGCTCTCGCCAAGCTGATGACGATGGAGGTGGTCTTCCACGCCATCGAGGAAGGCAGGGTCAATCTCGATGACAGTTTTGTCGTCAGCGAGAACGCCTGGCGCAGGGGTGGCGCGCCGTCCGGCGGCTCGACCATGTTCGCCGCGCTCAAATCGTCGATCCGGCTGGAGGACCTTGTCCAGGGGGTCATCGTGCAGTCGGCCAATGACGGCTGCATCATCATCGCCGAAGGCATGGCGGGCGACGAGGAAAAGTTCGCAGCACTCATGAATGAGCGGGCGCAGGCGATCGGCCTGAGCGCATCGACCTTCCGCAATTCCAGCGGGCTGCCGGCGGAGGGCCAGCTCGTCACCATGCGCGACCTGGTTCGGCTCGCCATGCATCTGTGGCGCGCATATCCGCAGTTCTACCGCTATTATGCCCAGCCCGAATTCACCTGGAACAAGATCCGCCAGCGCAACCGCAATCCGCTGCTGACGATGGGAATCGGCGCCGACGGTCTCGGCACCGGCTATACCGACGAATCCGGCTACGGGATCGTCGGCTCCGCCAGCGGCGGCGGCAGGCGGGTGTTTGTGGCGATGAGCGGCATGGAGAGCGACCGACAGCGCGCGGACGAGGCCCGCAAGCTGCTGGAGTGGGGTATGAAGGCCTTCAGCGAGGTCAGGCTGTTCGTGCCCGACGAGATCGTCGGCACCGCGGCTGTCTATGGCGGCGAAAAGGCGGCCGTGCCGCTTCGTGCCGACGGCGCGGTGAACGTGCTCGTGCCCGCCGCGGACCGCAGCCAGGTCGAAGCGCGCATCGTCTACGACGGGCCGGTCGCGGCGCCGGTGGAGCAGGGCGCCCGCATCGGCGTCCTGCAGGTCTGGCTTGGGGACACGCTGAGCCAGGAAGTGCCGCTCTACGCCGCCGAAACGGTGGCGCTCGGGGCGATCCACCAGCGCGCCATGGGCGCCGTCGCCGAACTGCTCACCGGTTGGATGCGATGAGGTCGATGTCCTTGCCGATGGACCTTGCGGTCCGCCGGTTCTAAGAGGGGTTCGGAATTCGACACAGGCAGGCCGGTTTGGCGCGCGGATTGTTCATAACGTTCGAAGGCGGCGAGGGCGCCGGCAAGTCGACGCAGATCCGGCGGCTTGCCGAGAAGCTGCGCCGCAAGGGCTACGACACGCTGGTGACGCGCGAGCCCGGCGGTTCGCCGGGCGCGGAGGCGCTGCGCCACGTCATCCTGTCCGGAGCTGCGGAGCCTTTCGGCCCGCGGATGGAGGCGCTGCTGTTCGCCGCCGCCCGCTCGGATCATGTCGAGCAGGTGATCCGGCCGGCGATCGAGCGCGGCGCGATCGTGCTGTGCGACCGCTTCCTCGATTCCTCCCGCGTCTATCAGGGACTCGCGAACGACGACGACAGCGCCTTCGTTGCGATGCTCGAGCGCGTCGCGGTCAACGGCATGATGCCGGACATGACGCTGATCTTCGACATCGACGCCGAGATCGGGATGCGCCGCGCCGCGGCAAGGCGGGGCGCCGGCGAGGCCGACCGCTTCGAGAAGGAAACGCTGGAGACGCATCGCCGCCGCCGCGACGCCTTCCTTGCCATCGCCGAGAAGGAGCCGGAGCGCTGCATCGTCGTCGATGCCTCCGAGAGCGAGGACGAGGTCGAGCAATTGGTGACCGCGGCTGTTTTCGCCGCGCTCGAGGTGCGGGCGGCGGCTGCCGGTGGCAAACGGGAGGCCGGATGATCTTCGAGCGCATAGCCCCCGAACAGCACGACACGCTGGAAGGCGTGGCCGAGCCGGGCGAGAACCCGGTGCTGGTCGGCCACGGCGACGCTGTGGCGATGATCGCGGGCGCATACGCCGCCGGCAAGCTGCCGCACGGCATCATGCTGGTCGGGCCGCGCGGCATCGGCAAGGCGACCCTGGCGTTCCACATTGCCCATCACCTGCTTCGGCATCCCGTCGCAGCGGCCGCGCCGGACCGGCTGGCCGAGCCGGATCCGGCCTCGCCGCTATTTCGGCAGATCGCCACCGGCGCCCATCCGGCGGTGCTGCACCTAACCCGGCCGTTCAACGACAAGACCAAGAAATTCGCGACCCTGCTCACCGTCGACGAGATCCGCCGGGTCAACCGGTTCCTGTCGATGACCTCGCATGACGGCAGCTACCGCATCGTGATCGTCGACCCGGCCGACGACATGAACACCAACGCGGCCAACGCCCTGCTCAAGAACCTCGAGGAGCCGCCGGTCCGCACCGTGTTCCTGCTGATCGTCCATTCCGCCGGCAGCCTGCTGCCGACGATCCGCTCGCGCTGCCAGGTCGTCCGCCTGCATCCGCTGTCGGCCGAGGAGGTCGAGACGACGCTGCGCCGTCTCGGCGTCGCCCTGCCCGAGAACGCGGCCGCGCGCCAGGCGCTGCTGGAGCGGGCAGGGGGGAGCGTGCGCAACGCCGTGCTGCTGACCGAATTCGGCGGGCTGGAGATCGCCGACACCGTCGATTCCCTCGTCGCGGCGGCGGACCTGGATCTTGCCCTGGCCTACCGGCTGGCCGATGCGGTCAGCGGGCGCGACCACGAGATCCGTCTCGATCTGATGAATGCCCACATGCTCGACCTGGTGGCGAATGCCGCCAGCGCCGCCGCCGCGGCCGGCCAAACGGCCCGCGCCGACGATTTTGCCGGCCTCTGGCAGGAATTGCGCATTGCGATCGGCGATACGGATACCTACAATCTGGATCGCAAACAACACGCGCTGAACATGATCCTGCGTCTGCACGACACGCTTCGAATGTGACGCCGCCCCCCGGCCGGGGTGGCGGCAGCCGTCCCCTTGCGCTATCTCACCCTCCGCTTTCTTCAAGGCTTGGCAACGGCACGCTCATGTCACGCGAAAAATTCTACATCACCACGGCGATTTCCTATCCCAACGGCAAGCCGCATATCGGCCACGCCTACGAGCTGCTTGCGACCGACGCGCTGGCGCGCTTCCAGCGGCTCGACGGCAAGGACGTCTATTTCCTGACCGGCACCGACGAGCACGGCATCAAGATGCTGCAGACGGCGAAGAGGGAAGGCCTGTCGCCGCGCGAACTCGCGGACCGCAACGCGCCGGAATTCAAGCGCATGGCCGAGGCGCTGAACGCCTCGAACGACGATTTCATCCGCACCACCGAGCCGCGCCACTATGCGTCGAGCCAGGCGATCTGGAAGGCGATGGCCGCCAATGGCGACATCTACAAGGGCGGCTATGCCGGCTGGTATTCGGTGCGCGACGAGGCCTATTACGGCGAGGAGGAGACCGAACTGCGCGACGACGGCGTCCGCTACGGCCCACAGGGCACGCCGGTAGAATGGGTCGAGGAGGAAAGCTATTTCTTCCGCCTTTCCGCCTATCAGGACCGGCTGCTGGCTCACTACGAGGCCAATCCCGGCTTCATCGGGCCGGCCGAGCGGCGCAACGAGGTGGTGAGCTTCGTCAAGTCCGGTCTGAAGGATCTGTCGATCTCGCGCACGACCTTCGACTGGGGCGTGCCGGTTCCCGGCGACGACAGGCACGTCATGTATGTCTGGGTCGACGCGCTCACCAACTACATCACCGGCGTCGGCTATCCCGACACGCAGGCGGAGAGCTGGCGCTACTGGCCGGCCGACGTCCATGTCATCGGCAAGGACATCGTGCGCTTCCACGCCGTCTACTGGCCGGCCTTTCTGATGTCGGCGGGGATCGACCTGCCGAAGCGTGTGTTCGGCCACGGCTTCCTGTTCAACCGAGGCGAGAAGATGTCGAAGTCGGTCGGCAACGTCGTCGACCCGTTCACGATGGTCGAGCACTACGGCGTCGACCAGGTGCGCTACTTCTTCCTGCGCGAGGTGCCGTTCGGGCAGGACGGCAGCTACAGCCACGAGGCGATCGTCAACCGCACCAACGCCGATCTCGCCAACGACCTCGGCAACCTCGCCCAGCGCTCGCTGTCGATGATCGCCAAGAACTGCGGCGGCGCGGTGCCCAGGCGCAGAACGTTGGCCGACGCCGACAAGGCCATCCTCGACCAGGCGGAGACGGCGCTCGCCACCGCGCGCAAGGCGATGGCCGAGCAGGCGATCCACGTCGCCCTGGGGGCGATCTTCGGCGTCGTGGCCGAGGCCAACCGCTACTTCGCCGGCCAGGAGCCCTGGGCGCTGAAGAAGACGGATCCGGCGCGCATGGAGACGGTGCTGCATACGACGGCCGAGACGGTGCGGCGGGTGGCGATCCTGTGCCAGCCCTTCATCCCGGCATCGGCCACCAAGCTGCTCGACCTGCTGGCGGTGCCGGCGGATCAGCGCGACTTCGCCCATGTCAGCGATGCGCACGCGCTTGCCGAGGGCACGCCGCTGCCAGCGCCGCAAGGCGTCTTTCCGCGCTATGTCGAGAAGGGCGAAGGCTGAGCCGATGCTGGTCGACAGCCACTGCCATCTCGACTTTCCGGATTTTTCCGAGGAGCGCGCCGCCATCGTGCGGCGTGCACTCGACGCCGGCGTCGGCCGCATGGTCAGCATCTCGACGCGTGTCAGGCGATTTCCGGAACTTATCAAGATCGCTGAGGAATTCGAGGCCGTCTATTGCTCGGTCGGCACCCATCCGCATAATGCCGGCGAAGAAGCCGGAATCGCTGCCGAAGAGCTCGTCAGGCTGTCCGAGCACCCCAAGGTCGTAGCGATCGGCGAAGCCGGCCTCGACTACCATTACGACAAAGCACCGCGCGACCTGCAGGCAGAAGGGTTCCGCACCCACATCGCGGCGGCGCGCCAGACAGGTCTGCCGCTCGTCATCCATGCACGCCAGGCCGACGACGACATCGCCGCAATCCTGCGCGAGGAAACGGGGAAGGGGGCCTTTCCCTTCGTCCTGCATTGCTTCTCTTCCGGCCGCGAACTGGCAAGGACCGGCGTCGAGCTCGGCGGCTACGTGTCGTTTTCCGGCATCCTGACCTTCAAGAATTCCGAGGAGCTGCGCGGCATCGCCCGGGAACTGCCGCGCGACCGGTTGCTGGTCGAGACGGACGCACCTTACCTCGCGCCGGTGCCGCATCGCGGCAAGCGCAACGAGCCGGCCTATGTGGCGCGGACGGCGGCCGTCCTGGCGGAAACCATAGATGCCGACGAAGCTGAAATCGCCGAGATCACCACCGACAATTTCTTTCGTCTTTTCAGTAAGATGCCGAGGCCGGCGGAAGTGGGTCGCTAAGCCGTGTCGGCGCGACTCAGACTGACGATCCTCGGCTGCGGCTCGTCGCCGGGAACGCCGCGCATCACCGGCGACTGGGGCAATTGCGATCCGTCCAACCCCAGGAACCGGCGTACGCGGCCGGCCGCCATGGTCGAGCGCATCGCCGGGAACGGCGGTGTCACGCGCGTCGTCATCGATACCGGCCCGGATTTCCGCGAGCAGATGCTTGCCGCCCAGGTGCAGCGCCTCGATGCGGTCATCTACACGCATCCGCATGCCGACCACATCCACGGCATCGACGATCTGCGCAGCTTCGTGCTCGAACAGCGCAAGCTGATGGACATTTTTGCCGACCAGCCGACGCTGGAGCGGCTGATGCAGGCCTTCGGCTACTGCTTCGAGACGCCGCCCGGCAGTTCGTATCCGCCGATCCTCAAGGCGCATCGCATCGACCATGCAGAGACTGTCATCGTCGAGGGCGACGGCGGCGCGCTTTGCTTCGAGCCGCTGCCGCAGATCCATGGCGACATCGTTTCGCTCGGCTTCCGTATCGGCCCCGTCGCATATTGTCCGGACGTGAGCAATTTTCCGCCGAGCACGGCCGAGCGGCTCGGCGGGCTCGACCTGCTGGTGATCGACGCGCTGCAGTACCGCACGCATCCCAGCCATTTCTCGCTGGCCGAATCGCTGGAGTGGATCGGCCGGCTGGCGCCGAAGAAAGCCGTGCTGACGCACATGCACGTGCCGCTGGATTACGCAACGGTGCTGGCCGAGACGCCCGATCACGTCGAGCCGGCCTATGACGGCATGCTGCTGGAATTTCTTTTAGAATCAGACTGAAGATATGCGTTCCTCAAGTATGGGTGGCGGTTTGGACGAGATCCAGGGCGGCTGGCGCGGCTGCGAAAGTTCCATAATATATCTTATGCGACTTAAGCATGCGCCCGATCGAGGAAGTATGACGGCGTTGCCTTTCGCCAAGCGCGATGGCCGCCTTGATTCGGCAAAGGTCCGTTGTTGAATCCGACCACGCCTTGTAGATTGGGCACATGGCGCTCAAACGGATGGACAATGTAGGAATTGTCGTCGATGACCTCGACGGGACGATCGATTTCTTTCGCGAGCTCGGCCTCGAGCTCGAAGGGCGGGCCACGATCGAAGGAGAATGGGCCGGACGAGTCACCGGACTGGGCGATCAGCGCGTCGAGATCGCCATGATGCGCACGCCGGACGGCCACGGCCGGCTCGAGCTCTCCCGCTTCCTCACGCCGCCTGCCCTCGAGGATCACCGCAACGCCCCGGTCAACGCTCTTGGCTACCTGCGCGTTATGTTCGCCGTGGACGACGTCGACGAGACGCTTGAAAGGCTCCGCAAGCGCGGCGCGCAGCTCGTGGGTGAAGTCGTCGAGTATAAAGACGCTTATCGGCTCTGCTACATCCGCGGGCCTGGAGGGCTTCTCATCGGACTCGCGCAAGAACTGAGCTGAGCGCACTTACTGGAACGCCCGACCGGCTTGCGCAACACGGGCGCCCGCCGAAGCCGGGCAATCGGCCGGACCCCTGCCCGCTAGTCGAGCACGACCACGGCCTCGACCTCGACGAGCATGGGGTCGATTGCCAGCTTGGGAACGGGAACCAGCGTCTGCGCCGGCAGCGCCTCGCCGAACATCTCCTTGACGTTCCTGGTCAACACCTCGAGCTTGGACATATCATGATCGACCACGAAGACCGTGAGCTTGGCGACCTGATCCGGCCTGGCACCGAGTGCGTCGAGGGCGGCGCGCAGATTTGCGTAGGCCTGCTCGACCTGGACGGCGAAGTCGGGCGACAAGCCTCCCATGCTATCCTGGCCGCCCTGCCCTGAGATATAGGCCAGCCGGGCTCCGCGGGGCGTGATCACTGCCGTGCTGTAGCCGTTCGGCGACGGGTCATAGAGGTTTTGCGGATTGACGATGGTCAAGCCGCGATCATTCTCATTCGCTGTCGTCGCGATTGAAATTCCCAGGGTCATGGTGCCGAGCCCTCCGATAAGCATATGCCTGATTGAGCGTGACATGATTTTCTCTTGATGCTGCTGCCGAGCAACACGCCCGCAGCCGGCATTCATCGACCTTCGATCCGTCGGTCCCATGACGACTCGTACGTAGTACCATACGGCATGCGAGTCATCGTATGGTACGATGTACGAGTCAACCGCTCGGCATCGACATTCCTGACGTTGCCTGCCAAAATCGCAGGTATGACCAGCGGGGAAGACGAATGGCAGGCAAACGCGGCGCCCGCAGCAAACGGACGCAACGGACAAGTGGACCGCTCCCGCCCGTGCGCAGTGAACCGCCTCTCTCCCGGCAACGCATCGTCGCCACCGCGGTAGAGCTGCTGGACGCTCAGGGACTCGATGGATTGACCATGCGTCGGCTGGCCGATCGCCTCGGCTCGGGTGTGATGAGCCTGTATTGGCATGTCGACAGCAAGGAGGACGTCTTTGATCTGGCGCTCGATTCAGTGCTCGAATATCGCGGATCGCCGCACATCGCCCAGCTTCACGACTGGCGCGGAGAAATCATTCACGTACTCGAGGACTGGCGCGCCAGCATGCTGCGTCATCCCTGGTCAGCGTCGCTGTTATCGCGCCGGGCACTCGGCCCGAACACCCTCGGCCGGCTGGAGCTGCTGAGCAAGGCCCTGTCCAGGGCCGGTGTAGCCGCCGCGGATATGAACGTCGCGATATGGTCGCTCTGGAACTATGTGATGGGCGCCACCATCACCCGTGCGAGCTTCGAGCTTTCGGACGAGGACAGGGCAGCCGCGCAGCTGCGCCTGGCACGTCTCAGCGAACGCTACGCGGCGATCGAACGCTCCCGGCTGCTGCTGGATGACGATTGGGATGGCACGTTCCGGAGAGGCCTGGGCTTCCTGCTGGACGGCCTCGCACCAGGACAAAATTCGAGCGCGCCATGATGACACGACCAGGATGAGACAAGGGCTGCGGCCGGGGGAACTGGCCGCCGAAACCGGCGCGTCAGTCCGGCAGCCCTGCCTTTCTGAAGCCATCGACAAAATGCGCGAGCGTCGCGGCATCGCGGAACGGTTCGGTGGCGGCCCAGTGGCGGGTTGAAAACTGCGGGTTGGCGACGAGGAACAGTTCCGCCTCGGCACGCGCCGCGTCGAGCCGGCCGAGCTGCGCGAGGCTTGCCGCCAGGAAACGGCGTGAGCTCGTCCGATACGTCTCGTCGCGGCGCAGCGTCTCGACAGCCGCCTCGTAGTCGCCGGCCGCATATTGCGCCTGGCCGAGCACCAGATAGTACCAGCTTGCCGGAAACGGATTCAGCCGGAACGCCTTGCGAACATGCTCGAGCCCCTCCCCGATCCGCCCGGCGAGCACCGTGATGTCGGACAATGCCGCCCAGGCGTCGGCTTCGTTCGGGTCGAGTTCGATCGCTCTGGCGAATTCCGTATCCGCTTCGGCGAAGTTGCGGTCATAGGCCAGCAGATAGGCCAGCACCCAGCGGCAGCCGGCATCGTCGGGATCGAGCGCCACCGCCTTGCGCGCCAGCTCCAGAGCGTCGCCGCGGGCGGCCTCGCTCGGCCCGCCGGAATGCACCCAGCCCATCCACCGGTTCATGGCAAGCCAGCGATAGGCGTCGGCATAGCCCGGATCGAGCGAGACAGCGCGCGTCAGCATCAGATGCGTTTCCCGCGCTGCCTGCGGCGTGTCGTCCATCAGCCTGCGCGCCCGCACGCAGAGGTCGTAGGCCTCGACGCTTTTCGGCCGCTTGCGCGGCGGGGGTACGGCGAGCCGGCCGAGCAGTGCCTCGACGATCCTGGCCGTCACCTCGTCCTGAACGGCAAAAATGTCGTCGAGGCCGCGGTCGAAGCGTTCCGACCATAGATGGTCGCCGCTCGCCGCCTCGACGAGTTGCGCGTTGATGCGCACGCGACCCGCGGCGCGGCGTGCACTGCCGGTGAGCAGATAACGCACGCCAAGCTCCTCGGAGATCGCCCGCACGTCCATCGCCCTGCCCTTGTAGGCGAAGGCCGAGTTGCGCGCGATGACGAACAGGCCGGCGTTCCTTGAGAGATCGGTGATCAGGTCTTCGGTCAGTCCGTCGGCGAAGGCGACTTCGTCGGGATCGTTCCCGAAAGTGTCGAAGGGCAGCACGGCGATCGACGGCTTGTCGGGCAGCGGCAAGGGATTTCGCTTCGCGCCGCCGAGCCGTTCGACGGCGCCGAGGAAGCGATAGCCGACGCGCGGCACCGTTGAAATCCACTCGCCACCCCCCTTCCCGGCTGGGCCGAGCAGCTTCCTGAGCTGCGCGATCTGGACGGTGAGGTTGCCTTCCTCGACGGCCATGCCGGGCCAGGCCGCGTCCATCAGCTCGGCCTTGCCCAAAATTTCGCCGGGCCGACCGACGAGTGCCGCAAGCAGCTTCAGCCCGCGATGGCTGGCGGCAACAGGCACATCGTCCCGGACGAGCGTTCCCGCGTCCGGATCGAGCACGAACGGACCAAAGGCGAAGCGCGATCCCTGCATGCGGCGTATCGTCAGAGTGTCAGATTCACAGGTTGGTCTTCTCCGTGATCCGGGTCAGGCAGCAGCCCTCCTGTCCAGGGGACCAGAGTTCAATCTCATAGTCGAAGCCCGCGGCTTCCAGGGTCGCCTCGTCAAGCGCGGAGGCGCAGTAGAGCAAGGTGATGATTTCCGCTTCGCTGCACCCGGCTTCGACCCATGCGTCCTTGATCGGGCATGCCATCATCTTCACTTCGAGGCATGTGCTGTCGAGCCGCCTGATGTCCGGGCAGAACACCGACCCGTCATCCGGGGATTTCGCAAAACCTCTTGCCATGCACTGGAAATCCCTCGGGGCGCAGCCCGCGAGCGATCTGCCGATGTGAAGTCCGTGGGCGCGGCTTGCACTGCGCATGACGTCCTTGGCCTCATCTTCGCCATAGCGGGCCTTGAGTTCGCGAAAGACCATCAGGTAGGCCGTGCCCCGGTCCTTGATGGCGTCGTACAAGAGTTTGTTGGTTGGCTTGCCGGTCATTCAAGCCTGCCGGACGATGGCGTCGATCGCGTTGACGAGAAGGTGCGCGGCGGTCAGGGCCGTCAGGCCGTCGATGTCGGCGGGCGGATAGAGTTCGACAAGGTCGAAGCCGGCGATGTTCGCTCGCCGGCCGAGGCCCGCGATCAGGTCGATGGCCTGCGTGTAGGTGAGGCCGCCGGGCGTGCGCGCCGCCACGCCAGGCATGATGCCGGGGTCGAGGCCGTCGCAGTCGAGGGTGACGACCACCCGCGCGCCTTCCGGAATATGCCGCAAGGCGGCTTCGGCGCCCCCGGCATGAACCTCCCGGGCGGTGACGAAGCGGCTGCCGAAGTGCCGCGCCGCTTCGATTTCGGTGAGGCGCGCGCTGCCGACGCTGCGCAGGCCGACCTGCACGATGCCGGCGACATGCGGCATCTCGCTCGCCCGCCGCATTGGGCTCGAATAGCCGTAGCGTTCGCCATGCACCTCGTCGCGCCAGTCGATATGGGCGTCGATCTGCAGGATCCAGACCGGTCCGTGATCCGCAAAGCCGGCAAGGAAGGGAATGACCACGGAATCGTCGCCGCCGAGCAGGATCGGCACGGCGGGCAGCGCCAGCACCTCGCGGGTCTTTGCCTCGATGCGGGCCCGGTTGCCGGCGTTGTCATGCATGGTGGTCGCAATGTCGCCGGCGTCGACGCAGCAGATCGGCCCATCGCCGAACAGCGGACCGCCCAGATCGAAATCCCAGTGCCCGACGAGCGCCGCATCATCCTGGCTGGCAGCACGAATGGCGTTCGCGGCCAACGCATGGCCGCTGCTGTCGTTGCCGGGGTAGGTACTGCCGTGACCGGCCCCAAAAATTACCGCGCGCGGCACGCCCCCTTCGGCGAGGCGGTCGGGAAAGCCGAGAAAGGAAGGCAAAGCGGTCATTTTCTCGATGGTTTCGGTTGCGATTTTGCCGATTTCGGTGCGCGAGACTAGCCCGTTTGCAAGTTTTTGGAACTATTTGGGTGAGCTTAATTACGACGCTGCGCACATCCCGCAGAATTCAACCTCTTAGGATCGAGGGCCTCAGCCCTCAAACCACAGGAGGTTGCCATGGGCGGTACCCCTTCCCCGCATCGGACAGCGTGGCATGACGCGCCTGTCGGGTCGGCTGATGTCTCGTGTCGGCACGACGGACTGGCGGCCCTGCGAGGCATCATCGCGATCTGGGACGGACGGATACGCTTGCGCTGGAAGCTCGCGCAGATGTCGAGGGACGATCCCCGTTTGATCGACGACATCGGCCTGACGAGACGGCAGGCCGAGGCGGAGATCGCCAAGCCCTTCTGGCAAGCATAAGGCGGCGCCCGCATGACCGCCGAAGGCACGACATCATCGCGCGAGGATCGCATCCCGTTGGCTGCGATGGCGGGCCTCATCGCGACCGTCACGTTGGGCGCCGTGGCGGCGGGGCTGACCTATCCGCTGCTCAGTTTCATCCTCGAGCGCCAGGGCACCGCGCCCGGCCTGATCGGCTTGTCGGCGGCGATGATGCCGCTGGGCTTCATCGTGTCTGCCTATCTGACACCGGCACTGACGCGGCGCCTGGGGGCGGCCCGGCTTGCAATCGCGTGTTCCCTCCTGGCGGCTGCCACGCTGATCGCGATTGGCTGGACGCAGGACGTCTGGGCCTGGATGCCGCTGCGTTTCCTGCTCGGCTTCTTCAGCAAGCCGTCTTACGTGATCAGTGAAACCTGGCTGATCGCGATCACGCCGGCATCGCGCCGGGGCCGCATCATCGGTCTCTATTCGGCGATCGTTTCGGGCGGCTTCGCCATCGGCCCGCTGTCGCTCGGCCTGGTCGGCACCGAGGGCTGGCCGCCCTTCATCGTCGCCATCATTGCTCTGCTTCTCTGCGGCCTGATCGTGCTTGCGGTCGTTCCGCTCCTGCCCGAGATCCCGCACGACGGCGAGACGACTTCGGTCGGCCGCTTCTTCGCACTGGCGCCGCTGCTGTTGTTCGCGGTTTTCGCCGCGGCCGCCTTCGAGCAGACCCTGATTTCGCTGTTCGCGGTCTATGGCGCAGCACTCGGCAGCTCCGAAAGCCGCATCGCTGCGCTGATCGGCTGCTTCATAGCGGGCGATGCCGCGCTGCAGATATTGCTCGGGCGCATGGCCGACCGGTTCGGCTCTGCGCGGATCATGCTGTTCTGCGTGCTCGCCTCGCTGGCCGGCTGCTTTGTTCTGTCGCCGACCTTCGGCTCGTGGCTTGTCTGGCCGCTCGTCTTCGCCTGGGGCGGGGTTTCGTTCGGCATTTACACCATGACGCTGATCCAGCTCGGCGAGCGTTTCACGGGGCAAGCCCTGATCGCCGGCAATGCGGCCTTCGCATTCGTGTGGGGTGTCGGCGGCATCGTGGGATCGCCCGTCACGGGACTGGCGATGCAACTCATAGGACATCAGGGGCTGCCATTGTGCCTCGGCCTGCTGTGCGGGGCTCTGGCGGTGTTTCTGATGTCGGAGAAACGGCGCGTGTGATCCATGCCCATCGACATTATGCGCGGGGCACGGCGGAAACAAACACGCGCTCCGCGCGTTCGCAATCAGCGACGGGCAGCAACGGGGAACCATGGAAAGGACTTTTTTATGCCCGCCCTCCCCGGTCAACTCGGAAGCTGTTGGTCTTCGACCGCCGCGGCGACGCGTTATGCCCGCCTCGAGGGATCGATGCATGCTGACACCGTCGTTGTCGGAGGGGGAATAGTCGGCCTGACCACGGCACTACGCCTTTGCGAGCAAGGCCGTTCGGTCATCCTGCTGGAGGCGCTCAAGATCGGTGGACAGGTGACGGGCCGCTCGACGGCGAAGATCACGACGCAGCACGCCCTGATCTATCGATACCTTATGGAGACCCTCGGCCGCGAAGCAGCAAAAACCTATGCCGAGGCCAACGGCGCCGGCGCCTCCTGCATCAGGAATTGGATCGACGGCTATGGCATCTCGTGCGACTTCGAGGTCAAGACCGCCTATGCCTACACACATCAGTCGATGCGCCGGCACGAGATAGCGGCCGAAGCCGGGGCCGCGCGCGAGTTGGGGCTGAATGCGGAAATGCTCGGCCGCGCTCCCCTGCCCTTCGCCACCGCGGCAGCTCTGGCGTTTCCCGATCAGGCGCAGTTCAACCCGGCGCGCTATCTGGTCGGTCTCGCCGGGGCTGTCGCCGGCCGCGGGGGGCAGATTTTCGAGAACAGCCGGGCCAGGCTGATCGATGAGGCGAGCCGCTGGCGTGTCGTGACCGACGGTGGCACGGTGCATGCCGAACATGTGATCGTGGCCACGAACCTGCCCGTGAAGAGCCCGATCGGCATGGCGAACCGGACGCAGCCGCGCAGTCATGTCGCGATGGCGTTCCGTACCGACGATCCAGTCATGGTCGACGGCATGTTCATCGGCATTGATGAGCCGACGCGGTCCCTGCGGATGGGCCGCGACGCCGAAGGGCCACTGCTCATCGTGCTCGGCCCGAAATTCGATACTGGGCAAGACGGCGACGTGGCGCGCCGCTTCGTCGAGGTCGAACTGTGGGTCAGGCAGCACTTTCCCGTCGGCGAGGCGGCTTGGCGTTGGTGCAACGAGGACTACGACACGGCCGACCGGGTACCTTTCGCGGGAACGCCTGATCCCGAAAAGGCACCGGGCTTCCACATCGCCACCGGCTTCAACGGCTGGGGCATCAGCAACGGAACGGCAGCCGGCATGCTGATCGCAGACCTTGTCGCGGACAAGGCGAACTCCTGGAAAAACCTCTATAATCCGACGCGGCCTTTTCCGAAGGATTTTCACCGGAACGGCGAAAGCCAGTCGATCGTCGCCAGCGCCGAGGACATCGCGCCCGGCGGAGCAGGCGTCCTCCTGCGAGGCGACGAGAAGATCGCCGCCTGGCGTGACGAGGACGGCAGGCTGCATGCGACTTCGGCGACCTGTACCCACAAGGGCTGCACCGTCACATGGAACAATGCGGAGCGCACCTGGGACTGTCCATGTCATGGTTCCATCTTCGCGGCGGACGGATCGGTGATCCATGGACCGGCGAGAAAACCGCTTCCACCGGCTCAACTGTAGCGAGCCTCCGGCGCAGTCGCCGGCGCTTCGCCAATTTCCTGCCTTCACGAAGAAGTCGGAACGTCGAATCTCCCGAGATGTTCCCGTTCCTTTTCTTCGCCCGCGTTATGGCGAGTTCGCTATGTATCTCTTCCGTAACTGTTAAGTATCGTTTTTGAAACAGTGGAAAACTATGCGCGATAATGCCGAAACAAAGCTCCTTTATTAATGATCATATCGATTATTTTGACAAAGGACTTGGGAAATGTCTATTCTCGACGATATAGGCCATTTCGGTACCGCGTTGCGCGCAGCACGCCGCAACAGGCGGACCTTTCGTGAGATCAACGCGCTGCCGCCGGAGCTCCAGAAAGACATAGGCTGGCCGATGGTGAACGACTCGCCGGCCGATCTGGGGGCTGTCAACTCGCTCTGGCGTACGCTGCGCTGATCGCGGGACGCCGGCCCGCGCTTCGCGTCAAAACCTGCCGGTCTCCCGAAACACCTCGAAGGTGGCGCGGATATGGTCGGCGACAGCCTTCACCGGCGCGCTGGCGTCCGGCGCGACGATCATGGCAAGGCTGTAATTGCCGATCTCCGGCATGCCGTCCTTGGGCGTGAGCTCGACCATGTCGTTGCCGAGGAAGGATCTCGGCAGCGGTGCGACGGCCAGATCGGCCTGGATGGCGGCGCGCTGTCCGGCCGTGTGCGCGCTCATATAGGCGACGCGATAGTTGCGGCCCTCACGGCCGAGCGCCTCGAGAGCCCCTGCCCGCCAGACGCAGCCCTCCTCCCACAGCGACACCGGCAAGGGCTCGCGCATATGGGCGCAGCCGCCCTTGGAGCCGGCCCAGACGATCGGCTCGGTGAGCAGCACCTCGGCGCCGATCGCGCTGGTCTTGTAGGAGTTGGTGAGCAGTGTGATGTCGAGCGCGCGGTCGTCCATGCGCCGGCGCAGGTTGATCGACTGGTCGATGGTGACGTCCACCGCGATCGACGGATGCGACTGGGCGAAACGCTTCAGCACATGCGGCAGCACGCGCTCGCCATAGTCGTCCGGCGAGCCGAGGCGGACCACCCCGATGATGTCCGGCACGATGAATTTCGACACCGCCTCGCGGTTGATGGCGAGCAGCCGCCGCGCGTAGCCGAGCAGCATCTCGCCGTCCGTGGTCAGCGATACCGAGCGGGCGTCGCGGGTGAACACCGAGCGGCCGAGAATGTCCTCCAGCTTCTTGATCTGCATGGAGACGGCCGACGGCGTGCGGAATACGGCGGTCGCGGCGACGGTGAAGCTGCCTGTCTCGGCGATCGCCACGAAAGTGCGCAAAACGTCGAGGTCGAGCAGCGGCAGCGGATGATTGAGCGGCGCGTTCATCGGTGTCGTTCCATTCAAAAAATCTGATCGGAGCAATCACTTCATTTCGTTTGATTGAACCGTAGAAGAGAGCGATAGTCAACATCGTGGACGGCGACAATCTTGTCATCCTGACAATCGCCGCCAATGCGAAGACCGAAATCGAAGTCGAACGGATCGCGGACCGACCGGCCCGCGTCAGCGACCCGGCTTGTCCCGGGTCAACCGAAGGAGGACGTCATGTCTGTCATTTCTGCTCTCGGTCGCATCGCCGCGGAATATCAGGCGGCCCGCAACCGCTATCTCACCGAGCGCCAGGTTCATGCCCTGCCCTACGAGATCCAGAAGGATATCGGCTGGCCGGACCTGTACCAGCGCCGGCCGTCGCATCTGCCGCTCGGCACATGGGCCGGTGACACCGACCGTGTGCACTGAGCCGTGAGCCCCGCCGCCGAAGCGCGACGGCGGGGCCTGTCTCTACCCTGCCCGATTTCCGCGCAGCCATGCTTGCCGTGCATGCCGCATCCCGGGCAAACACATGGCTGGACCGAAACAACGGCAACAGGTTGATTTTCTTGTTCTTTGCCGATCTGATCGATGTCGTTCCCGCGCCCGCATGTCGTTTTTCAAGCGGAGCACTTCGCTTTCCCTGCTTCGACAACAACAAACAATGCCTATATCCGCGCCAGCAAACGAGATGCCCCACTCCTAACAGACCTAGCGAAGGCACCCCGTGTAACTCGACTGCATGGAGCCGTGTCATGACGTTCTTCTCCCGCCTGTTCTCGCGCAATCGCGACATCAACCTGACCACCGCCCTGGAGCGCCAGCGGCTCGACCGCACCATGCCCGGCCAGTCGGGCGCGCTTGCCGCCGCCCGCCTCGGCTTCCTGGTCCGCTAAAGCCGTAGCGCCGTTCTTCTCCTCCCGCGTTTTCGGGAGGAAGAAGCTGCGCGTGCCGCTGAAGGCGGCGAACGCGGCAAGCGGCCTGGCGCAGCACCGTCCCTTGCCCACGCGATACGTGCCTTCCTAGGCGGCCCGCCGGATCATGGGATGTCGCAAATTTTGCTGTCACGCAGCGTGCACATCCATTGACAGTCAAGGGTTTTCCTGATGACGCTGTGCTGATCGCGACATCGGCGTCGCGTCGTCAGGCTCGCGCGAGGAACCCTTGAACGCCGTCAAACATCCGATCAAACGATCGCTTGTCTTCTTCCTGGTCCCCGATTTCACCATGATTGCGTTCGCGACGGCGCTGGAGCCGTTGCGTTCGGCCAACCGCATGCTCGGCTACGACGCCTATCGCTGGCGGCTGGCGAGCTATGACGGCAGGCCGGTGCATGCCTCGAACGGGGTCGAATGCGCGGTCAATACGTCGCTCGACGAGGAGCGGCGCAAGATGGCCGGACCGGATCGGCCGTCCATGGTGGTGGTGTGCAGCGGCATCAATGTCGAGAGCTATTCCAACCGGTCGGCCTTCGCCTGGCTGCGAGAGGAGTACAATCGCGGCGTGGCGATCGGCGGACTGTGCACCGGCGCGCATATTCTGGCCGCCGCCGGGCTGCTGGCGGGCAAACGCTGCGCCATCCATTGGGAAAACCTGCCGGGGTTTTCGGAAGCCTTCCCCAAGGCGAATGTCTTCGCCGACCTGTTCGAGGTGGACCAGAACATCTATACCTGCGCCGGCGGCACCGCGGCGCTCGACATGATGCTCAAGCTGATCGGCGACGACTTCGACGACAACCTCGTCAACCGCGTTTGCGAGCAGGTCCTCACCGACCGCGTGCGCAGCCCGACCGACCGGCAGCGACTACCGCTGCGTGCCCGCCTCGGCGTGCAGAACTCAAAAGTTCTCTCCATCATCGAACTGATGGAGGCGAACCTGTCCGAGCCGCTGTCGCTGATCGAGATCGCCGACCATGTCGGCCTGTCGCGACGCCAGATCGAGCGGCTGTTCCGCACCGAGATGGGCCGTTCGCCGGCACGTTACTATCTGGAGATCCGGCTCGACCGGGCCCGTCACCTGCTGCTGCAGTCGTCGCTGCCGGTGGTCGAGGTCGCCGTCGCCTGCGGTTTCGTCTCAGCCTCGCATTTCTCCAAATGCTACCGCGAGCTCTATTCGCGCTCGCCGCAGCAGGAGCGCGTCGACCGCAAGCAGTTGATCGCGGCGTAGCGGCGCCGACGTTCACCAAGCGGAAAGCCGAAGACCTGTATCCGTGGACGTCCTGCCACGGAGATAGCGATGACGGGCATTGCGTTTGTCGGCACAGGCTTCGTCGCCGACTATTACATGACGACGCTGGTCAACCATCCCGGGCTGCGGCTGGCGGGCGTGTTCGACCGCGCGCCGGCTGAGCTGCGGCGCTTTGCCTCTTTCTACAAGGTATCCGCCTATCCGTCGCTGGACGCGCTGCTCGACGATCCGGCTGTGGAGATCGTCGCCAACCTCACCAATCCGGAAAGCCACTATGAAGTCTCAAGGCGTGCGCTGGAGAAAGGTAAGCATGTCTATTCGGAAAAGCCGCTGGCCATGCGCCACGACGAGGCGGAACAACTGGTGCGCTTGGCCGCGCAAAAGGGCCTGAGCGTCGCCGCAGCCCCGGCCAACGGGCTGAGCGCTGCCCATGCGGCCGTCGCCAGGGCGATCGCCGCGGGCGAGATCGGAACGCCGCGCCTCGCCTATGCCGAGATGGAGGACGGCGCGGTGTTTCGCGACAAATGGCAGAGCTGGCGGTCGCGCTCCGGCGCCAAATGGCCGGGCCTGCACGAGTTCGAGATCGGCTGTACGCTGGAGCATGCCGGCTATGCGCTCACCTGGCTGGTCTCGCTGCTCGGCCCGGTCGCAAGCCTCACCGCCTTCTCCACCCTCGCCTTCGCCGACAAGGGCGTCGGCACGCAAGGCCACGCCATGGGGCCGGATTTTTCCGTGGGCTGCCTGCGCTTCGCGTCGGGCGCCGCCGCCCGGCTGACCTGCGGCCTGGCAGCGCCACGCGACCGCTCGCTCACCATCCTCGGCGACGGCGGCACGATCTTGGTGCGCGACCTGTGGGACCATCATTCACCGGTCTATCTGGAAAAGGCCGGCGCGCCGCGCAGCCTCGCCGATAAAGTGCTCGGCCGCATCGAACGCCGGCTGGCGAACGCCTTACCCCTGAAGCCGCGGCCGGGAAAGCGGCTCAGCCTTCCCCTTGACGCGCGGCGGCCTGTTCTACCGGCATTCCCGTCGCAGATCGATTTCTGCCGCGGCATCGCCGCCCAGGCGGAGGCGGTCGCGCGCGGCGGCGCGCCGTTCTTCTCCGGCGACGTGGCGCTGCACATCACCGAGCTCGCGCTCGCGCTGGCGCTGTCAGATGCCGGCGAGAGGGCGCAGCCCTACGAGGTCCGATCGAGCTTCACGCCGGCTGCGGCGGCTGGCCGAGCACCGTCTCGATGATCTCCAGCACGGCGACGCTGTCCCCGAGCGGCATCCGGGGAGACTGCCGCTCGCCGCGCCGCATGGCATCAATCGCCGCGGCGGTTTCGAACTGAAGACCATTGCCGGGGAAGCGGAAATTTTTCACCTGACGACCTGGTAGCGGCAGCCGCGACAGGATCCTTGCCGCCGGTCCGGATGTCGCCCCGCGCGCGCCAACCAGCGGCCAGTCGCAAATCGTCTGGCCAAAGAGCGTCACCTGCTGAGCCTTCAGGAACGGCGCCTCGATGCGGATCGCGCCGCGACTGCCGAGGATCGTGAAGGTGTTACGGCCATCGCGGTCGAAGCCGCACGAGAGCATCGCCGTGACGCCAGCGAAGGAAAGCTGGAAATCGGTCCTGCGGTCGACACCGGTTCCTGCCGCCCACCAGCGGCCGGACGTTTTTTCAGGGCGGCCGAACAGATCGAGTGCCAGCGACAGCGGGTAGACTCCAAGGTCGAGCGCCGCGCCGCCTCCCATGGCAGGGTCGAAGAAGCGCCCGCCCTTTTCTTCCTTGCGGTAAGCAAGTTCGGCTTCGACATGCCGGACTTCGCCAATCGCGCCGGCTGCAAGCATGCCTCGCACCGCCTCCACAGCCGGCAGGAAGCGCGTCCACAGGGCCTCCATCGCGAACCGATCCGCGTGGGCCGCCGCTTCAACGACGCGTGCCGCGTCGCGGCTCGACGTCGCCAGCGGCTTTTCGACCAGCACCGGCTTGCCCGCCGCCAGCGCTTCCAGCGTCTGACCCGCATGCAAGTGATTGGGCGTCGCGATGTAGATCGCGTCGATAGTCTCGTCGGCCAGCAGCTCGGGCAATGTGGCGCAGTATCTTCGGATACCGGCTGCCGCCATGAATGCCTGCGCCGACTCCTCGCTGCGCGAGCACACCGCTCCTATCCGCGCCCCGGCGACATGCGCCAGATCGGCAGCGAACTGGCGCGCGATCGTACCCGCGCCGACGACGCCCCAAGTAACGGGGCGGGCCGCGACCGTCGCCGCCTTGTAAATGTCCTGATCCTGCATGGCGAACAGCATAAGGCTGTGCGCCTAAGAGAGGATTGACGGGATGAGCAGGTTTTTGGGTCGTGCGTCAGCGGTGCATCGAAGCACTTACCGCGATTCCCACAGATAGGAGCGGTCGCGCCACATCTTCTCGCCGACCTGGCAATCGTAGCCCTTGGTCTCCTGCGCAAGCACGACCGGCAACGCATCGTATTTGTGCACCGGCCTATTGTCCGCCAGCTCCAGCACCAGCTTGCGCCGGATGGCTTCCGGGAACTGCGACCAGTCGTTGACCGGAATCATGAAGGCGCCGGGGCCGCCGATGACGCAGTCGGTATAGTAGCGGTCGAGATCCTTCACATCGTAGACGCTGGTGAAGCCGCCATTGGTCATCAGCGGCAGGCCGTTGATGACGATGCCCTGCTCGAGGACACGGTCGCGGACCAGATCCACCGGCGCGCCCTGGTTGTTCGGTCCGTCACCGGAGATGTCGATCACCCGCTTCATGCCGCGGAAATGGCTCTCCGCGAAAAGGTCGGCGCCGAACTCGAGCGCTCCGGAGATCGATGTGCGCCGGGCGCTGTTCGGCGGATTGGCGGAAAGCTGCGCCACCACCCGCTCGGCGTCGGCGCGCGACGCGATCACCGTCCAGGGCACGATCAGGTGCTGTGTGGTCGAGCCGGCCCATTCGAAATAGGTCACGGCGATCTTGCCGTAGGCGCCGTCGGCGATCGCCTGCAGAACCTCGTCGTCGGTCAGCGCGGTCGCATAGCCGCGGCGCTGGATCTCCAGTTCCTGCGGTGACATGGAAAGCGAAACGTCGACCGCCAGAACCAGCTCGACATCGACGGCTTCCTGGGATTGTGCGACCTCGAAGGGCAGCAGGCCGAAGGCCAAAGCGACGGCTGCGAAGTAATGTCCGGTGCGCGAGGGACGAGACATTTTGGAAAGGTGGCCCGAATCGGCCGGTTTGAAAAGAAAGCGTCGGAAAAGCCCCGGCGCTTTCCCTTCACAATTTCGCGACCGGGGTGTGCTGCCCGTGCCGATCAGCTTCGCGGCTTGAGATTCTCCGGATCGTAAAGCGGCTTGTAGCCCACGCCGGCCACCTCGACCGGAAACGCCTCGCCAAAATACTCGACCGTCAGCTTGCGGCCTTCCTGGCACCAGGCCCACGGAAGATAGGCGAGCGCGATGTTCTTGCCGATGGTCGGGCCGTAGGCGACCGAGGTGGTGAAGGAACGGCGGCCAAGCTCGTCGACCAGCGTCTCGCCGGTTCCGGGGTCGAGCACCGGCATGCTGCCGACGGGATAGCGCGGCACGCCTTTCGAATCGCGATTGTCGGTCATCACCAGCGTGCACAGCATCGCCGGCTGATTTTTCCGCGCGCGATGCTCCAGATGCTTCTGCTTGCCGCGGAAGTCCGCCTCCTTGACCTTCGGGCGTTGCAGATCCGACTCGATCAGGTTGTATTCGGTCAAGAGATCGGCGTTCTGCAGGCGCAGGCTCTTCTCCATGCGGCGCGAGTTGGCATAGGTCTCGACGCCGAAGGCCATGACGCCCGTCGAGCGCAGCGCATCCCATACAGCCAGGCCGTCCTCGTAGCGCATGTGCAGTTCCCAGCCCTGCTCGCCGACATAGGAGATGCGGAAGGCGGTGACGTCCTTGACGGCAATCTTCATCGGCCTGATCGCCGCGAACGGGAAATTTTCCGGCAGAAGTCCAGCGGGATCTTCCACCACTTTCTGCAGCGTCGCCCGCGCGTTCGGTCCCCAGATGCCGATCGTCACGAACTTTTCCGAAACATCGGTGACCGTCACGTCGAACCCTTTGTCCTCGGCGACGCGCTTCACATAGTGGAAATCGCGCGGGCCGGCATCGGCGCCGTCGATCACGCGGCAGCGGTCAGCCATGCGGATAACGGTAAGATCGGCGCGCACCATGCCCTCGTCGTCGAGGAAATGCGTATAGATGCCTTTTCCGATATTGGCATCGCCACCAATCCTTGCCGCGCACAGCCATTCCATCAGTTCGACGTGATCCGGGCCTTCGACGTCGAACATGTAGAAATGCGACAGGTTGACGATGCCGCAGTCCTCGCTCATGGCGAGATGCTCGGCATTCGACACGCGCCAGAAGTGTCTGGCGTCCCATTCGTTCTCTCGCACCGGCACGCGGTTGCCGTATTTTTCCAGGAGATGCTCGTTGGCGGCATAGCCATGGGCACGCTCCCAGCCGCCGAGCTCCATGAAATAGCCGCCGAGCTCCTTCTCGCGCTCGTAGAAGGGCGAGCGCTTGACGTTGCGCCCGGTCGCATAGGGCTCGCGCGGATGGACGGCGGGATTGTAGATTTTCTGCGCCGCCTCGCCGCAACGTCCCTCGACGAACTTCTCGTCCATCTGGTGGGGATAGAAGCGGGAGTAGTCGATCCTGGCGTGATCGATGGAGGTGCGGCCGTCCGTCATCCAGTCGGCGACGAGCTTGCCGAAGCCGGGACCGTCCTTCACCCAGATGGCCACGGCATACCACAGCCCCCTCACCGTCTGGCTCTCGCCGACAGACGGACCACCGTCCGCCGTCACCTGCAGCAGGCCGTTGAAGGAGCGCCGCTCGTCATAACCGAGTTCGGCAAGGATCGGGGTCAGCTCGATGGCGCGCTCCAGCGGCTCCAGAATCTGCTCCATGTCGAGGTCGCGCTGTGAGGGAGACAGCCGTGCCTGGTCCTTTTCCAGCAGGTCGCGCGGATGGCAGAGCCGCGGATTGGTCTCCTCGTAATACCCCCATTCGATCATGCCGCCTTCCGACGTGGTCGGGTCGCCGGTGTCGCGCATATAGGCGGAATTGCCCTGGTCGCGCAGCAGTGGATAGCCGATGTCCTTGCCGGTGCCGGCGAACTCGGTATAGGGGCCGAAGAAGGTGAGCGGATGGTCGACCGGCATGACCGGCAGGTCCTCGCCGGCCATCTCGGCGATCAGCCTGCCCCACAGGCCGGCGCAGACGACGACATGGTCGGCATGGATGGTGCCGCGGTCGGTGACGACGCCCCTGATGCGCCCGTTCTCGATGACGAGCGACTTCGCGGGCGTATTGGCGAAAGCCTTGAGCTTGCCGGACTTTTCGCCCATGTCGACCAGCTTGCCGGCGACGGTCTGGCTGCGCGGGATGACGAGGCCCGCATCGGGATCCCAGAGACCGCCCTGCACCATCGACTCCTCGATCAGCGGGAATTTTTCCTTGATCTCGGCCGGGTCGATCAGCCGCGCGCGCGTCCCGAACGCCTTGCCGGACGAGACCTTGCGCCGGATCTCCTCCATGCGGGCGTCGTCGCCGACACGCGCCACTTCCAAGCCGCCTATGCGGTCGTAATGGCCGAGCTTGTCGTAGAAATCGATGGAATAGAGCGATGTCCAGCAGGACAGGAAGTCATGGCTGGTCATGTAGCAGAAGTCGGAGGCATGCGCGGTCGAGCCGATGTCTGTCGGGATGCCCGACTTGTCGATGCCGACGATGTCGTCCCAGCCGCGCTCGATGAGGTGATGCGCCACCGAGGCGCCCACGATGCCGCCCAGGCCGATGATGACGACCCTCGCCTTAGTCGGAAACTCTGCCATTGCCCGTGCTCCGAGATGTTCTGCAGGCAGACTTATAGGGCCGTGCGGCGCCAAGCGCGCAGCCTGTTTGCGACATTGCTCCGAAGCGGCGCGACTTGGGTGCCGCATCTTGGCGCTACGCGGTCTCGGCGAGCGGCATCAGCGTTTTCGTATTCTCGGCACCGGCCTTCAACTTGAAATATACGGCAATTTGCCGTATTTACGCCGATAATGGAGGCATACGACATGGGTGAGTCCACTATGGAGATGGCGCGGCTCGAGGCGCGCATTCCCGTCGAAACCTATCAGCAGATGCAGCGCGCCGCCAAGCTGCGCGGCATGACGCTGACGGGCTATCTTCTGGCGACCGCCGGGGAGGACGCGCGGCGCGTGATCGAAGAAGCCGAGATTATGCGGCTGAGCCGCGAGGACCAGATCAGGTTCGCCGAAGCCTTGATCACCCCCCCGAAACCCACCGCCAAGTTGGTGCGCGCGGCTGAACGTCATGCCAAGCTCTTCAGGAACCGATGAGCCGCAGTTCCTTATCGAGTCTCTGGGGAAGGAGCATGATCGTTCGCGGTTCGCCTGCGGCAACGAGCGCATCGACGCCTATTTTCGTCAGGCCGTTTCGCAAGACATAAAGCGCCAATACGCCACATGCTTTGTAGCCCGCCCGGCAGATAGCAGCAGGGTGGCCGCCTTTTACACGCTCTCGGCCAGCTCCGTACCGGTCACCGAGGTGCCGGAGCCGCTTGCTCGGAAATTGCCGCGCTATCCGACAGTTCCCGCTATCTTGATTGGCTGGCTGGCTCGCGATCTTGACTATTCCGGGTTCGGCCTTGGGGAAGCGATGCTGTTCGACGCCATACGAACGGTCGCGAGCGCACCCATCGGTGCGCATGCGGTGTTCGCCGATGCGATTGACGATCGCGCGAGTGCCTTTTACCGGTCATATGGGTTCACGCCGCTCACTTCACGGTCTGCGACGTTTTATCTGCCGCTTGCCGCCGCCAAGACGTTGGTGCGATGACCTCTGGCGAGCTCATCGCCATTCACGCAAACGCCCAGACATCCTCGGCATAGAGGCCGACCTTGTAACCGGCGGTCTTCAGCTTGACGACCACCTGGCCGATCTCGTCGGCCGGCAGCGCCCCGACCTCGACCTTGACCATGCCCGGCCGGTAACGCTTGAGATCGAGCTGCTCGAACACCATCCAGTCGGCGCCCTCGCAGTCGACCAGGAAGGCGTCGATGTGCTCGACCCGGTTGCGGTCGAGCACATCCTGCAGCGTATCGCCCGGTACGTCGATGTCCTTGAGATAGGGCGCGAATTTCTCGAAGTTGCCGTCCGCCTCGCCCCAGGCGTTCTTGCCCGACATCAGGTTGGTGTCGGTGATGGAGGAGCAGCCGACGAACTCGATCGGCAGCCGACCGTCCTCGAGGGCGGCGGCGTCGAACGTCTTCACCCGGATCGCGCCCTTGGTCCTGGTCACCGCCACGGGCTCGATGACGAAGCGCTGGGCGTCCGGATAGTTGGCGCGCAGCCGCTGCTGGTTGTACGGAATGGGCTCCACCAGGACGGCCCGCGATCCGGGAATGCGGTTCAGCCATGGCGTCACGTCGTCGAACAGGACGCCGTCGCATGCGCCGACATTGACCATCTGGAACGGACGGCTGTTTCCAAAGCGGGCTCCGAGTGCGGCCTGGGCGAGGAAGCGCGTCCCGCGCAGCGGTGCGCCGCGGTCCAGAATCCCGACGGGGACGGCGAAGGCCGCCATCATGCGCAGGAATTCCAGGAAGATCGAGACTTCGCCGCCGTCCATGACTATGTCCTTATGCGTGCCGTATCGAAACGCGGCTTCCAGATCGCCACCAGCAGGACCGCCATGCCGATGATGAAGACATGGTAGAAGCGGTCGTCGGGCAACGGGAAGCTCGCGAATTTTCCGAGCGCGCCGATCGCCAGAGCGAACAGCATGCCGTTCTGTCGGCTGGTGATCGCCCTGCCGAAGCGGTTGAGCAGCGCCCAGCCGGCCGTGAACAGGGCCAGTAGTGCCGGCCAGTCGCTATGCACCAGCGAGACCACGACGCCGCGCGCATAGCCCTTTGCCATCGCCGCCAACGACAAGTCCGGATGGAAGCCGATCATCGACTTCTGGATCTGCACGCAGGAGAAGTAAAAATGCGCCCACCATCCTGGATGCCCGCCATATCTGGAGATCAGCGCGCAGGCGGCGAAGCTCGCCACGAAGGTCGCCAGCAGCGGCAGGATGCGCCAGCCGAACACCACGGCGGTGACGAGCATCGCAAAGATCAGGATGATGTTGTCCGGGCGGACGAAGACGCTGGCGAACAGCAGCACGCAGGCGAGCGTGTCGCGTCCCCGCACGAAAGCATAGATGGCGGCCAGCGACACCAGTGACAGCAGCATGTCCGGCACCACCGCCGTGGTCATCTGCGCCTGGTCGGCCAGCATCAGCAGCGGCGCCAGCACGAAGGCGCCCTGCAGTGCGTTCTCGCGTGCCAGCCAGTAGAGCGCCAGCGCGCCGACCAGCAGCGACGGGATCACCGAAAGCAGGATGGAGGCATTGGCCAGCCCGACCACCGGCTCCATCAGCCGCATCAGCCAGATGTAGCCGACCTTCACCCGGTACATGGAGAGCTGCGACTGGAAGTCGGCCGGGTTCTCCCACTGGTGCTTGTTGTACGGGTTGCCGTACTGGATCTCGTAGAGCTGCGATTCCCGCGCGCCCTCCGAGATGACCGCCCAGGTCGCGGCATGCAGCTCGGCCGGATCCTGGTAGCGGTCCTCCAGCGCGGTCGCCACATAGGCGACCATGTCCCAGTTGTAGTCCGGCTTGATCACCCCGTAGAGGGCGATGGCCACGCAGACGCAGGCGAAGAAGGCGACCGCCAGCCGGTCGAGCAGCGTCCTGTTCTCTGCAACCTGGGCGAGGTTTTTGCCAAGCCCTGTGTCCAGCGCCCAGATGATCGGCGCCCGCTCGCTCTTTATCATTGCCCCTGCCTCTCCTGCCCGAGGGTTTCTCCCCCGCCTCAGTTCATCTGGCTCTTCACGAAATCCTTGACGATCGAAACGATGCCGCGCGACAGCAGGCTGTCCAGCGCCTCGACGAAGCGGTCGACATGCTCCCTGCCGCAGATGAGCGGCGGCTCCAGGCGGATGACGTTGCGGTTGTATTCGGTGAAGGCAACCAGCACGTCGTAGTCGCGCAGCAGCAGCGACCCGACGAAACCCGACAGCGAGCCCTTCAGCTTGTCGTCAAGCACGCTCACCACCGGCCGCAGCACCATCGGCAGCGTCTGCGAGAAGTCGTGGAACTCCAGGCCGATCATGAAACCCTTGCCGCGCACGTCCTTGATGATCTTGGGGTGCTTGGCCTGCACGGCCTTGAGCCGTTCCAGCAGATAGGCGCCTGTATCGGCGGAATTGTCGATCAGGTGTTCGTCATAGAGCACGTTGAGGCCTTCGATGGCGGTGACGCAGGCCTCGCCGATGCCGCCGAAGGTCGCCATGGCATGGATCATCGCCGTCTTCGGCGTGCCGTAGGCCTTCATGTAGACGTCGCGCCGCGCGATCATGGCGCCCACCGCCGCCTTACCAGCGCCCAGCGACTTCGCCAGCGCGGTGACATCCGGCACTACGCCATAGTGCTCGAAAGCGTAGAAGCGGCCGGTCCGGCCATAGCCGCACTGCACCTCGTCGGCGACCCACAGCACGCCGTACCGGTCGCAGAGCGCGCGGAGCTTCTGCCAGAATTCCGCCGGCGCCTGGATGATACCGCCGCCGCCCTGGACCGTCTCCAGCACGATAACGCCGATCTCCGGATCGCTGCGGAACGCCCGCTCGATCGCATCGATGTCGCCGAAGGGCACGCGCACGGTGTTGTCGGCCATCTTGAACTCGGCGCGGTAGAGCGAGCCGTCGGTGATGGCCAGCACGCCCTTGGTCTTGCCGTGGAAGGAATTCTCTGCATAGACGATCTTCGGGCGCTTCGGCCCGGCGGCGCGCTCGGCGACCTTCACCGCCGCCTCCATCGCCTCGGAGCCGGAGGAGCCGAGGAAGACCATGTCGAGATCGCCCGGCGAGCACTGCGCGATGTTGTAGGCTAACGCCGTCGCATATTGCGACATGAAGGCGATGGCGATCTCCTGCCGCTTCTCCTCCTGGAATTTCTTGCGCGCCTCGAGGATGCGGGGATGGTTGTGGCCGAAAGCGAGCGAGCCGAAGCCGCCGAAGAAATCGAGGATCTTCCGGCCGTTCTGGTCGACGTAATACATGCCCTCGGCGCGCTCGATCTTAATCTTGTGGAAGCCGAGCAGCTTCATGAAATGCAGCTGGCCGGGATTGAGGTGGGCCTTGAACAGGTCGGTCAGCCGGGCGACGTCCATCGCCTTGGCCTGCTCGACCGTCATCAGCGCCGGCTTGGGGATGCCGCCGGGCACCAGTGCCGGGGCTGCGATTGTCGGGCGGGCTGCCGTGTCCGGCTTGGTCATGACGTTCATGGAAAAGACTCCTATTCGGCCGGGACGTGGGTTGCGGCGGGCGCGCGGCCCTCTTTCTTGGCGCGATATTCCGTGTAGGCGGCGATCAGCATGTCCTCGTCGCGGAACTGGGGCACCCAGCCGAGCTGGCGCTCGCCCTTGGAGACGTCGAGCACGCATTCCTCGTCGGCGATCAGATACTGCTCGGGGTCCATGATCGGCATGTTCACGAGGTCGAGCAGGTCGAGCGTGCGCTTCACCGCCCAGCCCGGCGTCGGGACCAGGATCGACTTCGAGCCGGCATGGCGGATGAGGTCGCCCAGCAGCTTTCGCACCGGCGGTGGGTTGAGCGAGCCGAGGTTGTAGGCCTCGTTGGGCACGCCCGCCTTGAAAGCGGCGCGGGCGGCCTCGGCGCAGTCGAACACCGAGATGAACTGGTAGGGGTTCTTGCCTGACCCGATCATCGGCACGGGAAGATTGAAATCGATCAGCTTGAACAGCTTTTCGAGGATGCCGAGCCGGCCGGGGCCGATAATCAGGCGGGGCCGGAACAGCGAGATCGACATGCCCTTCCCGCGCCACACGGCGGCGAGCTTCTCGGTCTCCCATTTCGACATGCCGTACTCGCCGAGCGGCGCGACCGGATGCTCCTCCGTCATCGGATAGGTGACGGTGTGGCCGTAGATCATGTCGGTGGTGAAGTGCACCAGCTTTGGCGCGCCGGCCTTGTCCATGGCGCGGATGATGTTCTCCGTGCCGTGATAGTTGACCGGGTAGAAGAAGTCGTGGCGCTTGGCCCGCACCTGGATCGGCGACAGCATCTTGGCCGACAGGTTGTAGACCATGTCGTCGGCCTTCATGCCGACAGCGGCGACCGACGCCGGGTCGGTGACGTCGCAATGGACGAAGGACGTATGGCGGTAGTGCGAAAGATCGCTCTTGACGATGTCGGCGACGACAACCTCGTGGCCGTCGGCGAGGAGCTTGGGGGCGAGGTGGCGACCGACGAAGCCGTCGCCGCCGAAGATGACGTGTCTCATTTTGAGATCTCACTGGTTTTCAAGGGAGCAGCAGCAAGCTTCGTGCCATCCTCATGGCCGGAACGGTCGCTCTGGGCGATGAGCACCGTGCCGACGCAGATGAGGGCGATACCGGCGATGCGCCAGGCGTTCAGGTCCTCGCGGAAGACGAAGTAGGCGAACACCGCAACCGCGACATAGGCGAGGCTGAGGAAGGGATAGGCGAAGGAAAGCTCGACCTTCGACAGCACGTAGAGATGGGAGGCCATCGAGATGACGAAGATGCACAGCCCGAGGAAGACCCACGGGCTGAAGACGATCTGCAGGACCTTGATGGCCGGGTTGACGCCCTCGAAAGAGAGCGGCCCAAGGCTCATCATGCCATGTTTCAGCATCAATTGAGCGGCGGCATTGGTCAGCACGGTGAAAAGGATGAAAGGCAGGAATTTCATGTCGTTCGCTCTCTTTGTTCGATCCCTACCAGAGACCTGGAAACTTCCCGTGAAATCAGTCGCGGCATTTGACTAGAATTGTCCGCATCTTGGGCTGAACCGTTATTCCGCTGCCCGCGCCAGTCCCTGGTCGCGGTTGCCGAGCCGCATCGCTGTCCTTGCCCAGAATCGGGACAGGAAGGCCGGATCGCGCATGGCCTCCATCTGCCGCCATGCCGGGAACGAAGCCGCGAACGTCTCCGCCGACATGCGCGCGTCCTTGTAGGGGTTGACCGCGCCGCCGGCCGCGACCGTGATGGCGTCGAGTTCACCAAGCAGCGCCAGCGTGCGCGCGCCGCGGTTGGGAAAGTCGAGCGTCAGCGTATAGCCGGGGCGCGGAAACGACAGCAGGCCGGGCGAGGCGATCGCCCCGAACCGTTTCAGGACAGTCAGGAAGGAACCCTGCCCCGCCATGCGTGCAGCCTCGAGCATGGCCGGGATGGTTTCGGCCGCTGCCTCGAACGGGATCACGCTCTGGTGCTGGAACAGGCCCTTCGGACCATAGAGCCTGTTCCAGTTCGCCACGCCGTCGAGCGGAAAGAAGAAGCCCTGATAACCGGTCCTATGCGTGCTGAGATCGCGACCGCGACGCCATCGGTAAGCGGCATTGAACGCGGTGAGGAACGGCCGGTTGAGCACGTTGAGCGGCGGCTGAAACGGCACGGACAGCCGCCTTCCGGCCGTGTCTGCCTGCCTCGCGCCTTGCTTCGCGTGATTGCCGCTGATCAGCAGGCCGCGCCCGGCGCGGCGGCCGGCGGCGAGCTGGTCGATCCAGGCGACGGCGTATTCATTCTCCCTGTCCGCCGCTTCCGCCTGCTCGAAATACTGGGCAAGGCTGTCGAACGGCACCGTCTTCTCGATGATGTCGAGGGATGGCACTCGCATCAGCCGCAGCGAGGCTGACAGGATGATGCCGGTCAGCCCCATGCCGCCGATGGTCGCGGAATAGAGTCCCGTGTTGGTCGCAGGAGTGCAGAGATGCGTCTCGCCGTCCGACGTGAGGAGTTCGATCCGCTCGACATGGCAGCCGAAGGTGCCGCGGCGATGATGGTTCTTGCCGTGCACGTCGTTCGCGATCGCGCCGCCGAGCGTCACGAACTGCGTGCCGGGAACGACCGGCGGGAAGAAGCCATGCGGGGCGGCGTAGGCGATGATGTCGGAAAGCAGGACGCCCGCCTCGGCCGTGAGCAGGCCGGTGGCGACATCGAAATCGAGGATGCGGTTCAGCGAGCGCATGTCGACCAGCGTGCCATCCTCAACCTGGCAGGTGTCGCCATAGGAACGGCCGTTGCCGTAAGGCAGGATGGTGTCCGCACCGCCTTTCCCACTCCGCAGCGCGGCGATCGCTTTCGCGGCGTCGACGACGCGCGGCGACGGCGGCGTGACGCGTCCGAAGCTCGTGCAGGCTGCGGTCATCGGACGAGACCCGCCGCGACCAGCATGACCGCGCCGAGCAGCACCACGATCTGGCTGCGCCAGTCGCGCACGATGAATACCACCGGATCGTCGTGCAGTTCGTCACGCCGCGCCAGTATCCAGATGCGCATGGTAAGGTAGAGCACGATCGGCGCCAGCGGCCACACCATCCAGGGATGCGAGTAGAGCTCGCGCACGGCGGCGCTGTCGATGTAGAGCGCCAGCACCAGCGCGGCGGAGAAGGCCGAGGCTATGCCTGCCTGGGCGACGATCTCCTGATCCTCGGCCCGATAGCCGCGACCGGCGATGCGCTCGCCGGGCACCAGCATCGAGGATCGCAGCTCGACATAGCGTTTCACCAGCGCCAGCGACAGGAAGAAGAAGGTCGAGAAGGCGAGCAGCCAGAACGACACGCCGATATTGGTGGCCGCCGCGCCGGCGAGGATGCGCATCGTGTAGAGGCCGGCCAGCATCAGCACGTCGAGCAGCAGCATGCGCTTGACCGACAGCGAATAGGCGGTGGTGGCGACGAGATAGGCCGCGAGCACGGCAAGAAACAGAACCGGCAGCAGCGCTGCCGTGGCAAAGCTCACCGCCAGCAGCACGACGATGGAGGCCATGCCGAAGCGCATCGACAGGAGCCCGCAGGCGAAGGGCCGGTTGCGCTTGGTCGGATGGCGGCGGTCCAGCGCCAGGTCGAAGCAGTCGTTGAGGATGTAGATGGCCGACGCCGCCGTGCTGAAGGAGATGAAGGCGAGCAGGCAGGACAGCACCATGCCGGGGTTGAAATATTCGTGCGACAGCACGACCGGCACGGCGATCAGGCCGTTCTTCAGCCATTGGTGCACGCGCAGCATCTTCAGGATGGTCTTGAAGGTCGGCTTGGGCGTAGCGATCAGTTCGCAGCCATGCTTGGCCTGCCAGCGCGCCGCGCTGCGGTCGGGCGCCACCACGGCCGCCTCGCGCGCCGCGTCGAAGATTTCGAGGTCGTGCCGGCTGTTGCCATAATAGTCGAAGCCGGCATCGCCATAGGCGGCGACAAGGGCGGCGCGCTTGCGGTGCGAGGTCAGGTTTTCCGCCCCGTCGGTCGCCAGCACGGCATCGAAGATGCCGAGATGCGCGGCGATCTGCTCGGCAAACTTGCGCGGCGTGCCGGTGGCCAGGACGAGCTTGCGGCCGGCGGCATGCGCGGCCTGCAGACGCTCCATCACCTCCTTGCGATAGGGCAGCGAGGCCGCATCGATGTCGATGCGCTTGGCCATTTCCAGCTTCAGCGTGGCCGGGCCCCGGGCGAGCCAGAACGGCACCAGGAACAGGTAGAGCGGGTTCTTGCGCAAGAGCAGGAACAGCCCCTCCCACAACAGATCGGTCGCGATCAGCGTCCCGTCGAGATCAACCGCCAGGGGAACTGCATTCTTGTCGGACCGGGCGTCCATCGGGTCATTTCCGCAAGAGGGGGAAGCGCCATTCCCGGCGCCATGGGAGCGGCTATAGAGGAGCGACCATTAGGGACGGTTAATTCCGGCCGGGCCGGCAGCCGGCGCCGGCGCACTTCGTCGCTCAGGGTTAAGGCACGGAAACCGGAACCGTTAAAAGGCGAGATATCCCGCCGGCGTGGATCGCAGCCGGCGATTGGCGCGCTTGCCGCCCAGCCGGCGGAACGGTCATCCACGGGTGCCCTTGCGTTGCCGCGGCGAACGTCTTAAACGTCCGCCACGCCCGGGGGCGATTAGCTCAGTTGGTAGAGCGCTTCGTTTACACCGAAGATGTCGGCGGTTCGAGCCCGTCATCGCCCACCATTCCCGGTGTACTTCAAGAAATACACGGTCATTCTCCCGTGCACCCCGCTGTGCTATGTCTCAAAACTTGCACAGGAGGGTTTTATGCTTGTCAGTCAGTTCGCCTCGGGGGTTTCGCCGGAATTTTCGCTGGTCCGCGTCGGCAATCAGGTGGTCGCCACGCTCTACTACGGCCTGGAAGGCACCTCCACCTGGAACGGAGACATCACCGCCAGTATCGGCACGTATCAGGCGTCGGCCACTCAGAAAAGCGCGCCGCCGCTTGATCTTGAGTTCTACGCGACGTTGGCCACGGGAATAACCACCGACGGCGCCTTCATGCTGCACGACAACAATGCAGGGATCGAGCTGACCAGGGAATTCACGGTTACGCGCTACACCGTCGCGGGGTCGTTCACCGGGACGAACAAGGCCGACTATGTTTTCGGTTCGACTTATGGCGACACGTTCCAATCCCTTGGTGCCGGTGATGTCTTTGAAGGCGGCATGGGCGACGACCTCTACCGGGTCTACAGCGCCGACGTGCGGATCATCGAGGACGCCGGACAAGGGACGAACGACCGCGTCGCAGCGGGCGTGTCCTATACGCTGGCTGCTGGCGTGGAAATCGAGCAACTGACGACCAACGGGGCGGCCGGAACGGCGGCGATAAACCTGACCGGTAATCTGCTGGCGCAGTCGATAACCGGAAACGCCGGCGCGAACATCCTGAGCAGCGGCGGCGGGCAAGCCGACAGGCTGAGCGGGCTCGCGGGCAACGACACCTACAGGGTCTACAACGCCGCCGACGTCGTTGTCGAAGCCGCCGGAAACGGAACGGCCGACCGCGTCATGGCGGCAGTGAGCTACAAACTGGCGGCCGGCGCGGAGATCGAATTGCTCACCACGAACGGCGTTACCGGCACCGCCAAGATCAACCTGACCGGCAACGAATTCGGCCAGACGATCATCGGCAACGCGGCGAACAATCTCCTGGAAGGCGGCGGCGGCGACGACACGCTTTCCGGCGGCGGCGGAAACGATACCCTCAGAGGAGGAACCGGTAACGACACCTACCTCGTCGACAGTTCTGACCAGATCGGCGAAGGCGGGGTCGGCAATGATCGCGTTATCGCCTCATCGAGCTTCGATATCGGTTCGGACAATGGGATCGAGTGGATGATGACCAGCGATGCAAAGGGCACCGGCGCCATCAACCTCTACGGCAGCAACTCTTCCCAGACCATCATCGGCAACGCAGGCGCGAACATGCTGTTCGGCAGAGGAGGTGATGACATCCTGATCGGTGGAGCAGGTGCCGACAGGCTGGAGGGCGATGTTTCCCCCGGCGGCTACGGAAACGATACAGCTAGTTATGAGACAGCGTCCGAAGCGGTCACAGTCGATGTCTCCGACATGGCCGCCAACACCGGCGACGCAGCTGGCGACGTCTTTGTATCGATAGAGAAAATTATCGGCACGTCGTTCGACGACACCCTGAAAGGTGCAGGCCACATGGAGGCCATCTACGGAGGCGCCGGTTCCGACACGATCGACGCGGGAAAGGTGGGGGCAAACAACCCGAATTTGGATGGCGGTGCCGGATATGATTATATCTATGGCAGCAGATTTAATGATCGTATTCGTCTGAACGCCGACGGCGGCTATGCCGCCGGCGGCCTGGGCAACGATTTCTACCACGTCACCGGAGCGGCGAACGAGGACATAGTCGAGGTAGCCGGCCAGGGCACCAAGGATGTGGTGGCCACGTCGTCCAGCTATGTACTGTCCGCAGATCTCGACATCGAAGTCATGCAGACGACCAACCGCAACGGCACCACGGCCATAAACCTGACCGGCAACCAACTGCGGCAGAGCCAGATCCTCGGAAATGCCGGATCGAACGTGCTCGACGGAAAGGGCGGTTCGGACGTTCTCGACGGAGCCGCCGGCAAGGACTTTTTCGCCTTCACCACCGCCTTGGCCGCGGACAACGTCGACACGATCCTGAATTTCAGTGCCGTCGATGACACGATTCGTCTGGAGAACGCGATCTTCACGGCGCTGACGGTGACCGGACCATTGGCCGCGTCCGCATTCCGCGCCGATACCACGGGTCTCGCGCAGGATGCCGACGACCGCATCATTTACGAGACCACCACCGGCCGGCTGTTCTACGACGAAGACGGCGTGGGCGGCGCGAGCGCAATCCAGTTCGCCGTTCTTAGCGGCACGCCGACGATCACCAACGCGGACTTCCAGGTAATCTGATCGTCCTTGGCCGACGCCGATCGCATACGCATGATGCGGGTGGCTACGGCCGCCCGCGCATGCCAGCGCCTCCAGCCTGAGAAGAGTCTTCAGGCAACGGGATGGTCTCAGGCGTTTCGGGAAACCAACGAAGCGGTACGGGCGCCGAAACTGCCCGGACAAATGCGCCCCTTTTCCTTACGGCCAAAACCGACTAGATAGCGCCAAACTTGCGCGTGGCGGCAGGCTGCGCGACTCTGCACTCTTTCTAAGGAATCGCCGTGTCCACGACATTCGACAAGGTCGCTAACATCATCGCCGAGACGAGCGAGATCGACCGCGAGAAGATCACGCCGGAAAGCCACACCATCGACGATCTCGGCATCGACAGCCTCGATTTCCTCGACATCGTCTTTGCCATCGACAAGGAGTTCGGCATCAAGGTGCCGCTCGAGAAGTGGACGCAGGAAGTCAACGACGGCAAGGTTTCCACCGACGAATATTTCGTCATGAAGAACCTTTGCGCCAAGATCGACGGGCTGGTGGCCGCCAAGGCCGCCGCCTGATCGGCGCCCTGCCCCGACCATGAGCGCGCACGACGTCGTCATCACCGGCATCGGCCTGGTTTCGTCGCTCGGCGAGGGAGCGGAGGCCCATTGGACCGCCCTTTCCGCCGGACCGCCCGCGCCTGTCGTCGATTCGGAGCGCTTTGCGCCGTTCTCCTTCCACCCGCTGCCGGAAATCGACTGGAGCAGGCAGATAGCCAAGCGCGGCGACCAGCGCCAGATGGAAACCTGGCAGCGGCTCGGCACCTACACGGCCGGCCTGGCGCTCGACGACGCGGGCATGAAGGGGGACGAGGCGCTCGTCGGCTCGATGGACATGGTGATCGCGGCCGGCGGCGGCGAGCGCGACGCGGCGGTGGACGCAGCCATCCTCGCCGCTTCGCAGACGCGGGCCGACCGCGAGGTGCTGCTCAACGAGAAGCTGACCACCGAGTTGCGTCCGACCCTCTTCCTGGCGCAGCTCTCCAACCTGCTTGCCGGCAACATCTCCATCGTCCACAAGGTCACCGGCTCCTCGCGCACCTTCATGGGCGAAGAAGGTGCGGCCGTCTCGGCCGTCGACACGGCCTTCGCCCGCATCCGCTCCGGCCAGGCGACGCATGTGCTGGTGGGCGGCGCCTTCCAGTCGGAGCATCCCGACATGCTGCTCGGCTATGAGCTTGGCGGCTACCTGCATCGTGGACCGCATGCGCCCGTATGGCAGCGCCAGGGCATGCCCGGCGGCGGTATCGTCAGCGGCTCCGGCTCGGCCTTCCTCGTGCTGGAGCAGCGCGAGCATGCCGAAAAGCGCGGCCGCAAGGCCTATGCCGAGCTGCTCGCCGTGACGCCGGGCCGGTCGAAACGCGACGCCGGCTACGAGGACGCGCTGGCGTCGATCTATGCGCGGACGGCGAAGGATGCCGAAAACCTGCTCGTCGTCTCGGGTGCCTCGGGGGCTCATGCCGCTACGGCCGCCGAGCAGGCGGTGCTCGCGCGCAACGGCGCCGTGGTGCGCGGCTACTCCTCGCTGATCGGCCACGTGAAGGAGGCGCAGTTTTTCGTGGCGGTGGCGCTGGCAGCGCTCGCCGTCGGCAAGGGCAAGGCCTTTTCGCCGTTCGACGGCTCGGAAAAGCCATTCTCCGGGCCGCTCACCGGAGCGCTGGCAACGACGGTCGGCTATCACTATTTCGAGGGCATGGCGCTGGTCGCCGCCGCGGAGTAAGCGCCATGACGAAATACACGGATCATCTCGGGCGGCCGGTGGTGGCGGTGACCGGCATCGGCGTCGTCACCTCGCTCGGCGTCGGCAAGCAGGAAAACTGGGCGGCGCTGACGTCTGGCCGCTCCGGCATCCATCCGATCACCCGCTTTCCGGTCGACCTCCTCAACACCCGCATTGCCGGCACGGTCGATTTCCTCGGCTCCAGCAATCAGGGCGCGACTGCGCTGACTTACGAGCTCGCCGAGACGGCCGCCGCTGAGGCGATTGGCCAGTCCGGCCTCGCCGGCGCCTTCGACGGCCCGCTGTTTCTCGCCTCGCCGCCGGTCGAGCTCTCGTGGCATTCGCGCTTCGCCATGTACGGCCAGTCCGACGAGCAGGAAGGCTACGCCCGGCTGCTGGCGATCGCCAGCAAGCAGAATGGCGACGTTTTCGATTCGGTGATGTTCGGCGCCGTTGCCGATCGCCTCGCCGACCGGTTCGGCGCCACCGGCCTGCCGATCACGCTGTCGACCGCCTGCGCGTCGGGCGCCACCGCCATCCAGCTCGGCGTCGAGGCGATCCGCCGCGGTGAGAGCGACCGGGCGCTGTCGATCGGTGCGGACGGTTCGGCCACCGCCGAGGCGCTGATCCGCTTCTCGCTGCTGTCGGCCCTGTCGACGCAGAACGACGTGCCCGAGAAGGCGTCGAAACCGTTCTCGAAGGACCGCGACGGTTTTGTCCTCGCCGAGGGCTCCGCCGCGCTCGTGCTGGAATCGCTGGAGAGCGCGCTGGCGCGCGGCGCGAAAGTGCTCGGCGTGCTGGCCGGCTGCGGTGAGCGCGCCGACGATTTCCACCGCACCCGCTCGAAGCCCGACGGCTCGCCGGCCATCGCCGCGGTGCGGGCGGCACTTGCCGATTCCGGGCTCGGCGAGGATCGGATCGACTACATCAACGCCCACGGCACATCGACGCCCGAGAACGACAAGATGGAGCACATGTCGCTGTCGACCGTCTTCGGCGAGCGCATGCGCAGGCTGCCGATCTCCTCCAACAAGTCGATGATCGGACACACGCTGTCGGCCGCCGGCGCCATCGAGGCGGCGTTCTCGCTGATGACCATGCTGGAAGGCGTCATCCCGCCGACCATCAACTACGACAATCCCGACCCTGCGATCGAGCTCGACGTGGTGCCGAACGCCAAGCGGCAGGCCGACGTCTCGGCGGTGCTCTCCAATTCCTTCGGTTTCGGCGGCCAGAACACCTGCCTTGTCATGGCGCGGGAACCCGTTTAGGCGGAACGCTCACTTTCTGTTTTCCGAGCGGTTGCCGTTGCGTTCCTTCGCACCCCCCTCTGTCCTGCCGGACATCTCCCCCGCAAGGGGGGAGATTGGCAGTTTCGCCATCCGCGCCCCGCGTGCCACGCTGGCGATTGGCGAAGCCCATGCGGCCGATACAATCTCCCCCCTTGCGGGGGAGATGTCCGGCAGGACAGAGGGGGGTGCGAAGGAGCGCGAACTTGCGAACCGGCGGACGCCCGCCCAAAGGACGACCCCCTAATGCGCGCACTGCAGCTCATCGAAGACCGCCGGCTCGAGCAGGTCGACATCCCTGCCCCGCCGCCGCCCGCCATTGGCGAGGTGACGGTGCGCATCAAGGCGGTGGCGCTTAACCACATCGACGTGTGGGGCTGGCGGGGCATGGCGTTTGCCAAGCGCAAGCTGCCGCTGACCATCGGCGCGGAAGCTTCAGGCGAGGTGGAAGAAATCGGCCCGGGCGTGGGGGGCATCGTCCCCGGCCAACTGGTTTCGATCTACGGCGCGCGCACCTGCGGCCTGTGCAAGGCTTGCCGGACCGGCCGTGACAATCTCTGCGAGCACGTCGGCGGGGTACACGGCTTCCACCTGGATGGATTTGCGCAAGAGAAGATCAACCTGCCGGCGCGCCTGCTGGTTCCTGCCCCGCCCGGCGTCGACGCGGTCGGCGCGGCCGTCGCCCCGGTTACCTTCGGCACGGTCGAGCACATGCTGTTCGACAACGCAAAACTCGAGCCTGGCGAGACCATTCTCGTTCATGCCGGCGGCTCCGGCATCGGTTCGGCGGCGATCCAGCTCGCCAAGCGCATGGGCTGCACCGTGATCACCACGGTCGGCTCGGCCGACAAGATGGCGAAGGCGACGGCACTGGGGGCCGACCACGTCATCAACTATCGCGAGGACCGTTTTGAGGGCGTGGTGCGCAAGCTGACGAAGAAGAAGGGCGTCGACGTGGTGTTCGAGCATGTCGGCGCCGATACCTGGGCGGGTTCCATGCTGTCGCTGAAGCGCGGCGGCCGCATCGTCACCTGCGGCTCGACCTCGGGCGTGTCGACCCAGATGAACCTGATGCAGCTCTTCCAGCAGCAGATAAAAATCTTCGGCTCGTTCGGTTGCCGGATGGAGAACATGGCCGACGCCATGCAGAAGATGGCCGCCGGTATCGTGAAGCCCGTTATCGACACCGAGGTGGACTTCGCCTCGATCGGCGAAGCGCTGAAGCGCATGGAAGGCCGGGACGTTTTCGGCAAGATCATCCTGCGCGTGGGATGAACCGGCGCGACCGCCTCTACCGTTGGTCGCGCTTATCGCGGCAGGCTGGCCACTGGCTGACCGCGCAGGTGGCGCTCGCCATCATGCGCGTGCTCAGGCTGTTTCCCGCCGACAAGGCGATCAACTTTGCCGACCGCGCCGCGCGCCGGCTCGGGCCGCTGGTCGGCCGCCACCAGGTGGCCCTCGACAATCTGCGTAAGGCTTACCCGGACAAGAGCGAGGCGGAGATCCGCGAGATCGCCGTCGACATGTGGGGCAACATGGCGCGGCTCGCCGCCGAATATGTCTTTCTGGACAGCCTGTTCGACTTCGACGTTCATGCGACGTCGCAAGGTCGTGTCGAAGTGGAAGGCATCCCGTTCTTCGAGAAGATCGCCGTCGAGGACAAGCCCCACATCCTGTTCACCGGCCATCTCGGCAATTTCGAGCTTTTGCCGATCGCCGGCGCCGCCTACGGTATGAAGGTCACTTCGCTGTTCCGGCCGCCGAACAATCCTTATATCGCCAATTTCATCCACTCGACCCGCCGCTCGGCAATGGGCGACCTGATCGCCTCGCGCGCCGGCGTCTCCTTCACGCTGGCGCGCATCCTCGACGAGAACGGCACGATCGGCGTGCTGGTCGACCAGAAATTCGTCAACGGCCTGCCCACCACCTTCTTCGGTCGGCCCTGCGAGACCAGCCCGCTGCTGCCCAAGCTGGCGCGGCAGTATGAATGCGACGTCTATCCGGCGCGCTGCGTCCGGCTTCCCGGCAACCGTTTCCGCCTCGTGATCGAGCCGAAGCTCGAACTGCCGCGCACCGAGCGTGGCCGCGTCGACATCCACGCCACCGCGCAACTGCTGAACGACGTGGTCGAGCGCTGGGTGCGCGAGGACCCCGGCCAGTGGATGTGGTTCCACAAGCGCTGGAAGCTCACCAAGGCAAGTCGCCGGCGGGCCCGCGGCGCGGCATCGGCCTGAGCGAATCGCGGCACGACGGAACAACCGCGCAAAGCGTCCGTTCTTCTTGCGAAGCGCCCACCAAGAGAAGGCCGGCGCGGAAACGGATAGACGGATGAACAAGGAAGCGACGATCGAACGCCTCAGGCCGCGGCGGAAATCTTCCGCCCCGACGATGTGGACACCTTGGGGTCCGCAAAATACCTCCGAGCGCGATGCGCAGGTGGCAGCGACGCGCCGTCTCGTGCGCAAAGTCGAGAAGATACGGCCGGCGAGGCCGTCCCGCCACTGACCCTCAGGCGCCGTAGTAGTTCATCACGGCATGCCGCGCCTCGGCGAAGAACAGCCAGCGCTCGACGAAGACCCCGAGCAGGTGAGACGCAGTCGCGAGGCCGAGGAGCACGGCCGCGGCTGACGGCGCCCCGGCCAAGGCTGCCATTGCGAGCAATAGAAACACGGCGGCAAGCGCCGCGCCGGATAGGAAGGAGAGCCGCGCAAGCTTGGCCGCGTGCTTGCGGGCGATCTTGAAGCCCATCTCCCGCGTAAGGTAATTTTCCGTCATATGCGGCCGTTCGAACAGGCGCACCCGCCCGATGGTGCCGAGGCCGGTAGCCGTCTCGGGTGTGGAGAGCGACGGCATCGCCAGCATGCGCCTGCGCCATGCCGTCTTCGCGGTCCAGGCGGCGAGCGTGGCGGCGAGCGCGCAAAGCGTCAGCACCAGCGTGTTTCCTCCACCCGCGGCCCCCGCCAGCGCGCCCAGGATCGAGCCGCCGGCCAGCGCCAGCAGAAGAAAGCAGGCCGGTGTCAGCGGCGTATGCCACGCCTGCACGGATTTCAGCGACGCATAGATCATGCCGGTGCAGTAGACAGTGATTGCCGCGCCCAGAACACCCAGCAGGGCCGGCAGCGGCAGGTAGCGGTCCTCCACGACTGTTCCCCAGGCCGACCACAGCAGCGGCGGAAAAGTCACCAGCGCCATCACGCCCTCGCGCGACAGCCAGCTCGACCGCCACTGCGACAGCGCCCGCCAGGCGCGCTGCGGATTTCCCAGATGGAGCGTGGAGGACAGCAGCCCGGCGCCGATGAAAACGAGCGTGGCAACGTGAGTCACCTTGGTGGCGATGGCCGAGGGGTCGAGCAGGCCGAGGCCGAGTATGGCGGCAAGCCCGTAGCCGAGCCCGGATAGGGCGGTGAAGACGATGATGGAGAAGGCGGGGTGCATGGCTATGCCACGTGCTGCCTGGCATGTATCGGCGGCGTTGGGCGTTCTTTCGCACCCCCCTCTGTCCTACCGGACATCTCCCCCGCAAGGGGGGAGATTGGCTGGCCGCCTTGGTTTCGCCAATCGTCACCGTAGCAGGACGCGCGGTGTTGCTGAAGCTGCCAATCTCCCCCCTTGCGGGGGAGATGTCCGGTAGGACAGAGGGGGGTGCGAAAGAACGCCCCGCGTCGTCGATACGCACGCAGATAGACACCCATTCAAATCCGGTCCAGCATGCCGTCGAGCCAGGCGAAGAAGCCGGTGGCGCCGGTGGTGTTTTCGGCAAGCAGCGCGCCGGCGCTGGCGGCGAGCGGCTTTCGCGGGCGCGGCGGCAGGTATTTGTTGACCGGGCGCGTGCCCTGCTCCGGCATCAGATCGATGCCGCCGCGCTCGGCAACCATGACCGACACCGCCGAGGACGGATCGGCAAGATCGCCGAAATGACGGGCGTTGGCCGGGCAGGTGCGCACGCAGGACGGCACGCGGTCGACCTCCTGGAGCGTCTCGTTGTAGATGCGGTCGACGCAGAGCGTGCATTTCTTCATGACGCCCGCTGCGAGATCCATCTCGCGCGCGCCATAGGGGCAAGCCCAGGCGCACAGGCCGCAGCCGATGCACTTGTCCTCTTCGACCAGCACGATGCCGTCCTCGCCGCGCTTGTAGGAGGCGCCGGTTGGGCAAACGGTGACGCATGGCGCGTCGTCGCAATGCAGGCAGCTTTTCGGGAAATGCACGATGCGGGCTTCGCCCGCCTCGCCGATCACCTCGCCGCCTTGCGGAACCACCTCGAAGGTGTGGATGCGGTTGAGGAATGCGCCGGTGACGTCCGGACCATAAGGGTTCTGGTCGGACAGCGCTGACCCATAGCCGCCGGTGTTCCACTCCTTGCACGAAACCACGCAGGCATGACAGCCGACGCAGACGTCGAGGTCGATGACCAGGCCGAGCTTTTTGCCGGAGCGTTCGGTGGGGAGGCTGGTCATGACAACCCCTTGCCCTTTGGACGGTTCGGGAAGCGTTTCTTCGCACCCCCCTCTGTCCTGCCGGACAGTCCGGCAGGACAGAGGGGGGTGCGAAGAAGCACCGGCCTCACGAAAGCTGCCTTCCGTGCGCTCACTTCGCCCACTCCTGGCCGTAGCGCAGTTCCGCCGGCACCTCGTCCTTCCGGCGCAATCCGGGGACGGCGGGAAAATGCGGCTGGCTCTCGACACCGGCCTCCGCCTTCTCGATACGCACCCTCAGGTCGTACCAGGCCGCCTGCCCCGTGATCGGGTCGGAATTCGACCAGCGCAGCCCGTCGCCCTTGGGCGGCAGCAGTTCGTTGATCAGATGATTCATCAGAAAGCCCTTGGTCGCCTCTGGCGAGTTCGGGTCGAGCGCCCAGGCGCCGCCGCGCTTGCCGATGGCGTTCCAGGTCCAGATCGTCGAGGAATTCACCGCTTCCATCCGCGCCACCTCGACCTTGATGCGGCCGTGGTTGGAGATCACCCACACCCAGTCGCCGTCGCGCAATCCATGCTCGTCGCAGATCGGGCCAGGAACATAGAGCGGGTTGCGGGTGTGAATCTGCCTGAGCCAGGCGTTCATCGAGCCCCAGGAATGGTACATCGCCGCCGGCCGCTGGGTGATCGCGTGGTAGGGGAATTCTTCCCGGTCGACAGCCGCCTCCTCGAAGGGCCGGTACCACATCGGCAGCGGGTCGAAGGTTTCGAGGATGCGCGCGCGGTGCGTTTCCGGCGCGACCGGCTCGCGCACGCCTTCGGCGGAAAGCCGGAACTTCTGCAGCGATTCCTGGTAGAGCTGGAACGTCACCGGCTGCGGCTGGTCGAAAAATCCCATGCGCACCGCAAAATCCTGGTAGGCCCTGTTCGCGTGCTTGAAGAACTGCGCCTCCAGCGGGATATGCGCGGAGAAGAACGAGCCATTCTCGATGTAGCGCTTGAGCTGGTCCGGATTGCTGGCGCCGCGCCCGGTGCGGTCGCCGTCGCGGCCGCGAAAGCCGGCCAGCGGGCCGATTCCCGGCCGGCGTTCGTGCCGCACGATATAGTCGGCATAGTTTTCGTAGATCGGCTTGCCGCGATTGTCGACGAAGGCCGGCAATTTCAGCCGTGCGCCGAGGTCGAGCAGCACGGACTGGAAACCGCGCACGTCGCGATCGGGTTCGACCACCGGCCAGCGGATGGCATCCTGCACCGCGTCAGGTTCCGAGATCGGTCGGTCGAGCATGGAGATGCAGTCGTGGCGCTCCAGATAGGTCGTATCCGGCAGCACAAGGTCGGCATAGGCGACCATCTCGGAGGCATAGGCATCGGAATAGATGATCTTGGGGATGCGGTATTCGCCGGAAGCTTCGTCCTTGTCCTCCAGCATCTTGATGACGCCGGCCGTGTTCATCGACGAGTTCCACGCCATGTTGGCCATATAGAGGAACAGCAGGTCGATGGGGTACGGATCGCCGGCATGGGCGTTGGCGATCACCATGTGCATCAGCCCGTGCGCCGAGAACGGCGCGTCCCAGGAAAACGCCTTGTCGATGCGGGTCGGGTTGCCATCCTTGTCGATCAGCATGTCCTCGGGCCCGCGCGGAAAGCCGAGATGCGGGCCCGACAACGGCTTGTTGGAGCCGAAATGTTCCGCCTTGCCGTGCGGTGTCGGATGGGCTTCCACCGGCTTCGGGTAAGGCGGCTCGAAGCGGAAGCCGCCGGGGCAATCGATCGCGCCGATCAGCACCTGCAGGAAATGCAGGGCGCGGGCTGTCTGGAATCCGTTGGAATGGGCGGAGATGCCTCGCATCGCATGGAAGGATACGGGTCGTCCGACGAAACCGTCATGGCGGTTGCCGTTCAAGTCCGTCCAAGGCTGGTCGAGGAAGATAGCCTCGTCGAAGGCAACCCGCGCGATCTCGGCGGCAAGCCCGCGGATCACCTCGGCGGCGACGCCAGTCTCGGCGGCGACCGCTTCCGGCGCGTATTGCGCGTCGAGGTATCTTTCGGCGAGAAGTTGGAACGCCGGCACGGCGCGGCGACCATCCGACAGTTCGATTCGACCGGAAAGCGCAGCGCGTGCGCCCTGCGTGCCGAGCGGCACTGCCCGCTCGGTGACGCTCTCGAACACCAGCGGCTTTCCATCCGCGCCGCGCGCGAACAGTCCGTGGTCGGCAGCGCCCGGCTGGTCGATCACCAGCCAGGTGGCGTTGGTGTAGCGCACGATGTAGTCGACATCGATCTTTCGCGCCTTCAGCAGTTCGTGGATCACCGAGAGGATCAGCAGCCCGTCGGTGCCTGGGCGGATGCCGATCCAGTTGTCGGCGATCGCCGAATAGCCAGTGCGCACCGGATTGACCGAGACGAAGCGCGCACCGTTCTGCTTCAGCTTCGACAGTCCGATCTTGATCGGGTTGGAATCGTGGTCCTCGGCCACGCCGAACAGCACGAAAAGCTTCGTGCGGTCCCAGTCCGGCTGACCGAACTCCCAAAAGGCGCCGCCGATGGTCATGATGCCGGCCGCCGCCATGTTGACGGAGCAGAAGCCGCCATGCGCGGCGTAGTTGGGCGTGCCGTACATCTGCGCCCAATAGCCGGTGAGCGACTGCGACTGGTCGCGGCCGGTGAAGAAGGCGAGTTTTTTCGGGTCTTTTTCCCGCACCTCACCGAGCCAGCGCGTCGCGGTCTCCAGCGCCTCATCCCAGGAGATTTCCTGAAACTGTCCGGAGCCGCGCGGGCCGACGCGCTTCAGCGGCGCGCGCAGCCTTGCCGGTGCGTAATGCTGCATGATACCGGCCGAACCCTTTGCGCACAGCACGCCGCGATTGACCGGATGGTCGCGGTTGCCTTCGATATAGCGGATCTTGCCGTCCTTGATGTGCACGTCGATGCCGCAGCGGCAGGCGCACATATAGCAGGTGGTCTTGCGAACCTCGTCCGAGACGGGTTCCGAAAGCGCGACCCTTGGCTTAGCCGGCATTCCCTGTCCCTCGGCCTGGCTGGTCATCCCGACCACGTGCCCGACCATCTCTAACGGGCGAGCCCAGGGAAGAAAATGCTCGAAAGCGTCAATTCATAGCAAATTTTGTATAGACAAATGGCGCACCGTGCAACGGTCGGCACGCCATTCCCCTGCAACGCGAAATTCGAAGATCCGCCATGGCAATCAGTTCGTCACGATGATGCGCGTATTGCCAGGCCCGAACTGCTTGACCAGCTGATAGAAATGCGCGGCATTGCCGGTGGCGAGGCGCACGCAGCCATGCGAGGCCGGGCGGCCAAGCCTGCCGACCGCGCTGGTACCATGGATCGCATAGCCGCCATAATAAAAGACCGAATAAGGCATCGGTGAATTGTCGTATTTTCGCGAACGCCACATCTTGTGCAGTCGAGTCGGCCGCCAGCTTCCACGCGGAGTAATGTAACCCTTCCGCGCCGTCGACACCTTCCAGACATGGACGACCTTGCCGTATTTGCTGATGGTCATGGTCTGGTTACCGACATCGACCTTCGCCACGAGACTTGCCGCGGCGCTCGTTGCCATGCCTGCGGCAAGAAATGCGAGACATATGCTCGCCGCCAATGCAATCCTCTTCATGCGACAACCCCCTGCGCGCCGCTTCCGTTCGCACATCTTCTGCACGCTTCCATGCAACCTTGACAAGAAATCTCCAATCAATTTGTCACCACAGATGGATTCGGCCGATCAATTTCCTGCGAGCAGGCACTACCGAAATCCGTCGACAGCCGCTGCAGGCGGCTTGCCAAGCCCCCGCTTCGCCTGCTGAAATCGCAATCATGACCGACAGTCTGCTTGATGCGGTGGCAGCACGCCGCGACGACCTCGTTTCGCTCACCATAGACCTCGTTCGTTTTCCGACGGTAAACCCGCCGGGCGAAGCGTACCGGCCCTGCGCTGAGTATCTCGGCGAGCGGCTGCGCAGGCGCGGCTTTGCGGTGGAATATCTGCGCGGCGAGGGTACGCCCGGCGACACCGACCGCTACCCGCGCACCAATGTCGTCGCCCGCATCGAGGGGCGCTCGCCGGGCAAGATCGTGCATTTCAACGGTCACATCGACGTGGTCGAGGCCGGCCAAGACTGGACGGTCGATCCGTTCGCCGGCGTCGTGAAGGACGGGCGCGTCTACGGCCGCGGCACCTGCGACATGAAGGGCGGGCTGGCGGCGGCGATCGTCGCCGCGGAAACCTATATCGACCTCAACCCGGATTTTCCCGGCGCCATCGAGATTTCCGGCACGGTCGACGAAGAATCGGGCGGCTTCGGCGGCGTCGCCTATCTGGCGCAGAAAGGCTATTTCTCGAAACCGCGCGTCGACCATGTCATCATCCCGGAGCCGCTCAACAAGGACCGCATCTGCCTCGGTCATCGCGGCGTCTGGTGGGCGGAGATCGAGACCAAGGGCGAGATCGCGCATGGCTCCATGCCGTTCCTCGGCGACTGCGCGGTGCGCCATATGAGCGCCGTTCTCGCCGCCTTCGAGGCCGAGCTGTTCCCGCTGCTCGACACCAAGCGCACGCGCATGCCGGTGGTGCCGGAGGGGGCGCGCCGCTCGACGCTCAACTTGAACTCGATCCATGGCGGCCAGACCGACGACTTCAAGCCGGGTCTGCCCTCCCCCAACGTGCCCGATTCCTGCCGCCTCACCATCGACCGGCGCTTCCTCCTGGAGGAGAGCCTCGAAGAGGTGAAGGGCGAGGTCGTCGCCATCCTGGAGCGGCTGAAGCGCGAGCGGCAGAAATTCGACTACGAGATCCGCGACGTCATGGAGGTGCGGCCGATCATGAGCGAGCGCGACGCGCCGGTGCCCACCGCGCTGGCGCAGGGCATTCGCGCCGTGTTCGACCGCGAGCCGGACTATGTGATCTCGCCCGGAACCTACGACCAGAAGCATGTCGCACGCATCGGCCACATCTATGATTGCGTGGCGTATGGGCCAGGCATCCTCGACCTCGCCCACCGGCCGGACGAATGGGTCGGCATCGACGACATGGTGCAGTCCGCGCAGGTCATGGCGATCGGGCTCGATCTGCTGCTGCGTGGCAAGGCCTGAGATCGGCGAGCCGGCGGGCGCGACCGGCAGACTACCGCCGCGTGAAAAGCGGGAAACCGAATTCCCGCACACCCGCCTTGTCGAACCGAAAGCCGATTTACTCGCGTGGAAAATCACGCTTCTATCCGCAGGCAATGCTTCAGGAGGGAGCCCGGCCGATGAAAGCGTGGACGATTCTTGCCGCCGCAGCAACGCTGACGCTGTTCGGCACAAGCACCGGGCTGGCAGCGCGTACCGATCTCGTGCTGGGCATGCAGCTCGAGCCGCCGCATCTCGATCCGACAGCCGGCGCGGCCGCGGCGATCGACGAAGTGCTTTATGCCAATGTCTTCGAGGGCCTGACCCGAATCGGCCCGTCCGGCGAGGTCCTGCCGGCGCTCGCCGACAGTTGGGCGATCTCCGACGACGGCAGGACCTATACCTTCAAGCTGCGCTCCACAGTGAAATTCCACGACGGCACCGATTTCGACGCCGAGGACGTGAAGTTTTCGCTCGACCGGGCCCGCGCCGTCGATTCCACCAACGCGCAGAAGGCGCTGTTCGCGGCGATCGATACGGTCGAGGTGGTCGATCCCGTAACCGTCAAGGTGACGCTGAAGCAGCCGCAGGGCTCCTTCCTCTACAATCTCGGCTGGGGCGACGCTGTCATCGTCGCGCCGGAAAGTGCCGCCACCAACAAGGAAAAGCCGGTTGGCACGGGGCCGTTCAAGTTCGACAACTGGGCGAAGGGCTCGGCGATCACCATCGTCAGGAATCCCGACTACTGGGGCGAGCCGGTGGCGCTCGATCGTGCCGAGTTCCGTATCGTGCCGGACGCCGCCTCCCAGATCCCGGCGCTGCTCTCGGGCGACATCCAGGCCATTCCCAATGCCAGCATCGGCGACGCTCTGCCGCAGATGCAGTCCGACCCGCGCTTCAAGGTGGTGCTCGGCTCCACCGAGGGCGAGACGATCCTGTCCACCAACAACAAGAAGCCGCCCTTCGACAAGCTCGAGGTGCGCCAGGCGATCGCCCACGCCATCGACCGCAAGGCGATCATCGACGGTGCCTCCTCAGGCATCGGCACGCCGATCGGTTCGCATTTTTCGCCGGCCAACAAGGCCTACGTCGACCTGACCGGCACCTACCCGCACGACCTCGCCAAGGCTAAGGAACTGCTCAAGCAGGCCGGCCTGGAGAACGGCTTTTCGGCGACTCTGAAGCTGCCGCCGGTGCCCTATGCCCGCGACGGCGGCCAGATCATCGCCTCGCAGCTGCGCGACGTCGGTATCGATCTGCAGATCATCCCGGTCGAATGGGCCGATTGGCTGAAGCAGGTCTTCACCGACAAGGATTACGACCTGTCGATCGTCTCGCACACCGAGCCCAACGACATCGATATCTACTCGCGCAAGGACTACTACTTCAACTACGACAACCCGGCCTTCGACAAGGTGATCGAGGAACTGAACCTCACCTCCGACGAGGCTAAGCGCACCGAGCTCTACAAGCAGGCGCAAAAAATTCTCGCCGACGATGCCGTCAACGGTTTTCTGTTCGAACTGCCGAAGATCGGCGTCTGGGATGCCAAGCTGGAGGGGCTTTGGGAGAACTCGCCGATCCAGGCGAACGATCTGACGAAAGTCAAATGGCTCGACTAGCTCCGGCGTCTCCCTCCCTCTCGAGGGGAGGGTGGCGAGCGAAGCGAGCCGGGAGGGGTCGCCGCGGCCGGGCTCGACGGCCCTTCTTTGCACCCCATGCTTCCGCACCGACCCCACCCCGGCGCTTCGCGCCGACCCTCCCCTCAAGGGGGAGGGAGGCGTCGGCGCCCTTATGATCGCCTACCTGGCTCAACGCCTGCTGGTCGCCCTTGTGACCCTGCTGGCGGCCTCGCTCGTCGTCTTCGCCATGCTGGAAGTGATCCCGGGCGATCCGGCCAGGCTGATGCTCGGCATGAACGCCACGCCGGACGCGCTCGAGGCGCTTCGCAACGAGATGGGCCTGAACGACCCCCTGCCCGTTCGCTATCTCGACTGGGTGGCCGGCATGGCGACGCTCGATTTCGGCCGCTCCTACACCTACTCCGTCCCCGTCATCGATCTGATTGTCGAGCGCATCGTCGTGTCGCTGCCGCTGGCGCTGATATCGCTGGCGCTCTCGGTGGTGATCGCCATCCCCGCCGGCGCCTTCGCGGCGCAGCGGCGCGGCCGCGCCGGCGATGCCCTCAGCATTGGCGCGGCGCAGCTCGGCGTGGCGATCCCGAATTTCTGGTTCGCGCTGCTGCTCATCTACCTTTTCGCGGTATGGCTCAGGCTGGTGCCGGCCGGCGGCTTTCCCGGCTGGAGCGCCGGGATATGGCCGGCCTTGAAGGCGCTGCTGCTGCCGGCGGTCGCGCTGGCCCTGCCGCAGGCGGCGATTCTGGCGCGCGTCACCCGCTCGGCGCTGATCGAGACGCTCGGCGAGGATTATGTCCGCACCGCCCGCGCCAAGGGCCTGCCTTTCGGCACCGTGCTATGGCGGCATGCGCTGCGCAATGCGCTCATTCCGGTGCTCACCATCGTCGGCCTGCAGTTCTCCTTCCTGCTCGCCGGCACCATCATCATCGAGAACGTCTTCTATCTCCCCGGCCTCGGCCGCCTGGTCTTCCAGGCCATCACCCAGCGCGACCTGATCGTGGTCGAGGGGGTGGTGATGCTGCTGGTGGCGACCGTGGTCGCCGTCAATTTTCTGGTCGACATCTCCTATGCGGTCGTCGATCCAAGGCTGAGGGCGCGGTGATGGGTGTTGTCATTTTCTCGCGAACAGCTCGCGCTCCTTCGCACCCCCCTCCCAAGGAGGGTCGATGACCTATCTCCCTTCCGCCTTCATCCCCCGCGACGGCCTTTCCGCCTTCCTCGCCCGTGCGCTGGCCAGCCGTTCGTTCATCGCCGGCTTCATCGTCACCGCGCTGATCGCGCTGATGGCCCTCGTCTCCTTCTTCTGGACGCCCTACGACGTGACGAAGCTCGTCGTCGGCGACCGCATGCTGGCGCCTTCGGCCGCCCATTGGTTCGGCACCGATCATTTCGGCCGCGACGTGCTCTCCATGATCATGGTCGGCTCGCGCAACTCGATCGCCGTGGCGCTGGTCGCGGTAGGCATCGGCATGGGGCTCGGCGTGCCGCTCGGCTGCCTGGCGGCGGCGCGCGGCGGCTGGCTCGACGATTTTGTGATGCGCTTCAACGACGTCGTGTTCGCCTTTCCGGCGCTGCTGTCGGCGGTGATGATCACCGCGGTGTTCGGCCCCGGCGCCGTCAACGCCATCATCGCCATCGGTATCTTCAACATCCCGGTGTTCGCCCGCGTCGCGCGCGCCGGCGCGCTGGCGATCTGGCCGCGCGAATTCATCCTCGCCGCCCGCGCCGCCGGCAAGGGCAAGACGCGCATCACGCTCGAGCATGTCCTGCCAAATATCGCCACGCTGCTCCTCGTGCAGGGCACCATCCAGTTCGCGCTCGGCATCCTGGCGGAGGCCGGCCTGTCTTATGTCGGGCTCGGCGCCCAGCCGCCGATGCCGAGCTGGGGACGCATGCTGTTCGACGCGCAGACGCGCATGATGGTGGCGCCGACGCAGGCGCTGTTCCCCGGCCTCGCCATCATGATCACCGTGCTCGGCCTCAACCTTTTGGGCGACGGCGTCAGCGACGCGCTGGATCCGAAGCTGAGGCGGCGGCGGTGAGCCTGCTCGCCATAGAAAACCTGTCGCTGTCGATCGACGAGACGCCGATCCTGAAAGCCGTCGACCTGTCGATCGAGCCCGGCGAGGTGCTCGGCCTCGTCGGCGAATCCGGCTCCGGCAAGTCGATGACGGCGCTCGCCGTCATGCGGCTCCTGCCCGATGCCGCGAAGGCACGAGGCAGCATCCGCTTCGACGGCACCGATCTGCTCAAGGCCGACGAGGCGGCGATGTGCCGGCTGCGCGGCGACGACATCGGCATGGTCTTCCAGGAGCCGATGACGGCGTTGAACCCGGTGAAGACCATCGGCGAGCAGGTGGCCGAGGGCATCCGCTGGCACGCCGGCGCCAGCCGCGCCGAGGCCGAGCAGCGCGCGGCAAGAATGCTCGACCGCGTCGGCCTGCCGTCGCAAAAATTCCCGCTGTCGCGTTATCCGCACCAGCTCTCCGGCGGCCAGCGCCAGCGCGTCGTCATCGCCATCGCCTGCGCGCTCAAGCCGAAGCTGCTGATCGCCGACGAGCCGACCACGGCGCTCGACGTCGTGCTGCAGGCGCAGATTCTCGAATTGCTGCGCGAACTGGTCGCCGAGAACCGCATGGGCCTTCTGCTGATCTCGCATGACCTCGCCGTGGTGACGGAGATGTCGGATCGCATCGCGGTGATGCGTGGTGGCGAGATTCTCGAGACCGGCGAGACGGCCGCGACGCTGTCGGCGCAGGTGCACCCATATACGCGCCAGCTGGCGCTGGCTTCCATGCATGTGCCGGCGGGGCGACGCATTTCCTCCTTCCTTGAGGGGGAAGTGCCACCGAAGGCGGCGGAGGGGGTTGCCGAAGGTTGGCGCGCTGCAGGGAAAACCACGCCGGAGTCTGGGTTCGAAAGCTGGCGCACTGCCGCCCGCACCGCCTCCGGCCCTTCGGGCCATCTCCCCTTCGAGGGGGGAGAGGACGTTGCACCGCTGCTCTCCGTCGAAAATCTCCGCAAGGATTATCCCGGCGCCCGCATCTCGCTGTTTTCCAAGCCGAAACCCTTCCGCGCTGTCGACGACGTCTCCTTCACCCTTGCGCCGGGCCGTTCGACGGCGCTGGTCGGCCGCTCGGGCTGCGGCAAATCTACCCTCGCCCGGCTGGTCCTCGCTCTGGAGCGGCCGAGCGGCGGCACCATCCGGCTGGAGGGCGAGGAAATCACGGGCAAGAGCGAGGCCGAGCTTCTGCCGGCCCGCCGCGCCGTGCAGATCGTGTTCCAGGACCCCTACGGCTCCTTCGACCCGCGCCACCGGGTGGAGCGGCTTGTCGCCGAGCCGCTCGGCCTGCTGAGGCCGGCGCCGGACAAGGCGACGCGGCGCGAGCTGGTCGCCGAGGCGCTGCATCAGGTCGGCATGAAGCCGGACGACATGCAAAAATACCCGCACGAATTCTCCGGCGGCCAGCGCCAGCGCCTGTCGATCGCGCGCGCCATCATAACCCGGCCGAAGCTGGTGGTGGCCGACGAGGCGGTGTCGGCGCTGGACGTATCGATCCGCGCCCAGATCCTCGACCTGTTTTCCAAGCTGAACCGGACGCTAGGCGTCGCCTATCTGTTCATCACCCATGACCTGACGGTGGCGCGGGCCATCACCGACGAGGTACTGGTGATGCATGAAGGCCGCATCGTCGAGCGGGGTCAGACTGCCGCGGTGCTCGACGATCCGCGGTCGGAGGCCGCCAGGGCCCTGGTCGCCGCGGCGCCGGATCTGCGCCGGGCGATCGCGACGAAGATGCGCGAGCAGGGTTGACCGGACGTCCCCCGGTCAGGTCTGATCCTTCACCACGTCCACCGGGCTGAGACCCAGCAGCTCCAGCGTGCGGCGCAGCAGCCGCACCTCCTTTTCGGCAAGCTTGTGGTCGGCCTTGGCGATGTCGGCCATATGGCGGGCAAGCAGCTTGCGGCGGTCGAGGTCGAGCTCCTGGAACAGCGACAGCGCCTGCGTGCCGCTGGTCTCGTAACCAAAATCGTTGAGGAATTCGACGACGCCGTCGATGCTGTTCTCGCCGATGCCGAAGCCCTCACGGCAGATGCGGCGGAAGGTCTCCAGTTCGCTGTCGCTGACCACGCCGTCGGCAAGGATCATGCGGAAGAGCAGCAACAGCTCGGCGGTCAGCGCCGGATCGTCGGCGACCTTGCGCACGCCGGGATCGCCCTCGAAGATCGTCCGCACCCGCGCCAGCAACCCCATCGCCATCCTGCGTTCTCCGCGTGCTTGATGTCGTCCTTCGTAGCGCGAAATCGGCCTTGCGCAAATGGGTTCCATGTGGTCGAAGCGCGCGACTTCGCTAACGCGGAACGGCTTTCCTTTGGTCGACCTTTCTCTCGAGATACTCGCACTGCTGGCGGCGGCCGCCTTCCTGGCCGGTTTCGTCGATTCCATCGCCGGCGGCGGCGGACTGATCACCATCCCGGCGCTGCTGCTTGCCGGGCTGCCGCCGGTGGACGCGCTCGGCACCAACAAGCTGCAAGGCCTGTTCGGCACCGGCGCAGCGACGCTCACCTATGCCCGCAAGGGACAGGTCGACCTGCGAAAGCAGGCGCCGGCGGCGCTGTTGTCGCTGGCCGGGGGTGCGGCGGGCGCACTGCTCGCCAGCGTGCTCCCGGGCGAATGGCTGCATATCGCGCTCCCCTTCGTGCTGATCGCCATCGCGCTCTATTTCGCGCTCAAGCCCAACATGGACGACGTCGACCGCGCCGAGCGCATGACGCCCTTTGTGTTCGGCGCGGCGATCGTTCCGGCGATCGGTTTCTATGACGGCGTGTTTGGCCCGGGCACTGGCTCCTTCTTCATGCTGGCCTTCGTCAGCCTGGCCGGCTACGGCTTGCTCAAGGCCACGGCGCATACCAAGCTGCTCAACTTTGCCTCCAACATCGGCAGCTTCGCCGCCTTCGCGTTGGTTGGCGCGGTCTTCTGGAAGATCGGCTTGCTGATGGGTGTGGCGCAAATCCTTGGCGCGCGCGTCGGCGCCGGGCTGGCCGTACGCAAGGGTGCCAGGATCATAAAGCCGCTGCTGGTGGTCACCTGCGTCGCCCTCGCCGTCCGCCTGCTTGCCGACCCGGCGCATCCGTTGAGGGTGATGCTGGGCCTTTGAGGGCACTTTGACGCCACGCCGGCCGCTTGGTACCTTGCCGGAGGTCGAGAGCCCCGATGTCGTCAACCATACAGCCGCTCTTTTCGCCGCCGGCCGGCACCGAACTGGTCGAGATACGGCCCCGCGGCCCTCTGGACGGCATAGTCTCCCGCATGACCGGCTACCGAGAAACGGCGCGGCGGCACATCCGTATGCGCGAGCCGGCGTCGCTGACCGTTCCATTGATCCTCAGCTTCGGCGAACCCTTTGCCATCGGCCTGGGCCGTCCCCCGACTGAAGCCGATCGCATCGCCAGCTTCGCCGCCGGCCTCTATGCCGGCCCGGTGCTGATCGAATCCTTCGGCGCCTCGGCTTGCCTGCAGATCGACTTTTCGCCACTCGGTGCGCGGCGTTTCTTCAGGATGCCCATGCACGAGCTTGCCGACCGCATGATCTTGCTGGACGACGTGCTCGGCAACGCTGGGCTGGCCTTGCGCGAGCGCCTCGGCAACACGCCGGACTGGCAAGGCCGTTTCGCGCTTGCCGTGGATTTCGTGTCGTCACGCATCGGCGCCGGCAAAACGCCGTCCGCAGAGGTGCGTGAGGTTTTCTCCGGCATTGATGCTTCGGGCGGCCGGGCGCCGGTGTCGCGGCTTGCCGCCCGCGCCGGATGGAGCAGGAAACATCTGGCGGAGCGATTTCGTGCCGAGATCGGGCTCGGGCCGAAATCGGTGGCGCGCATCGTGCGCTTCAACCGGGCGCTCGCCGCGGCGCGCACCGGAAATTGCAACTGGGCCGGTATCGCGGCCGACTGCGGTTATGCCGACCAGGCCCATCTGACGCGTGAATTCCAGGATCTGGCCGGCCTGACACCCGCCGCGTGGCGGGCCGGGCTGGCCTGAGCGGGTTACATTCCTTCAAGACGGCGCAACCGCGACGGCCCAATGTGGCTTATCGCAATGCATCCGGCACAGGAGGAAACCATGGCCGAAACGACCGCGATCGAGCCCCCGCGCATCTACCCCACCTTCCGCTACCGCGACGCCGCAAGAATGATCGACTGGCTGCAGAAGGCGTTCGGCTTCGCCGTCCACGCCAAATATATGGACGGCGACCTCGTCGCCCACGCCCAGCTGACGCTCGGCTCGTCGATGATCATGCTGGGCAGCGTCCGCGACGACGCCTATGGCGCGATGGTCGGCGGGCCGGGCGACAATGCCGGCAAGAGCACCTACATCGCCGTCTCCGACACCGATGCGGTCTACGCCCGTGCCAAGGCGGCGGGCGCAAAGATCCTCGAGGAGCCGACGGACCGCGACTACGGCAGCCGCGACTTCATCTGCGCCGATCCGGAAGGCAATGTCTGGTCGTTCGGCACCTACTGGCCGAAGGCGCACGAGAAGGCGTGAGCACGATGCCGACGACCGCCGCTACCGCACCGCTCAAGCCGGTCGTGCTGCGGCCCGGCGAAGGACGCAGCTACGCGATGCCGGCGATGCGCGCCGTCTTCAAGGCCGACGGCGCCGAGACCGGCAACCGCTACAGCGTGTCCGAATGGTGGATCGAGCCGAACAGCCCGGGTCCCGGCGCGCACAGCCACGCGGCGAATGACGAGATTTTTTACGTGGTCGAAGGCACCGTCTCCCTGCTGGTCGGCGATAGCTGGGTCGACGCGCCACGTGGCTCGTTCTTCTTCATTCCGGCGGGTACCACGCACAATTTCGCCAACCGCACGGACGAGCCGGCGGGGCTGTTCAACGTCTTCGTTCCCGGCGGCTTCGAGACAAACATGCCGGCGATAGTCGCGTGGTTTGAAGAGAACCCGCCGAATACGAGGCGCTAGAGCATGATCCCGAAAAGTTGCAGACTTTTCGGACAAAGATCATGCGACAAACAAATAGATAGAGTGGAATTCCGGTCCATCTTGACCGGATTCCGCTCTAGCGCGCCAGTCCGAAGATCGCGTCGCAGTCGAGGTGTTTTTCCAACTCCGCCGCGATCTCGTCCAATGCGCGCTCGACTTCGGCCCGGTAGTCGACGCCGCCGCCGCGCACGCCCAGACTTTCGAGGAAGCGGGCGCGGAACAGGTCGGCCGAGAACAGGCCGTGCAGGTAGGTGCCGAACACCTTTCCGTCGGCTGAACTGGCACCGTCCGGCACATTATCGATGACGGTCGCAGGCCGCGCGCAGTCGGGGCCGAAGGTGCGGCCGAGATGGATCTCGTAGCCCGAAAGCGGCGCGTCGAAGGCGAGCGACCGGGCGGCGACGTTGCGCACCGTCTTTTCCGGCTCCATCACCGTCTCGACGTCGAGCAGGCCGAGGCCTTCGGCCTCGCGAAGACGGCCCTCGATGCCGTCGGGATCGCGCACGGTCCGGCCGAGCATCTGGTAGCCGCCGCAGATGCCGACCACGTAGCCGCCGCGGCGGCGGTGCTGGGCAAGGTCGCGGTCCCAGCCGTTCTGGCGGAACTCGACGAGGTCACCGATGGTAGATTTCGAGCCGGGGATGACCACCAGCCCGGCATCGGCGGGCAGCGACTGGCCCGGCGGCACGAACGCCACCTCTACCTGCGGCTCGGCGCGCAGCGGGTCGAGATCGTCGAAATTGGCGATGCGGGCAAGCATCGGCACCGCCACCTTGAGCGCCCTGCGCTCGCCAGCGGTCAGCCGTTCCAGCACCACCGAATCCTCCGACGGCAGCCGCGCCGCCGCCTTCAGCCATGGAACCACGCCGAAGCAGCGCCAGCCGGTGAAGCGCTCGATGGCCTTGATCCCGTCGTCGAACAGCGAGACGTCGCCGCGGAACTTGTTGATGAGATAGCCGGCGATGGTCGCCCGGTCCTCCTCGGGCAGGATGAGATGCGTTCCGGCGACCGAGGCGATGACACCGCCGCGGTCGATGTCGCCGACCAGGATAACCGGCACGCCGGCGCGGGTGGCAAAACCCATATTGGCGATGTCGCGCGGCCTGAGGTTGATCTCGGCCGGTGAGCCGGCGCCCTCGACGATGACGAGATCGGCGCCTTCGCCGACCTGCCGCCACGAATCCATCACGGCGTCCATCAGCTTCGCCTTCAGCGCCTGGTAGTCCCGTGCCTTCGCCTGGCCGTAGACTTTGCCCTGGACGACGATCTGCGAGCCGATGTCGCTCTGCGGCTTCAGCAGCACCGGGTTCATGTGCACCGTCGGCGCGACGCCGCAGGCGATCGCCTGCAGCCACTGCGCCCGGCCGATCTCGCCGCCGCCCGGCTCGCCGGGAAGGTCGGCGACGGCGGCATTGTTCGACATGTTCTGCGGCTTGAACGGCCGCACCTTCAGCCCGCGCCTGAGCGCGGCGCGGCAGAGGCCGGCGACCAGCACTGTCTTGCCCACGTCCGAGCCGGTGCCCTGCAGCATGACGGCGCGTGCCATAGTCAAACGTTCCTGCCGCCGATAACGGATCTTTGGGCCAGCGGGCCGCCGCGCCAGAGATAGATGGCCAGCAGCGGATCGTCGCCGGTGCGCATGGCGTGGTTTATGTTTGAAGGATGGTGGATCACCTCGCCGGCCTTCCTGGTCACGAACCCGCCCTCGCCTTTCCGCCACCCCGTCCCATCCGTCAGCGGGATGTAGATCTCTTCGGCGACATGATGGTGGTCGGGATAAACCAGATTCGGCCCGAGCACGAGAAATCCGGCCGCGACATCATCGTTCACGAAATGCCCGCGCGTGCCGAAAAGTTCGAGCCAGCCGTAATTGTCGATGAAACTCCGTTCGAAATCGGCGGCGGTATAGGTCTGGCCCCAGGCGAGGCTGTCCGCCTGAACCAGCAACGCACCGGTCAGCGCCCGTGCGGCAGGCGGTGCCAGATCATGACAGCGGCCGAGATGACGCAGACAGGGCAGCCGTTTCGGCGCAAGGTCGCGTTCCTTCGTCGCCGGCAGAAGATCGGCCGTGAAGCGCCGCGGCACGTCGTCAGCCCGATGAAACAGATAACCCCGGAACGCATGCAGGAGTTGTTCCGTCATGGCCGCCATGCAAATCCCGCTCTCTATTTCTTGCACAGCCGCTTCGCGTCCGGTCGCGGTTGCGCGGCGGCATCATTGGTCTAGATTGGCGGCAAGGCATAGCCAAAAACGTCAGGGAGGACGCCATGGACGCCGCAGTCGATCCTGCCGCCATCCAGTTCGACCTCAACGAGGACCAGCGCGCCATCCGCGAGGTGGCGGAGGCGTTCGCGGCCGACCGGGTCGCGCCGAACGCGCTGGAATGGGACAAGAGCCGGCATTTTCCCGCCGACGTGATCAGGGAGACCGGCCCGCTCGGCTTCGGCGGCATCTATGTGCGCGAGGATGTCGGCGGCTCCGCCCTCGGCCGCCTCGATGCCGTGCTGGTGTTCGAGGCGCTGTCGCGCGCCTGCCCGGGATTCGCCTCCTTCGTCTCCATCCACAATATGGGCGCGTGGATGATCGACCGCTTCGGCGATGACGAGCAGCGCCGGCGCTTTGTGCCGAGGCTCACCTCGATGGAATGGCTCGCCAGCTACTGCCTGACCGAGCCGGGATCGGGATCGGATGCGGCCGCGCTGAAGACCCGCGCCGTGCTGGACGGCGACCACTATGTGCTGAACGGCACGAAACAATTCATCTCCGGCGCCGGCGACAGCGACATCTACGTGGTGATGGTGCGCACGGGCGGCGACGGGCCGAAAGGCATCTCCACGCTTGTCGTCGAGAAGGACACGCCCGGCCTCTCCTTCGGCGCGGTCGAGAGCAAGATGGGCTGGCACATGCAGTCGACCCGGCAGGTGATCTTCTCCGACTGCCGGGTGCCGGCGGCCAACCGCCTGTCCGGCGAAGGCGCCGGTTTCTCCATCGCCATGGCGGGTCTCGACGGCGGCCGGCTCAACATCGCCGCCTGCTCGCTCGGCGGCGCCCAGGCGGCGCTCGACAAGGCGGTCGCCTATGCCGGCGAGCGCAAGGCATTCGGCAAGCAGCTCAAGGAATTCCAGGCGCTGCAGTTCAAGCTGGCCGACATGGAGACCGAGCTGCAGGCGGCCCGCGTCTTCCTTTATGCCGCCGCGGCGCGGCTCGATGGCAAGAGCCCGGAAGCCGGCAAATGGTCGGCGATGGCCAAACGCTTCGTCACCGATGTCGGCTTCCAAGTGGCCAACGAGGCGCTGCAGATCCATGGCGGCTACGGCTACCTGCACGACTACGGCGTCGAGAAGCTGGTGCGCGACCTGCGCGTCCACCAGATACTCGAAGGCACCAACGAGATCATGCGCGTGATCGTGGCGAGGAATTTGCTGGGGAGGCAGTAGGCAAACGGGAGGCAGTAGGGAATAGGCAGTCGGCAGTAGGACCCCGATCGTGCTTCTTCTGCCGTCGGCGCCCACCGGCCCGCTGACCGACCCTACTGCCTACTGCCTACTGCCTATTGCCAATCTTGAAGGACCACTACCATGCCAACCATCGCTTTCATCGGCCTCGGCAATATGGGCAATCCGATGGCCGCCAATCTGGTGAAGGCCGGCCATGCCGTGCAGGGTTTCGACCTCGTGCCCGACAATCTTGCCAGGGCGCGCGAGAGCGGCGTGACGGTGATGGCCAATGCGGCGGCCGCGGTGACGGGCGCCGAGGTCGTGGTCACGATGCTGCCGGCCGGCAAGCACGTCATCTCCGTTTACGAGGACATCGCGCCAAAGGTGGCGGAGGGCGCCCTGCTGATCGACAGCTCCACCATCGACATCGACTCGGCCCGAAGGGCCCATGCGATCGCGGCGCGGCGCGGCCTGCCTTCGATCGACGCGCCCGTCTCGGGCGGCACCGGCGGTGCCACCGCCGGCACCCTCACCTTCATGGCCGGCGGCAGCGCCGAAGCCTTCGCCAGGGCCGAGCCGATCCTGCAACCCATGGCCGGCCGCATCGTGCATTGCGGCGAGGCCGGCGCCGGCCAGGCGGCGAAGATCTGCAACAACATGATCCTCGGCATCTCGATGATCGGCGTCGCGGAAGCCTTCGTGCTGGCGGAGAAGATCGGCCTGTCGCACCAGGCGCTGTTCGATGTGGCCTCGACGTCGTCCGGCCAGTGCTGGTCGATGACGACCTATTGTCCGGTTCCGGGCCCGGTGCCCACCTCGCCGGCCAACCGCGACTACAAGCCGGGTTTCGCCGCGGCGCTGATGCTGAAGGACCTCAAGCTGGCGCAGGAGGCCGCCCAGGCGTCAGGCGTGGCCACGCCGCTCGGCGCACAGGCCTCGCAGCTCTATGCGCTGTTCTCCGGCCTGGGCCACGGCGACATGGATTTCTCCGGCATCATCCGCATGCTGCGCGGCGACATCGGCTGATTTCGTGCCGATCCGGTGCCAGAGAGCGTACCCGACCAGCTCTTGCTACGAGTTGATGCCGGCAAACGATCCAACCAGCCGGCTACCGCGAAAACGCCCGATTCAGCTTTGCTTAAGGTCTCGATAACCGCGCGGTAACATTGTCGGCTTAAAAGAGAAGACAGATCGGTTGTCGCAGCCGCTCTCACGCTCCGGATCAGGTCTCGCGTACCGGAGCCAGGTTTCTCGCGCTGTATTGCGTCCGTGTATGCCGTGCGTGACTTTGGCAAGACCGCGCTTTTCCGCTCGGCGGAACGGCGCGGTTTTTGCTGTCGCCGCCGCGGCGGGACGCTGCACTGTCGCACTGCTCGAAGATAGCTGCCGCCTGTAGGTCCCCCCTCTCCAACGGGGCATGCATCGGCTAGCCTTTGCGGCTGCTCAACCTTCGATAGTTCGCCTTGACCTTGCGCCCCGCCGGTTTCATCGCCGCCTGGATCGCCCGGTCTGCGGCCATGCCGCTCATAAGCGACGGCGTCCTGCCGGACAGCAGTTCGGGCCAGAAGCGCAGGGCCGCGCTTGCGATCTCCATCTGTGCCGCGGCCATGCCTTCGGCCAGGGCGGCTGCCTTCTCGGAAACGGCCCGCGCCGTCTCGCTGCCGGGCCCGGCCGCATAGGCGCCGGCTTCCGCCACCAGCAGCGGCACGCGCATGCCGATGACGAGCGGGGCAAGCATCAGGTCGGTGGCAATCCCGGCTTTCCGCTTGATGGCTCGCCTCCCCTTCATTCGTGCGGCTCGAACTGCACGTCGACCGGCGGTTTGAGGCCGTTCACCAGCCGGTTGGTCTCGTTGGCCATGCCGACCACCGCAAGCAGTTCCATAAGCTGTGCATCGGTCATGCCTTTGGCGCGCGCCGAGGCGGTGTGGGAGTAGGTGCAGTATTCGCAGCCATTGCTGGCCGACACGGCGATATAGACCAGCTCCTTGGTCAGCGGATCGAGCGCGCCCGGCGCCATCACCTGCTTTATCGAGTCCCAGGTGCGCTTGAGCAGCGCCGGATCATGCGCCAGCACCTTCCAGAAATTATTGATCCAGTCGGTGTTGCGGGTGGCCATGATGTCGTCGTAGACGGCGCGCACCTCCTCACCGGCCATTTCGTATTCAATCAACGGAAGCAGCGATTTACCCGACATTCCTGACCTTTCGTTGAAGAATGGGCGGGCAGCAGCGCCCGCCCTTGTCGGCGTCAGGCCGCCTTGCGCAGGTCGGCCTCGGCGAGATCGAGCGCCCTGGCGATACGCTCGCCGGCGAGATCGATCGTCTGCCGCGTCCAGATCAGCGGCGGCGACAGGATCATGGTGTCGCCGGTCGCCCGCATCATCATGCCCTGGCCGATGGCATGGTCGCGCACCAGGACGGCGGCGCTGCCGACGGGCTGGAAGCGCTCGCGCGTGCGCCTGTCCCCGACGATCTCGATCGCGCCCATCAGGCCGACGCTGCGCACCTCTCCGACCAGTGGGTGGCCGCCGATGCGCTCGCGCAGCATCTCGGCGAAATAAGGACCGGTGTCGTCGCGCACCCGCTCGACCAGCCCCTCCTTCTCCATGATCTCGAGGTTCTTCAGCGCCACGGCGCAGGCCACCGGATGGCCGGAATAGGTGTAGCCGTGATAGAACTCGCCGCCCTTCTCTTGCAGCGTGCCGGCTATGCGGTCGCCGACCAGCAGGGCCGACAGCGGCTGGTAGCCCGAGGTCAGCGCCTTCGCCGTCGTGATTGTGTCCGGCTCGACGCCGAAGGTCTCGGCGGCGAACCAATGGCCGGTGCGACCATAGCCGGTGATCACCTCGTCGAGCATGAGCAGCACGTCGTATTTGCGACAGATGCGCTGCACCTCCGGCCAATAGCTCGCCGGCGGGATTTTTACGCCCCCCGCCCCCATGACCGGCTCGCCGATGAAGGCGGCTACCTTGTCCGGACCGGCTTCAAGGATCGCGTCCTCCACCGCCCTGGCGGCGCGCAGCCCGAAATCATGGTCGCTCTCGCCCGGCAGCGACAGCTCGAACGCATAGGGCATCATCACATGCACGATGTTCGGCACCGCGCCGCCGAGCTGGCCGTGCATGCCCTCCATGCCGCCGAGCGACGTGCCGGCGACGGTGGAGCCGTGATAGGCCATCTTGCGCGAGATGATGCGGTTCTTCTCCGGCTTGCCCTCAAGCGCCCAGAAATGGCGCACCAGCCGCAGCGCCGTGTCGTTAGCCTCAGAACCCGAAGAGCCGAAGAACACCTGGCTCAGCCCCCTCGGCGCCAGCTCGGCGATCTTCTTGGCAAGCAGCGTCGGCGTCGGCGTGGTGCAGCGGAAGAAGGAATTGTAGTAGGGCAGCTCCTTCATCTGCTGGTAGGCGGCCTCGGCCAATTCGTTGCGGCCGTAACCGATATTGACGCACCACAGGCCCGCCATGCCGTCGAGGATCTCGTTGCCCTCGGAATCGTAGACGAACGGCCCGTCGGCCCGCACGATCATGCGGCTTCCGGCGGCGCGCAGGTCCTTGTGGTCGGTGAACGGGTGCAGATGATGCGCGGCATCGATCTGCTGCAACTGTTTCAGCGAATAGTTCTGGTAGGTCATGAGTTTGGCCTCTCGACTTGAACTGATCCGGCGGATGCCGGGACGAATTCAGCGAGCGGCGGCGGGCGGCGAATAGCCTATCCGGGCGCACAGCCGAAGCAGTTCGACATGGATCGTGCGCCGCGAAGGCGTCGAGGCATGTCGGTCGCAGCAGGAATGGCCGTCGCGCATGAGAGGACTGTAGTCGACCTTGGCAGGAACGTTCAAGACCGCCGCGACAATGACCGCAATAGCGCGAAGGTGACCAGCAGGCTGCTCAGTCCGGCGATGACGACAGGAAGGCCAAGCGGCCCGATGGCCTGCATCAGGGCACCCGAGGTCGGCGGGCCGACGATGCCGCCCAGTCCCCACATGAGAGCGAAAGCGGCGTTTCCGGTCACCAGCGTCGTACCGTGGAAACGGTTGCCGAGTTCGACCAGCGCCATGGTGTAGACGCCGTAGCCCACGCCTCCCATCACCACCAGCAGCGGCCATACCGCCGGCGTCAGGACCAGGGTTGGCAGCAGCAGCGCGCAGCATGCCGTCGCCAGCGCGCAGGCCAGCATCATGGTGCGGCCGCCCAGCCGCTCGGCTGCGAGGCCCAGCGGGATCTGCAAAACGATGTTGCCGAGCGAGAGCGCCGTGATCAACGAAGCGAGCACGGCCTCCGGAAGGCCATAGGCTGCCCCGAAGACAGGCGTCAGCGAGTAGGTGCTCTGCTGCACGGCCGACGACGACAGCACCGCGGCCAGCAGTGCCGGCGCGATCATGGCGAAGCCGAAGACGCCGCCCGCCTGCCCGCTTTCGCCCTCGAAGCCGGCAAGGCCGGAAGAGACCAGGTGTAGGACGGCGCCGCAGGCGAGAAAGCCGCCGATGGCGATGAGGAAGGGCGGCCAGCCTTCGACGCCGATCATGGTGAGCGACAGCGGGCCGACGGCATAGCCGGCACCCATGACGGCGTTGAAGACGCCCATCACGCGGCCGCGCTTGCCCGGCGGCGCCAGCGCCAGCGCCCACACTTCGCCGAGCACGTAGAGCGGGTTGATGACGAAGCCGAGAAGGAAGCGGATGACGAACCAGCCGATCCAGTTCTGCATGGAGCCGATGAGGAAGAAGCAGAATGCGCCGACCAGCGCGCAGGTGACGGCAACGTTGCGCGCGCCGAATGTTCGCACCGCCCATGGCACGAATGAGGCCGAGAGGATGAGGCCGAGCGGCATCATCGCCGCCGAGGTGCCGATCAGCGCCGGCGACAGGCCCTGCCTCTGCATCAGCAGCGTGAACAGCGGGTAGCTCAGTCCCTGCGCCATGCCGAACATGGCGAGCGCGGCGGTCACTCCCATCAGCGCCGACCAGCGCGGCTGCGTCTCCTGCGCCGCCGTCATGCCCGGTCTCGGGAACGCATGAGAATGGAGACGACTAGGCCGAGGCAGAGCAGCCCGAGCGCCAGCGGCAGGCCCTGCACGCCGGCGATGTCCATGACGGCGCCGGTCACCGGCGGCCCGGCGATGCCGCCGATACCCCAGAACAGAGCGAAGGCGGCGTTGCCGGTGATCAGCATGGCGCCGGAAAACCGCTCGCCGAGCTCGATCAGCGCCATGGTGTAGATGCCGAAGGCCACCGCGCCCCAGACGAATACCATCGGCCAGATCAGCGGTGTCGCGAGCAGCAGCGGCAGCAGCGCGCAGCCGAGCACGGCGACGACCGCGCAGAGCAGCATCACCCGGCGCGCGCCGATGCGCTCGGCCAGCGCGCCCAGAGGAAGTTGGAGCGCTATGTTGCCGGCGATGAAGACGGCGAGCAGCGAGGCGAGCGTCCGCTCCGGCGTGCCGTAGCTCGCGCCATAGACAGAAAACAACGACAGCAATCCCTGCTCGAAGGCCGCGGCCGCCGCCACGGCGAACAAGAGCAGCGGCGCCAGCATGGCGAAGCCGCCCACCGAAGTCGTATGCGCCTCGTCCTGCATGTCCGGCAGGCGCGGCAGCACGATCACCAGAATCAGCCCGCAGACCAGGAAAGCGCAGATGCCGACGAGGAAAGGCGGCCAGCCCTGCGTGCCGACCACGGTGAGGGTCAGCGGGCCGAGGGCAAAACCGCCGGACACGATCGAGGTGTAGATGCCCATGATCCGGCCGCGCTTGGCGGCCGGCGCGATCGCGATCATCCAGGTCTCGCTGATCACGTAGAGCGGGTTGGCGAAGAAGCCGAGCAGGAAGCGCAGCGGGAACCACAGCCAGACGTCCTGTGTCCAGCCGATGGCCGCCAGCATCAGCGTCGCCAGGCCGGCGCAGCCGACCGTCAGCGGTCCGGCGCCGAAACGGCGCGACAGCCACGGGATGAACGGCGCCGACACGATATACCCGAGCGGCGTCATTGCCGCCGAGGCGCCGATCATGGCCGGCGAATAACCCTCGCGCAGCAGGATGAAGCTGAGCAGCGGATAGGTGAGCCCCTGCGCGATGGCGAATACCGACACGGTCGCGATGATGCCGGCCAGCGCCGCCAGCGGCATCCCCGAAGTGTCCCGTACCTTTTCCACCATCGTTTGCTCGAGCCGCCGGAACTGGCGAGCGGCCTCCATGCCACGACGGCAGACCATGCGCACTACGGCACGGCAGCGATTTCGCCCCGCCACGAAGCGGCGCCTACGCCAGGGACTCCTTCAGCCTCTGCGCATCCGCCGGCGCGGCACTCTTCACGTCGTTGTCGAAGAAACACCAGACGCCCCGCCCCTGCCGGCGCCATTTGCGGATGTTCCTGGCCCAGCCGGCGAGCTGTTCGTCGCTGTAGCTGCCATGATAGCGGCCGCTCGGACCATGGTTGCGAATATACACCCAGTCCGCCGTGACCTCGAGCGGCGCCGGCGCGTCGGCATGGTCGGACAGGCAGAGCGCGGCGTTATGGTCGGACAGCAGCTCGAAGACCGGCTTCTCGTACCAGCTCGGATGGCGGAACTCGAAGGTGTGTAGCCGCCCTTTCGGCAATCGGTCGAGGAAGCGAGCGAGCCGCTCACGGTTGACCGCCATGCGCGGCGGCAGCTGGAACAGGACCGGCCCGAGTTTTTGCCGCAGCAGTTTCACGCGTGAGTCCAGCAGCTCCATCGAATGCGCGTCGATGTTGAGCCGGCGCCAATGCGTGATGAATTTCGACGCCTTCCAGGCGAAGCGGAAGTCGCCGGGCACGGTGTCGAACCAGTTCTCCACCGCCTTCTCGGTCGGTGTTCGATAAAAAGGCGCGTTGAGCTCGGTGCTGTCGAATCTCGTCGAATAATAGTCCAGTGCGTCCTTCTTCCTGACCTCCCTCGGATAGAACGGCCCCCACCAGCCGGCATAATGCCAGCCGGAGGTGCCGATGCGCAGCTCGGCCTCATTGCGCTTGCTTCGCGGCATGTTTCAACCCGGGTCCGTTTCGAGTCAGTCCCGTCGGCACGGCGGGAGCGGCCAATGCCCGGGTTCAACGCACCACCATGCCTTTGGTCGCAGACCTGGCCCGCCAGCCGGCGGCGGCATGAGACGCCGTTGCGTCATGTCGCTTCCTTTGCGCTAGTGGTCGTCGCCTCCGCAATGGCGTGACGGGCGGCGGTCCATTATGCGCCGGCACTGAAATACGAGGATGATCATGAACGCCGTGCAGCCCGACCTAGCCGCTCCCGTGGCCGAACGCTCCCGCCGCGGCGGCCGCGCCGGCAAGCGTTCGGGCGCGGGCGCCGGCTTCGAGCAGCCGCCGTTCCGGCAGTTGCGGATGCCGCTGCAGCCGACGAAGCTCGTCTCCGACGACCAGCTGGAATCGATCCATCTCGCCTCGCTCCGGGTGCTGAAGGAGATCGGCGTCGACGTGCTGCACGACGGCGCCCGCCAGATCATGAAGGAGCATGGCGCCGACGTGCGCGACGGCAGCGAGCGCGTGCGCTTCGATGGCGACATGATTCTGGAGCTGATCGCCCACTGCCCGCCGGAATTCACCATCCACGCGCGCAATCCCGCCCACAACATCCGTTTCGGCGGCGACAATTTGATCCTGTCGATGATGGCCTCGGCGCCGAACTGCTCGGACATCGACCGCGGCCGCCGGCCCGGCAACCAGCAGGACTACCGCAACTTCCTGAAACTCGCGCAGATGCACAATGTCCTCAACTGCACGGGCGGCTATCCGGTCGAGCCGATCGACATCCACCCGTCGGTGCGCCATCTCGACTGCATCCGCGACCTCGCAACCCTGACCGACAAGGTCTTCCACATCTATTCGCTCGGCAAGGAGCGCAACGTCGACGGCATCGAGATCACCCGCATCGCCCGCGGCGTGTCGCGCGAGCAGCTGATCGACGAGCCTTCGGTCTTCACCATCATCAACACCAACTCGCCACTGAAGCTGGACGTGCCGATGATGGAGGGCATCATCCAGATGGCGTCGATGGGCCAGGTGGTCATCGTCACGCCGTTCACGCTGTCCGGCGCCATGGCGCCTGTGACCGTCGCCGGCGCGCTGGTGCAACAGAATGCCGAAGCGCTGGCCGGCATCGCCTTCGCGCAGATGGTCCGCAAGGGGGCGCCGGTCGGCTATGGCGGCTTCACCTCCAATGTCGACATGAAGTCGGGCGCGCCGGCCTTCGGCACGCCGGAATACATGAAGGCGCAGCTTGTCGGCGGCCAGCTGGCGCGGCGCTACAACATCCCCTACCGCACCTCCAACACCTGCGCCGCCAACACCGTCGACGCCCAGGCCGCCTATGAGAGCGTGTTCTCGCTTTGGGGCGCCGTTCAGGGCGGCGGCAACATGGTCATGCACGGCGCCGGCTGGCTGGAGGGCGGGCTGCGCTGCTCCTACGAAAAGACGATCCTCGACATCGATCTTCTGCAGATGGTGGCGGAATTCCTCACTCCGCTCGACCTCTCCGAGGAGGCGCTGGCGGTGGACGCCATCCGCGACGTCGGGCCGGGCGGGCATTTCTTCGGCACGCCGCACACGCAGTCTCGCTACAAGACCGCGTTCTACGCGCCGGTACTGTCCGACTGGCGCAACTACGAGACCTGGGCGGAGGCCGGCAGTCCGACGGCTATCGAAAGGGCGAACCGCGTGTGGAAGGAGCGGCTGGCGCAATACGAGGAGCCCTGGATGGACCCGGCCATCCGTGAGGAGCTCGACGCCTTCGTCGAAAGGCGCCGCGCCGAAGGCGGCGCTCCGACGGATTTTTGATACAGCGCATGACCGCCCTGGACGCCGTGTCCCCTGGTCCCGCCCTGATCACGCCGCGCGCGGCGGTGGGAACCGTGTTCCTTTGCTTCGGCCTGGCGATCGGCCTGCTCGGCGGTTCCGTTCCCGTGATCGCCCGGCTCGCCGGCACGTCGCCGGAGATGATCGGATCGGCCTTCTTCGGCTCTACCATCGCCGGCATCCTCGGCCAGACCCTTGCCGGCCGCGTCGGCGGCGGGGTCAGCTTGAAGAAACGCCTGCTCATCCTGCAACTGATCGCGGCCGTGTGCCTCGTCCTGCTGTTCCAGGCGGAAAATGCCGTCGCGCTGATCGCCGGGCTGTTCGTCTTCATCTTCTTTTCAGCCAGCATCGACCTCGTGATGAACAGCGAGGGCGTCGCGGTTGAACGGGCTCTCGACCGCCCCGTTCTCTCCGGCTTCCACGGCCTCGCTTCGCTGGGCGTCGGGCTAGGTGCCATCGGCGGCAGCTACCTGTCGGTGACGGTCGGCCTGACGGCAACCGCGATCGTCAGCCTCTTGGTGCATGCGGCCGCCATCGCCGCGGTTATGTCCGGCACGCCGGACCGCGGCGCCACACAGCCTGCCGAGGCCGGCTCGAGCTGGTTCCGGCCCTCCGCCGCGCTTGTCGCCCTGTCGCTCGTGCTCGGCGTTTCGATGGCTGGCGAAATGGCCGCCACGATGTTCTCCGCTCAGACGCTGGTCGACCAGGCGCCGGCGCTCGCCGCCTATGCCGGCGCGGGCGCAACCGCCTTCGCGCTGTTCCAGGCGGCCGTCCGCCTGAGCGGCGACCGCCTGCGCGCGCTGCTCGGCGACGAAAGGCTGATCCGCGTCTCGTTGGCGGTGGCGTTCGTCGGGTTCGCGGTGATCACGACCTCCTCCAGCTTCGCCGTCAGCGCCCTGGGCTTTGCCGCCGTAGGCATCGGCACCGCCTGCATCGTGCCCTGCGGCTTCGCCGCCGCGGCGCGGATGTCGGCGCGGCCGGCGGCGGCTGTGATCAGCATGCTGTCGCTGATCACCGGTCTCGTGCGCATCCCCGCCCCGCTCGCCTATGGCTGGCTCGCCGAGGAGATCGGCTTCGCTCCCGCCTACCTTCTTTATGCCCTGCTCGCCGCCGCCGCGCTTTGCCTCGCGTCCTTCGCGGTCGGCCGAGCCCGTTCCAGGAGTTCCACATGAAATCCCACGTCAAAGCGGTTGTCATCGGCGGCGGCGTCGTCGGCTGCTCGGTGCTCTACCATCTTGCCCGCGCCGGCTGGACCGACGTCATGCTGATCGAGCGCTCGGAGCTGACGTCCGGCTCGTCCTGGCACGCCGCCGGCGGTTTCCACACGCTCAACGGCGACCCCAACGTCGCGAAGCTGCAGGCCTATACCGTGCAGCTCTACAAGGAGCTGGAGGAGCTTTCGGGCCAGTCCTGCTCGCTGCATCTCACGGGCGGCGTCATGATGGCCGACACGCCGGAGCGCATGGATTTTCTGCGCCTCGCCCATGCAAAGGGCCGCTATCTCGGCATGGACACCGAACTGATCACGCCGTCGGAAGCCAAGGCGATGTTCCCGCTGATGGACGAAAAACATTTCGTCGGCGCCATGTGGGATCCGGTCGAAGGCCATCTCGACCCGTCGGGCACCACTCACGCCTACGCCAAGGCGGCCAAAAAGCTCGGGGCCGAGATCGTGCTGCGCAACCGCGTCGTGGAGCTGACGCAGGAGGCCGACGGCACCTGGAACGTGGTCACCGAGCAGGGCACGGTGAAGGCCGAGCATGTGGTGAACTGCGGCGGCCTGTGGGCGCGCGAGATCGGCCGCATGGTCGGCGTCGAGCTGCCGCTGCTCGCCATGGAGCACATGTACCTGCTCACCGAGCCGATGCCGGAGGTCGAGGAGTTCAACAAGGCGACCGGCCGCGAGATGGTCGGCGTGCTCGACTTCAAGGGCGAGATCTACACCCGCCAGGAACGCAACGGCGTGCTGCTCGGCACCTATGAGAAGGCATGCAAGCCGTGGTCGCCGGTGAATACGCCGTGGGACTTCGGCCATGAACTGCTGCAGCCCGACATCGACCGTATCGCACCGTCGCTGGAGATCGGCTTTCGGCATTTCCCCGGCATCGAGAAGGCCGGCATCAAGCAGATCATCAACGGCCCCTTCACCTTCGCGCCCGACGGCAACCCGCTGGTCGGCCCGGTCCAGGGCCTGACCAATTTCTGGTGTGCCTGCGCCGTCATGGCCGGCTTCAGCCAGGGCGGCGGCGTCGGGCTGGCGCTCTCCAATTGGATGGTCAACGGCGACCCCGGCTTCGACGTCTGGGGCATGGATGTCGCCCGTTTCGGCGAATGGGCGAGCCTGCGCTACACCAATGCGAAAGTTCGCGAAAACTACTCGCGCCGCTTCTCCATCCGCTTTCCCAACGAGGAATTGCCCGCCGCGCGGCCGGCGCAGACCACGCCGCTCTACGACACCATGGTCGCCAACAACGCGGTGATGGGCGACAGCTGGGGCCTGGAGACGCCGCTCTGGTTCGCGCCGAAAGGCACCGAGGCGAAGGACATCGTCTCCTACCGCCGCTCCAACGATTTCGAACATATCGGCGCGGAGGTCCGCGCGACGCGCGAACGTGTCGGCGTCACCGAGATCGCCAATTTCGCCAAATACGAAGTCTCCGGTCCGGGTGCAGAGGAGTTCCTCAACCGGCTGATGACCAACCGCATGCCGAAGAAGGGCCGCATCGTGCTCACCCCGATGCTGAACGAGTTCGGCAAGCTGATCGGCGACTTCACCATCGCCAGGACGGGCGACGAGACATTCATGATCTGGGGCTCGTCGGCCGCGCAGAAATACCACATGCGCTGGTTCGAGAAGCACCTGCCGAAGGATGGGTCGGTGCGTATCCACCGCTTCGACCAGACGCTGGTCGGCCTCTCCATCGCCGGGCCGAAGAGCCAGGCGCTGCTGCAAAAACTCGTCGACGAGGACGTGTCGTCAAAAGCCTTCCGCTTCATGGATTTCCGCGAAATGGCGGTCGGCGGCGCGCCGGCAATCGTCAACCGCATCACCTATACCGGCGACCTCGGCTACGAGATCTGGATGCAGCCGGCCTATCAGCGGCTGGTCTATGCCGCGATCAAGGAGGCAGGGGCGGAATTCGGCATCGTCGATTTCGGCATGCGCGCCCTGCTCTCCATGCGGCTCGAAAAGAATTTTCCGACCTGGTTCCGCGAGCTTCGGCCGATCTACGGACCTTTCGAGGGCTCGATGGAGCGCTTTATCAAGCTGGAAAAGAACGACTTCATCGGCCGCGAGGCTGCGGCGAAGGAGCATGCCGCAGGGCCGAGGCTGCGGCGCGTGTCGCTCATCGTCGATGCCCTCGACGCCGACGTCATGGGCGACGAGCCGATCTGGGCGAAGGTGAACGGCAAAGATTTCGGCACCGTCGAGAAGCCGCATGGCTATGGCGCGCCACGTTTCGACACCACCGGCAAGGAAGTCCGCGGTTCGACTGCGGCGACCGGAGCCTCAATGGTGCGCGGCATCCGTGACGGCGAATGGTCGGTAGTCGGCTGGGTGACGTCGGGCGGCTATGCGCATTTCGTACAGAAGTCGCTGGCGCAGGGCTATGTGCCGGCCGAGCTGGCGGAGGACGAAAGCGAAGGCCTGTTCGAGATCGAGATTCTGGGCCAGCGCCGCCCGGCGCGCATCAATGTCGAGCCGCTGTTCGACCCCGCCGGCGAGAAGATGCGGGGGTAGAGGCCCAGGGATGTCAGTGCTGCATCTTCGCACCCCCCTCTGTCCTGAGCTTGTCGAATGGGCCGGACATCTCCCCCGCAAGGGGGGAGATTGGCAGCTTCAACGGCATCACTCCGCCTGCAACATTGGCCATTGGCGAAACCACATCGGCAAGCCAATCTCCCCCCTTGCGGGGGAGATGTCCGGCAGGACAGAGGGGGGTGTGAAGGATTACAAACCTCGGCGAACCGCGTTGCGAGAGCGACCCTAATGGAGCCGCTCGTCAAAAGTACCTTCGGCCGCCACCGCAAGATCATGCCATTCGAGCCTGGCGCGGCCGCCGATATCGAGGCACTGCGCCAGCAGGCCCGCCAAAAAGCTGCCTCCCTCAACCAGCATGTCCTTGGCTATGGCGAGACTGCCGAGCGCGAATGGGCCGCCGCCGGCATTCCGGCCCCCGACCTGCCGGCGATGCGAAAATACCGGCTGGAGCGCATCCGCGCCGAGCTGAAGCGCCGCGGCTATGCCGGCGCGCTGCTCTATGATCCCGTCAACATCCGTTACGCCACCGACTCCACCAACATGCAGCTCTGGGTGGCTCACAACCCGACCCGCCACTGTTTTGTCGCGGCCGAAGGTCCGGTCGTGCTTTTCGACTATTTTTCCTGCGAGCATCTTTCCGACCATTCCGGCGTGGTCGACGAGGTGCGGCCGGCCGTCTCGTGGATGTATCTGTACGGTGGTGAACTCAGTGACCGGCGCGTGAAACGCTGGGCCGGACCGATTGCCGATCTCGTCAGAGCGCATGGCGGCGGCAATACGCGGCTTGCCGCCGACCATCTCGATCCGGAAGGTGTGGCTGAACTCTCGCGGCTGGGCGTCTCCGTCCACAATGGCGAGGCCGTGATGGAAAGCGCCCGGCTGATCAAGTCGCCGGACGAAATTCTGGCCATGCGCCGCGCCGTCGTCTCGTGCGAGGCGGCGATGGCGGAAATGCGGGACGCGCTGAAGCCCGGTATTACGGAAAACGAACTCTGGGCGGAACTGCATCGCGGCAATATTTCGCGCGGCGGCGAATGGATCGAGACCCGGCTTCTGTCGTCCGGACCGCGCACGAATCCCTGGTTCCAGGAGTGCTCCTCCCGAAAATCGAGGCCGGCGACCTGGTTGCCTTCGACACCGACCTGATCGGCCCCTATGGCTTCTGCGCCGACCTGTCCCGAACCTGGCTATGCGGCGACGGGGAACCGACCGCCGAGCAGCGCGATCTTTTTGCCATCGCCGTCGACCAGACCGCCCGCAACACCGCGCTGATCCGTCCCGGCATTTCCTTCCGTGAGCTGGTCGAGCGATCGGCAGTGCCGCCGCCGGACTGCTTTCCCGCCCGTTACGGCGTGCTTTACCACGGCGTCGGCCTGGCCGACGAATATCCGACCCTGCCGCATGCCGCCGACTGGACCGACGACACGCCGGACGGCGTGCTGGAACCCGGCATGGTGCTCTGCGTGGAAAGCTATATCGGCCGGCTCGGCGGGCACGAGGGTGTGAAGATCGAGGAACAGGTGCTGGTTACCGAAAGCGGGCGCGAGCAGCTGTCGCGCTTCCCGGTGGCGCTCACCGCATAGTGCCTGCCAGGCGGTCGAAGCGGCGGGAACTCGGATTGGTCTCGCCTTTCCGTTTTTCCGTGTCGACACGGATCGGACAGCCGTCGTTTTCTTCCGTGTCGACGTAAGGCTCGTCCACGGCCTCGCGCAGTTCGCTGCGCTCGGCAGGCGTCAGCTTTCGCTGCTTGATCAAGGCAAAGGCAACCGCGGCGGCAAGGATGGCCGGGCCGGCGATCGTGACAAGCACCCACAGACTGGAATCCAACATGGCGCGCTCCGTTCCTTGAACGATGCAACGCGCATGCGGCACCGCACGTTCCATGCGGTCCCTGCGCCACCTTCAGCGCGGCAGTTCCGTGACCGGCGAACCGAGGGCGGCGATGTAGGGCAGGCCCTTGCGCCGCCCGGTCCAGCCGACCACCCGCACCGCGCCGGCCTTCGGCTCGAAGCGCCTGATCAGCTGCCAGCTGCGGCAGTCGACGGCCGCCACATCCGCCCTGCCCTCGGCCACGGCCATGACCGAGGCGCGGTGCGCGCCGGTCTCGACCAGACCCGAAAAGACGTCGAGGCCCTCGCCGAGCGCGGCAAGATCGCGGGTCAGCGCCAGGATGCCCGACATGGAATCGTGACTGTTGAAGGCCAGCCTCTTGCCGCGGATGCGCCCGAGCGGGATTGTCGCAGTACCGTCGGAGGGCGCCCCCACGTCCCCCTCCCCCTCGAGGTGAGGGTCGCCGCGAAGCGGCGGGGCGGGGTCGTCGCGGCCGCGCTCCGCGGTCTCCTGCCGTAGCCCGCTGCCCCAACCGGCTCCGTCCGGCCCTTCGGGCCATCCCCCGCTCAAGGCGGGAGGATTCCGACGCATCAGGATGGCGCTCGAATAGAGCTCGCCCTGCCCGCCTTCGTAGGCGGAATAGTCGGGCTGGCCAACGATGCGTACATTCGACACCAGTTCCAGCTCCAGCGGCCCCCAGCAAGTCTGCCCGAACAGCAGCTTCGGGTGATGCCAAAGTGTGGAGAAATCGAGTTCGTCGGGCGGCAGCGTCGCCGGGTCTGGCGCAACGATCGCGCCCGCCGCGTCGCGGATGCCGCCCGGCACCGGCGGCATGTCGGCATTGCGCCGCACCAGTTTTTCCGGCGCGTCGATGCCGGCGGCACGCAGGCGGGAACGGATCGCCGCCCACTCGGCATCGACCTCGGCACGGGCCTCCGGCCAGTCATACATGGGCAGCGCGGCGAAGAAATCGGTCATGCCAAAGATGTCGGCGAAGCGGCGGCCCGGCGCAAGGGCGGGCCGCGCTATTCCTTGGGCGGCTCGGCCGGCACCGGCACCGAGCCCATACCGTTCAGCGAACGCGAGCGCACCCGCGGCGTAAAGGCGCGGCCCCTTTCCGGCGTGCGGCGCAGCGCCGGATGCACCACCGGCTCCTTGGGCTTGAAGGCATAGCTCCTCAGCAGCGCGAAATAGCTCGGGAAGACATAGCCGCGGTTCATCGCCAGCCATTCCTCGCGGCGGGCGCGGAACAGCGCCGGCAGATCGTACCAGGCGACTGTCGGGTTCTTGTGGTGGACGAGGTGCAGATTGTTGTTGAGGAACAGGAAGGCGAAGGGCGAGCGCTCGACGATGATGGTCCGCCCGTCCGGCCGCTCCGACCATTGGTGCTCGGCGAAGGTGCGCACCGAGATCAGCGACTGGCCGAGCCATACCGAAAGCAGATAGGCCCAGGCGGGGATGTCGAACACGGCAAGCACCAGCGGCATCACGACGGCAAGGCCCGCGGCGTGCAGCAGCCAGGCCTTTCGCACCGCGCGGTCGCCGGCGGCGATCAGCTTCGCCTCGGCCGCCAGGAAGCCGGCGGTGCCGAGCAGCGGCCCGATGACGAAGCGGCCGACCATGGTGTTGTTGACGTGCAGCAGGAATTTCAGCGCGGCCGGCAGATCGCGGTGCTGCCAGAGCGCGCGGTAGTAGGATTCCGGATCGTCGAAGGGATCGGTAAGGTTGTCGTCGGCGTGATGCCTGAGATGCAGCGCGCGAAACCGCCGGAACGGATAGACCAGGCCGGCCGGCAGGCCGACCAAAAGCTCGTTCAGCCATCCCCTGCGCGTCGGATGTCCGTGCGCGGCCTCATGCATGAGCGACGATTGCAGCGCCAGCACGAAGCCGAGCGCAACGATCGTCGCGGCCGGCCAGGCCGGCCAGGCGAGTCCGCAGAGCGCGGCCCACAGCGCATAGGTTGCGAAGATAAGAAGGACCGTCGGCCACTCCACGCGTTGCCGCCTGTGCGCCGTTCGCCTGCCTGCATTCATTTTAATCGACCACTGCCCCCAGCCGCCGGAATCGGCGATTCCTGACAGCATGGTGTCAGGAGAATGAGCAGCCTTCAACGCGACAATGCGCAGAAAGTGTTGTGATTGCGCATAAGAGGCCTCACATGTTATAGAAAGTAAACAGCAATCGGATTCGTGTTCTCTGTTTCCGGGTGGGAAGGACCTCCCGGAGTAGAATTTTCCTTCGCGAGGTCTCTCTGAAATGGACAAACGCGATCTTTCAAGCCTGTTTCGCGAGCGGCTGCGCGTCCTGCTCGCCCGCTATGCCGGCAACCAGTCGGCCTTCGCCGCATCGATCGGCATCGACCGCTCGGCGCTGTCGCAGATGCTGTCGGAGACCTCGACGCGCCTGCCGCGCGCCGAGACGCTGCTCACCATCGCCGCCGAGCACAAAATCTCGCTCGACTGGCTGATGGGCCTATCGCAGGACGAAGGCCTGACCGGCGAGATCCGCGAAAGCCTCGAGATCGAGGAGGCGCCCGACGGCTTCGACCGCACGCTGCTCGCCAAATGGCACGCAGAGGCGGCCAGCACGAAAATCCGTTACGTGCCCGCGGGCATCCCCGACCTTTTGCGCACCGACGCCCTGATCGACTACGAATCGGAGATCTCCAACCGCAGCCGCGCCGCCCAGGCCGGCGAGACGCAGTACCGCATCGACTACAACCGGCGGCCGGAGACCGACATGGAAGTCTGCATGCCGCGCCACACGCTGGAAGTCTTTGCGCGCGGGCTTGGCGTCTGGTCGGGCTTTCCGGAGCAGGCGCGGCGCGAGCAGCTCGAGCACATGTCGCGGCTCCTCGACGATCTCTATCCGACCTTCCGTCTCTTCCTCTACGACGGCCGCATGCGCTATTCGGTGCCCTACACGATCTTTGGCCCCTACCGGGCGGCGGTCTATGCCGGCGACATGTATCTGGTGCTCAACGCCACCGCGACCGTGCAGCGCCTCACCCGTCATTTCGACACGCTGATCCGCAGCGCCGAGATCAATCCGCACGAGGCATCGAGCTTCACTGCCGGCCTTGCCGGGATGCACTTCTGAGCATCGAGCTCATTGGAGTTCATTGAGCTGAGATTGACCCGACATAAAGACTTCTTTATATCTTTATCCAAACCTTGATGCCAAAGGGCCTTCTCGCAATGACCAATCCTATCGACGCCCTGCTCGCCGAAAAAGGCGTGCTGCTTGCCGACGGCGCCACCGGTACCAATTTGTTCGGGATGGGCCTGGCTTCGGGCGAGGCGCCGGAACTGTGGAACGAGGACGCGCCCGAGAAGATCGTCGCGCTGCACCAGAATTTCGTCGATGCCGGCGCCGACATCATCCTCACCAATTCCTTCGGCGGCACGCGCCATCGGCTGAAGCTGCACGACGCGCAGGACCGTGTGTTCGAACTCAACAGGAAGGCCGCCGAGATCGCCCGCTCGGTCGCCGACAAGGCCGGCCGCAAGGTGATCGTCGCCGGCTCGGTCGGCCCTACCGGCGAGCTGCTGCAGCCCCTCGGCGCGCTCACCTATGACGCCGCCGTTGCCGCCTTCAAGGAGCAGATCGAGGGGCTGAAGGCCGGCGGGGCGGAGATCGCCTGGATCGAGACCATGTCGGCGCCGGAAGAGGCGAAGGCAGCGGCGGAAGCCGCGATCGCCGTCGGCCTGCCCTACACCTACACCTTCTCCTTCGATACGGCCGGCCGTTCGATGATGGGCCTGGCGCCGAAACATGTCCACGGCGTCGCCGACGGGCTGGCCGAGCCGGCGGTGGCGGTCGGTGCCAATTGCGGCGTCGGCGCTTCCGACATTCTCGCTTCGCTGCTCGACATGACCGAGGCCAATCCGGACGCGAAGGTGATCGTCAAGGGCAATTGCGGCATTCCGGAATTCCGCGGCACCGAGATCCATTATTCCGGCACGCCGGAACTGATGTCGGACTATGTCCGGCTCGCCGTCGATGCCGGCGCAAAGATCATCGGCGGCTGCTGCGGCACCTCGTTCGAGCATCTGGCCGCCATGCGCAAATCGCTCGATTCGCACCAGCGTCAAAGCCGGCCGACCGTGGCGGCGATCATCGAGCGCATCGGCCCGCTGCGCAACAAGACGGCCGACCAGAGCGGCGCGGTCCAGGGCGGCGAAGGCCGCCGGCGCCGCCGCGCCTGAAGAGCAACGCTTGGTTCTTGAACGCTTGCGTCATTTCTGTAGTGTCAACCACTGATGGAGTAATATCTCGGCTTGGTGTCAAGCATGTCTGACGATCTCGACAAGACGTTTGGACGTTTGAGAAATCCTGAGCGCATCGACAAATGGGAAGATCGGCCTCCAGAATCACTAAGCAACCTGAATAGGCAGCTAGCGGACGATCTGATCGCTCTCGAAAAATGCGCCCAGTCGCAACTCCTGAAGTTTTCTGCCAGGACAATAAATTATCTATGGGTAGTGGACGAAGCAGGGGCTATTAAGATTTCTGTCGAAGAGATCGCGCTCAAGCCTCCAGATGCTCCACGCGCGGGATATCCTAGGCGACGTGGGTATCGGCATATTTCGGAAGAGAAGAAACTCGGTCATCCAACGCTACTTTGCGGTGGCCCGGCCCGCATTGCTGGTGAACTGGCTTTTGACGAAATCTCGGGGCGCCTGCGCTGGATGCTTAACGCAAATTCCGGCCGCTATTGCCGCCGTGAGCCACCAACCCAAGAGCAGATTGATGCGGTTGCAACTTTGTTTCGAGAGTTAGGCGTGGACCTAGAGGTCGACTACCTTATATAAGCGAATGAGACCGGATTGAGGATCGCATGGCAAATCTCACTCCAGAGCAGTCGGTGTTGGCAAGCCGATTGACGACCTTTCGTCCGAGTGACCGTCAAGAGATAGACCGTGCGCTGCGTGACCCAAATCGCAGGCGCGACGTAATGCGTGCGTTAATCAGTTATGTTGAAACCTGGGAGAAGGCAAACTGGATAGAAGATTATTCTATCGAAAGAATAGGAAAGTGGTTTGCAATTTCAGCAGATAAAGACTTTGTCGTCGAACTCTCGAATTGGGCAAAGAAAAGGAAAACCAAGGCGCGTCTGGCTCTCAAAGCAGGGCTTAACAAAGGCCGCAGTATGCCACTCGCGGCGAGAAACCTTGCAAATCGTGAGCTTGCCGAGATTTAAAGTCCCCGATAGGGGATCAGTAAACCCCACGCCTTTAGGCGGACTGGGATGGAAGGCTTCTGTTTAGAATGTGGGATGGAAGCGTACAAGCGTGGCAGTCATACGGTTTGGGACTGCAAATACCATCTGGTCTGGGTGACGAAGTATCGCCGGGCGGTGCTTGGAGGCGATGTTGGCGAGCGCTGCCGCGAGCTGTTGCGGGAGACGGCGCGAGCTCATGAGATGGTTGTGCATGCCGGGTCGATCAACCGGGACCATGTGCACATGCTTGTGTCGGTCCCGCCCAACCTGTCGGTATCGCGGGCGGTGCAACATCTGAAGGGCCGCAGCTCGCACAAGCTGCTGAGTGAGTACGCCCTGCTGCGTAAGCGCTACTGGGGCCAGCACCTTTGGGCGAGGGGCCATTAGGTGGCAAGCAGCGGCAACGTGACGGGCGAGATGTGGATGGGGTACATCAAGAACCAGGCGCCGCCCGAGCCGGATGACAATTTCAACGTCACTTAGGCTGGCACCAGTCCGCCGAACGGCGGACCAATCCGGCTTCGAGCTGCAACCTGAAGCCACCGCCTTTAGGCGGTGGAGTATTCATGCTGCACAGATTGTTCGATTGAGCATACTGCCAGCATCGGCGGTGTTTTGAAGGCGTTTCCGTCGCCAGCGATGCCGAATCTTTTACCTCTGTATCCCGCTCAGCACGCGAAAATAGTGTTCCTCGCGTCCCTCCAGCCATTCATACGCCGCGGGCCAGCAGGCCGGATCGGTCACCGGCAAGGGATGGTTGCTGAGATAGCAGCAGCCTTCATAGCCGCGCAAGCTGGCACAGAGCGCCTCGCCAAGTTCGGGCTCGCAGGCCGAAAGCCGGCTCACCGTCGTGGCCCAGCGCTCGCCCCGCTGGCCCCTGACGAACAGGCCAACGCTGCGGTTGGTCAAGTAGAGCGAGATGACCAGGTCGTCGGAGACATGGCGCCAGCGCGAATAGAGGCTGCCGTGCTCGATCTTCGCGCTCTTGCGGCGGACGATGTAGCCGTTCCAGAATGTCTTGATCTCGGCCGCCGACACCGAACGCAGCCCGCGCGAAAAATCCCATTCGTCGAGGACGCGATCCGCCATGGGCTTCACCTCTCCGTTTGGCGTCGCGGTCGGCGGACCGACCGCGACGTGGAGGTGAGGCGTATCACAGATCCTCGATGTCGCGCCGCGCCTTTTTCAGGATGTCGCGGGCTTTGCGCGCCTGCTCGGGCGTGAACTGGCCGCGCCGCAGCCGCATGAACACGGCCTTCACCACGCCCCTTACCTCTTCGCCCAGCGAGACCTCGCCGCCTTCGGCCGAAGCTTCGTCGATCTGGGCGTTGATGCGCGCGAGATCCGCCGCGTTCTCCTCGATATAGGCTTTGCCCTGCTCGGTGATCGAGTAGAGCCGCTTGTTGCCATGGGCCTGCGAGGCGACGAGGTCGGCCTCCTCCAGCATCTGCAGCATCGGATAGATGGCGCCGGGGCTCGGACTGTAGGCGCCCTGGAATTTCGCCTCCAGCGCCTTGATGATGTCGTAGCCGTGGCGCGGCTCTTCCGCGATCAGGCCGAGCACGACGAGGCGCAGCGCCCCGGGATCGAACATGCGCGGACCGCGCCCGCCGAACGGGCCGCCGCGATGCCGGCCGAAAGCCGCGCCGAAGCCGCCGCGCCGGCCCCCGCCGAAACGGCCGCCCTCGCCCGACATCGACCATTCGCCGCAGCGCTTATGCGACCGGTGAAACCGATGGAACATGGTTCTTCCTTTCTCAGATATATCGTTCATGCGATATATCTAGAGAACGATATATCTTTTGCAAGAGGAGTATGGCTTTTCGGTACGTCGTTGCCGGCGACGGGGCGTACGATGGCCTCAATCCGGTTGGCGATCCCCCTGATCGCGGCCCGCCTGTGCACCTGACCGAAGCGGGAGAGATCGAAGCACGCGGCGATTTGGCAGGTTCGATACGCGACTTCGAAATCAGGAAAGCGGGCGCACGAACATCGAGCGCCCGCCCCCGATCCGATTGCGCCCTACTACTTGCCCGCATCCAGCGCCGCCGCCAGCCGCACCAGCGACAGGAACTCCGAGCGGTAACCGTAGCGATCGTCGCCGCGGGCGGCGGCAGCGATCTCGGAAATGCGGTCGTAGCCGAAACCGGCCACCCGGTCGGCATGCCGGAGCTTCTGCCCGAAGGCGGCGACGGCAATGGAAAAGCGCTGGTCGGTCGAGGCAGCGTCGAAGGAAGCGACCTCGTTGCCTGCCGTCACCGGCGTGGTGATCAGCTTGGACACGTCGCCATCCGGCGCCTTGTAGCGGATTTTGACGAAGGCATATTCGTCGGCATTCGCCACGCCGCCATTGGCCGTCGAAGCCTCCCCGTAGCGCGGAGGATCGATCATGGCGGCCGAGCTGCCCTTCGGCGTCACCTCGTAGATCGTCGTCACCGAATGGCCGGAGCCGATCTCGCCGGCGTCGACGCGGTCGTTGTTGAAGTCCTCGCGTTTCAGCGCCCGCGTCTCGTAGCCGATCAGCCGGTATTCCGAGATTTTTGCCGGATTGAACTCGATCTGGATCTTCACGTCCTTGGCGATCGGGAAGATGGTCGACGAGGCGTCCTGAACCAGCACTTTCTCGGCTTCGGCCAGCGTGTCGATATAGGCGGCGGTGCCGTTGCCGTTCTGGGCGATGGTCTGCATCATCTGGTCGTTGAGGTTGCCGCGGCCGAAGCCGAACACCGACAGGAACACGCCGCTCTTGCGGTTCTCCTCGACGATGCGCTTCAGGTCGGCGTCGTCGCTCTGCCCGACATTGAAGTCGCCGTCGGTCGCCAGCATGACGCGGTTGACGCCGCCCTTCACGAAGGACTGCTTCGCCAGCCGGTAGGCCTCGCGTATGCCTGCCTCGCCGGCCGTCGAGCCGCCCGGCGCCAGCGTATCGATCGACCGAAGGATCTTGTCGCGCTCCGATACTTTCGTCGGCTCCAGCACCGTGCCGGCCTCGCCCGCATAGGTGACGATCGATACCGTGTCGTCCGGCGACAGCGTGTCGACCAGCAGCCGCAAGGCGGATTTGAGCAGCGGCAGCTTGTCGGGCTCGTCCATCGAGCCGGACACGTCGAGCAGGAAGACGAGATTGGCCCGCGGCCGCTCCGCCGGCTTCACGTCAAAACCCTTGATCGCCACATGCATCAGCTTCGTGCCGGCGTTCCACGGCGTCGGCATGACGGTGACCGTCGTGTTGAACGGCGTCGCCGCGTTGTCCGGCCCCTTCCAGTCGTAGGGGAAGTAGTTGACCATCTCCTCGACGCGCACCGTGTCGGCATCCGGCAGTATCCCCTCCTTCAGCGAGCGTCGCACGAAGGAGTAGGACGCGGTGTCGACGTCGATGGAGAAGGTCGACACCGGCTGCTCCTGCGTCGAACGCAGCGGGTTGCTGTCGAAGGCGGCGATGCGGTCCCGGTCCTCGCGCGGAAGCGGGGGCATGTCGGCGGGTGCGATCGAGGGCGCGGCCTGCCGAGCATAGGTGCGGGCCGCGCCGTCGCGGCCGGGCCGCGCGGTTTCCAGCATCGTCGCCGGCGCGGCCCCGCCCTGGCCGACGGCGCTTTGCGGAACCGGCGTCGCCGTCAGCGCATCATGTGGCGCAGCGGCGGGGGCTTCGGGCTTCGCCAACTGCGCCGGTACCCCGCCCGCCTGCGTCCGAGTGTCCTGCGCGTCGACCTCCTGCTCGGCGACCGGCGCCGGCGCGATCTTCTGCCTGTAGGGCTCGTGCGGCGCCGGGACGACATTGTTTTGCCCGGTCTCCAGCAGGTAGTAGGCCGTATAGCCGGCCAGCGGCAGGGCCAGCAGGGTCGCCAGCGCCGGGGCCGCATAAAGTTTCTTCTGCATCATCCCACTCCAAAGCTTCATTGCTCTGGCGGTAAGACGGGGCGGTTCCGCAATTCCTTGGGCGGCGTTCGGCTTTTTTTCGGCGGCCTCTGGTGCATTCGCCCGATACGCGGCCATTGCCGCACCGACCGCACGGGCCTTCGCGTCGGCATCGGGCGACGGCGCGGCGATGCGGCCGAGCCTTTCGAGTTCGCTTTCGTCGACCATGGTCAACCTTCCCCGGCCTGGCGCATCAGCACCTTCAGCCGCTTCTTCGCTTCATGGATGTGCCACGAGACGGTCGCCTCGGAGATCGCCATCACCTCCGCCGCGGCGGAATGGCTGAGCCCTTCGCCATGGACCAGAAGCACCGCGTCGCGCTGCCTGTCCGGCAACTGGCGCACCGCTTCCCACAGCGCATCGGAGCGCGCCTGCGGTTCCGTTTCGGGTCCGCCCCCTTCGGCGATCAGCGCGTGGACGCCGTAGGCCTCCGCCCTGGCGGCCTCCCGCACCGATCTGCGCAGCGCGTCGCGGGCGGCGTTCAAGGTCAGCGCATAGAGCCATGTGGTGAAGGCGCCGGCGCCGCGATAGCCGCGGATCGCCGTGCCGAGCCGGATGCAGACCTCCTGCGCGACGTCGTCGGCATCCGCCGCGCGGCCGCACCAGCGCCAGGCGACGCGGTGGACGAAATCATAGTGCCGTTCGACCAGCCGGCCGAACGCGGTCTCGTCGCCCGCGCGGGCGCGATCGACCAGTTCCGTGTCGGAGGCTTCCGGTTTCGCCTGCACCGTCATGACCGTCATTACCGGTTGGACGACGGCTATCGGCCATTCCTTGGGGTGTGAAAAGGACTTTTTTCCAGGATTGCCGGTTCGATTTTCTATGTCTTTTCGGAGAAAACCGTAGCGAACCGTCGCGAAAGTTTTCAGCTTCCGCCCAAAATCCGCAGCGTCCGCGGATCGGGATCGCCTCCGAAACATCTGTCGAGGGCGCGCAAGAACACCTCCTCGCCGGAGGCCTCGCAGAACAGCGTCAGGCAGGAACGGAATTTTGCGTCGTCGGGGCTGCCGAATATCTCGCGAGTGGAGCGGCCGTCGTTTTCCAACACCAGCTCGACGCATTCGCGCAGGCGATCGCCCAGGATCGGGTGGTCGAGATAGGCGCGCGCCTCGGCGAGCGAGCCGATGGCATATTTCCGCGACATGGCGCTCATGCCGAGGCCGGCCATCTGTGGGAAGACGAACCACATCCAGTGGCTCGTCTTGCGCCCGCTCCGCAACTCGGCCCGCACCCTGTCGATGACCGGCGCCTGCGCAGCGACGAAACGCTGAAGATCATACGGATCGTCGGACATGATCGTGTTCGCGGGTCTTTCGCTCAGAGCGTATCCGAAAGCGTCTCGGCAAAGAAGGTTTTGAGCCGCTTCAAATGCCGCTCCGCGCCTTTCCTGTCATAGGCGCCATGGTCCGGCACAGCCCAGCCATGCGCCATGCCAACGTAGTTTTCGATGACGTGGTCGACCTCGGCCGTGCGCAGGGCCTCGGCCAGCTTTGCCGACTGTTCCGGCGGAAAGCTGCGATCGACGCCGGCGACGCCTATGTAGACGCGCGCCTTGAGCCTTGCGGCGCTCCGGTGCGGACTGTCGGGGGCATCGGATGCGAGATTGCCGCCATGGAAGCTCGCGGCGGCGACGATCCGGTCGGGATAGGCGGCCGCGGCGTTGATCGCCCGGCCGCCGCCCATGCAATAGCCGACGGCGCCGACCGGCCCATTGATGCCTTCCGCGTCGAGTGCTGCGAGGAAGGCGCCGGTGTCGCGCACAGTCATCTCCTGCGACGTGCCGGAGATCAGCGCCATCAGCTGGTTTTTGGTCGTTTCGTCGCTGAAGGCGGTCTTGGCATCGAACGGGCCGTAGGGGGCGTTGCGGTAGAACAGGTCGGGTACCAGCACAATGTAGCCTTCGCCGGCGAGCTGCTCCGCCATGCCGTCCAGCGCCGGCCTGGGGCCGAAGGCATCCATATAGAGAATTACGCCGGATCCCCCGCCCGCTCCGCGGAACAGACCGGCTTTGGCAACTCCGTCATCGGTCCTGATCTCGATCTCGCGCTTGCTCATCGGGCTTCCTCGGGAAAATTTCGTCCGCCGCAGAACTTATCGGCCCGCCGCCGGTTCTCAAGCCCCGGCCATGGAATTCGGATGCTCCGTTGCGGACGGGATCAACCCCGCGCCTCGTGCGTTGGGCAGGAGTCAACGAGGAGATTCGACATGCCATCCCAGGAAAGAGCCGAAGCCAGGAACGAGGCCGACAAGCAGCGCAAGATCCAGAAAGGTGTCGACCGGACGGACGCGAAAAAGAAAAAAAACGGGGGCGGCAACGGTGCCATGCAGGCCGGCGCGCGCGCCTATCCCGAGCCTCCTTTCCCCAAGCAGCATCATCCGAAACCCGGCGAGGAATGGAAGATCGAGCCGGCGCCGCTGTATGATGCGCCCTTCTACATCGGTTCCAAGAAGCTGGAGGGGAAGGTCGCGCTGGTCACCGGCGGCGATTCCGGCATCGGCCGGGCGGTGGCGGTGCTGTTCGCGCGCGAAGGCGCCGACATCGCGATTTCCTATCTCACCGAGCACAAGGATGCGGAGGCGACGAAGAAGGCGGTCGAGGCGGAAGGGCACAGGTGCATCCTGTTCCCGGGCGATGTCACGGAGCGCGACTATTGCCGCTCGGTCGTCGCCGAAACGGTGAAGCGGCTGGGCAGCCTCGATGTCCTGGTCAACAATGCGGCGTTCCAGATCCATTCCACAAAATTCGAGGACCTGACCGAAGAGCATTTCGACACCACGCTGAAGACCAATCTCTACGGCTATTTCCACATGGCCCAGGAAGCGGTGCCGCACATGAAGCCTGGCTCGGCGATCATCAACACCGGCTCGGTGACCGGCATCGACGGCAGCAAGGAACTGGTCGACTATTCGATGACCAAGGGCGGCATCCACGCCTTCACCCGGGCGCTTTCCGGCAATCTGGTGTCGAAGGGCATCCGCGTGAATTGCGTGGCGCCCGGCCCGGTGTGGACGCCGCTCAACCCGTCGGAGAAGGAGGCGGAGGACGTCTCGCAGTTCGGCGCCAAGACGCCGATGAAGCGGCCGGCGCAACCCGAAGAGATCGCGCCGGCTTATGTGTTCCTGGCCTCGCCGCAATGCTCCAGCTACATCACCGGCGAGATCCTGCCGATCGTCGGCGGCTACTGAACGGTCAGTTGATGGTGCTCTTGCCGCCGATGTCCTCCATGGTCGGATCGAGCGGTTTCTGCCCGGTGGCGCGGTTGACGAAGACCGTGACGACCCACAGCACCACGCCGATGGCGAGCAGCACGCCGGCGATCTTGTACTGCTCCGGATTGCGTCCCGTCCACGGTCCCGTCAGGAACCCACAGGCGATCGCCCCGACGATCGGCAGGATGGTCGGGGCCTTGAAATGCGCATGCTCCACCCGGTCCTTGCGCAGGACGAGCACCGCGACGTTGACCACGGTGAACACGCATAGAAGCAGCAGCGCCGTGGTGCCGCCGAGCTGCGGAACGCCGCCGACGAAGGTGATCAGGCCGAACGCCAGGAGCGTGGTGAAGAGGATCGCCAGGTAGGGCGTGCGCCGCGTCGGATGGACCTTGCCCAGCACCGCCGGCAGCACGTGCTCGCGGCTCATGCCGTAGATCAGCCGGCTCGCCATCAGCATGTTGATCAGCGCGGTGTTGGCGACGGCGAACATGGTGATGAAGGCGAATATGCCGAGCGGGAAGTTGGGCGCGCCGGCCTCCACCACCTTGAGCAGCGGCGTCTCGCCCTCGCCGAGCGCGGCCGGCTCGACCAGCGTCACCGCCGAGATCGACACCAGCATGTAGATCAGCGCCGTTGCCAGCAGTCCGATCAGCAGGATTTTCGGGAAAATCCGCACCGGGTCCTTGGTCTCCTCGGCCATGTTGACCGCATCCTCGAAGCCCACCATGGCGAAGAAGGCGAGCGTGGTTGCGGCGATCACCGGCCAGACGGCGCTGACGCCCTCCGGCGTGTGAAACTGGGTGACGCGCGAGACGTCGCCCTGCCCGGCGCCGATCGCCCACAGGCCGATGAAGATGACGATGAGCAGGCCGGACAGCTCGACGCAGGTCAGAACGATGTTGACCTTCACGCTCTCGCCGACGCCGCGGAAGTTGATCGCCGCGACGATCGCCATGAACAGCAGGCCGAGCCACATGATGCCCCAGGTGTTGTTGCCGACGGCCGGATCGCCGAGGCCGAGCCCGAAGGCCGCGTCGAGATTGACCGAGAACGCCCGCGAGGCGGTCGATGCAGAGGTGATGCCGGAACTCATCACCGCGAAGGCGACGAGGAAGGTGACGAAATGGATGCCGAAGGCCTTGTGGGTGTAGAGCGCGGCACCGGCCGCCCGCGGGTACTTCGTCACCAACTCGAGATAGCTGAAGGCGGTGATCAGCGCGACGACGAAGGCGATGAGGAAAGGCAGCCAGACCACGCCGCCGACCTGCTTGGCCACCTGGCCGGTCAGCGCATAGATGCCGGTGCCGAGAATGTCGCCGACGATGAACAGGAGCAGCAGCCATGGCCCGATCGCCCGGTGCAGGGTGGGCTCGGCGGCGGGGGCTTTCCGGGGAGCGGTGGTGTCGGTCATCAAAGTCCCTCCGTTGCGCGACTACCCGCGCGACGCCGCGCCCCTTCACGGCCGTGACTCAAGCTCCCCGCCCGCGATGGTTGCGCAGCTTGCGCCGAAGATCAATTGCCCGTGAATGCCCGCATATGAAAAGCCTGCATCTCGGCCGGATAGCGATAGGCGGCGCCGTGCGGACAGGCGTTGCGGTCCAGGCAGCCCCGGCTCGCGCAGGCCCGCCCCTTAGCCGAGCGCACATATTCCAGGCAGCCGGCATGGTCGAAACCGGCCGCCACCGAATGAGCATCGACCGGACAGGACGCCAGGCACGGCTTTTCCGCGCAGGCGTCGCAAAGATGGGCCGGCGCGCCGGGGTCGGGCAGGTCGAGCTCATGGTCGAAAAGCAGCGCGCCGCGATAGGCGTGCCACAAGCCGTATTCCGGATGCATGAGGATGCCCAGCGGTGACGGTCTCAGCTTCTCCGCGCGCATCGCCCATTGCTGGAACGGCAGGTAGGGCCTTTCGGAGGGAAACACCGCCCTCGCCCCGAAGCGGCGAGCCACAGTGGCAATTACCTCATGTGACCACATGTCGAGGGGGTCGCGAAGCTGCGCCGGACGGCTTTCCCGCCATTTCAGGAAATGCGGCCACGCCGCCGCGCCGGCCTGGCCGACCAGTAGCAATGCCTTCGCCGGCGCGCCGGCAGGTCCGGCCGGTGCCGCGTCGCCGTCGGCAAAGCCGAAACCGCCACGCGGAATGAGCCCGTGTTCCGACAGCGCGGCCGCGATGACGGCCGCTCTGCCGACGATCGTTGCGGTGGAAGTATCAGACACCCGCGTTTTGCGCTCCGGAGCGCTCCATGCCGGCACACTATGCCTCATACGACCGCGCCGACAATGCTCTGCCGATACATCCGGCATCGCCGGCGGCACAATTTCGGTCAGTGCAACCATGCTATGTATTTTCGCGGCCGGTTGCATTGCTTCTTGATGTTCACCCCGAACCACCGAAGAGGGAGCTGTTCGATGGCATGGCAGTATCCGCAATCCACCACCTCGGACGCGACGATCGTCACCCTGGACGAAGATGGCGAGAGCGTCTTCATAGCGCGTGAGGTTTTCATCGCGTCGACGCTCTTCGAACCCACCATCCATGCGACCGTCGGCGCCAACAATCACAGCATCGTCGTTGCCGGTACGGTCGCCGGCTACACAGCTATCCATGTGGGCGGCTACTACAACGTCAACAACGGGTCGGTTGTCACCGTCGAGCAAACCGGCCAGGTGCGTTCCCCGGACGGTGTTGCGATTGCGCTTGAGGGTTACAACATGCAGGTCGCGAACCACGGCCTCATCACCGCCCACCACTTGGGCGTAGAGTTTCATGGATCGTCGGCAACAGGAGCGTCCTCGATCGTCAACACTGGCACGATAGAGGCCAGCGTCGGCATATATCATGGGAGACATTCCACGCAAGTATTGAAGGTCTTCAACTCGGGCACCATCGAGGGCAGTATTGCTTCCTTTGACACCTCATCCGAATCAATCGGCCGGAACGAGATCACCAACACCGGAACGATGATCGGCCATGTCCAATTCGCTGGGGCCGACGACCTCTACGATGGCCGTCTCGGCACCATCCAGGGCGACGTGCTGGGTCGCGGCGGGATCGACCGGCTCTATGCCGGCACCGGAAACAACCGGCTGTTCGGCGGCGACGGCAACGACACCCTGATGGGCGGCGCTGGCGCTGATTATCTCAGCGGCGGGACGGGCAGCGACCGCGCCGCCTACACCACGGCGAAGGCCGGGCTCACCGTCAGCCTCGCCAACGCCTCGCTCAACACCGGCGACGCCAAGGGTGATACCTTCAACTCGATCGAGAATCTCACTGGCTCGGATTTTTCCGACTACCTGTTCGGCACCAATACCCGCAACGTCATCTCGGGCGGGGCGGGCAACGACACGATAAAGGGCTATCGCGGCAACGACACGCTGGCCGGCGGCACCGGCAAGGACAGCTTCGTCTTCAATTCAGCGTTGAGCGCCAGCACCAATGTCGACACCATCACCGACTTCCGTGCCGTCGACGATACTATCCATCTCGACAACGCCTATTTCGCCGCACTGACGTCCACGGGCGTTCTGGCAGCGGGCGCGTTCCGGGTGCATCCCACCGGGCTGGCGCAGGATTCCTCCGACCGCATCATCTACGAGAGCGACACGGGCGAGCTCTACTACGACGCCAATGGCAATGCCGCCGGCGGCGGCGTGCTGTTCGCCAAGCTCGATCCAGGGCTCGCTTTGACGAACGCGGACTTCGTGGTGATCTGAGGCGGCGACGCTTGGACGGACCGATCGAGCGAACCAACCGATCGCACCCCCTTGCCGAGGAAAACGCCGCCTCAGAACCGCTCCAGCCGCCGCCTCACCTTCTCCAGAAAGGCCGCGCGCGAGGCCGGCGTCGAGCGGTCCATGTCGTAATGGGCGAGATAGAGCGTGCGGCTGCGCTTCGCGCACAGCGCCCGCATGCCGCGCAGGATCGTCTTGCGGCCCGGCTGGCCGATCAGGAACGACCACAGCCGCGGCGCGCCGCAGGTGGTGACCACGCCGATGCGGGTGATGTGGGAGATCCGCGAAACGATCCGGCCGCCATCGCTGGCGAGGTCGAAGGCGACTCCGGTCGCCCAGACGCGGTCGAAGAATCCCTTCAGCATGGCCGGCAGGCCGTACCACCAGGTCGGATAGACGAACAGCACCGCCTCCGCCCATTTGAGATGCTCGACATACGGCACGAGCGCGGGGTCGGCGGGCGGGCCGTCATTGTAGCCGCGCCGCTCGTCGCAGGTCATTACCGGATCGAATCCCTCGGCGTAGAGGTCGACCAGGCGGAGCTCGTCGCCGCGGCGGCGGAACACCTCCAGCGCCGTGTCGCGCAGGGCGGCGCAAAAACTGTCCGGCACCGGGTGGCAGTAGACGACCAGCATCCGCATCAGAACGCATCCATCCTGGCTGCCACCTTGCGCATGAAGGCCGCGCGCGAGGCCGGCGTGGAGACGTTCATGCCGTAATGCGCGAGGTAGGAGACCGAGGCGCCCGGCCTCACCATGGCGCGCAGCACGCGCGTCACCAGCTTTCGCGGCGGGTCGCCCATCAGGAAGGCATTGAGCCGGCTTCCGCCATAGCTGGTGACGGCGACGACCTTGCGGATGTCGTGCAGCGCCGGCCTTACCACGCCGTCGACCAGCTGGAAGCTGACGCCCGGCAGGAAGACGCGATCGAGAAAGCCTTTCAGGATCGCCGGATAGCCGAAATTCCAGACGGGATAGCACAGCACCAGCCCCTCCGCCGCAAGCAGCCGCTGGGCATAAGGGTGGATCGGCTCGTCCGGACGGCGCGGATCGTGATAGGCGAGACGCTCGGCGGTGCTCAGGCGCGGCTCGAAGTTTTCGGCGTAAAGGTCGCAATCGTCTACGTTATGGCCCTTTGCCCGCAGCCGCTCCACGATCGTCCGGTGCAGGGCGGCGTTGAAGCTCGTCGCGACCGGATGGGCGTGGAGGACGAGGATGGTCATGGACGGTTCTTTCCCTTCCCCTCGAGGGGAAGGTCGATCCGCGAAGCGGATCGGGGTTGGGTCGTTGCCGCCTGTCTCGGCGCTCCTCCGGGTCGAGCGGAAACGGCGGCGAAGGTCTGCCGGCGCAAGGTCTTGCGCACCTTGGCGTAGAGCGCTGCCGCGACGACCCCACCCGGCCGCTTCGCGGCCACCCTCCCCTCGAGGGGGAGGGAGGGCGTTGTGCTCTTCATCGCTCCAGCCCCTTGAATAGAAATGTTTTCCCTGACCGGTAGTCGTAACCCGGATTCTCCCAGGCGATCATTTTTCCCGGGTTGAGCAGGCCCTGTGGGTCGGCCCGGCGCTTGAAGGCGAGTTGGATCTCGTCGGTCTGCTTCATGCCGCCCTCCTCCAGCGTGCAGCGGTGCGGGTTGAAGATCGGGCAGCCATTGTCCTCGTAGAGGCGGACGATCTCGTCCAGCCGCTGCTCGGTGGTGAACTTCACCAGCGGCAGGCCGAAGCAGGTGATGTTGCCGTCGAAGCGCACGAATTCGAGATGCGAGGTGACCTCGGGGAACAGGCCGTCGACCCTCTCCACCAGGTCGAGCTGGTTGGGGAAGGGATAGAGCGACTGCAGGTAGGTGATGGACGGGTCGACGCGCAGCGCCCTCAGCGTCGTGTGGTTCCAGGCGAGCTCGTATGCGGGCGGCAGGCCTTTCCTGTCCGCCACCAGCGAGGCGTCGAAGATCACCTCGCCCCTCTCGCGCCGGGTGAAGGCGCGAAAAGCGTCGAGCGCGTGCGGCGCCACCATGCAGACGACGACGCTCAGGCCTTCGTGCAGGAATTTATGATGGCGCTTGAAATAGAGCCAGGGCGCGGGCGCGGCGACCGGCGTGATCAGCTTGGTCAGGATGCCGTCCTGGCAGGCGAGCGCATTGCCGTAGCGGGCGGCGTCGGAAAACCGGTCGAAGCCGACGATGACGTCGACCCAGTCATAGGCGGCGGCAAGCGGCATCTCCACCTCGGTGATGATGCCGTTGGTGCCGTAGGCGTGAGTGACCTTGTGCAGGTCCTCGCCGCTCAGCTCCAGCGCCTTGGGCTCGGCCTCCATGGTAACGACGCGCAGCCGGATGACGTTGCCGAAATCGCGCAGGCCGCCGAAATTGATCGAGCCGACGCCGCCGGAGCCGCCGGCGATGAAGCCGCCGATGGAAGCGGTGTTATAGGTCGAAGGATGCAGGCGAAGCTCCTGCGCCGAATGGGCTTTCGTCGCCCGGTCGATATCGGCGAGGATGGCGCCCGGCCCGCACACCACCCGGCCGGGCGCGATGGCGCGGACCTCGTTCATCTCGGCCAGCGACAGCACCACGCCGCCAGACAGCGGCATGGCCTGGCCGTAATTGCCGGTGCCGGTGCCGCGCGGCGTCACCGGAACGCCGTGCGAAAAGCAGGCGGCGAGCACGCGGACCACCTCGGCCTCGTCCTTCGGCGAGACGATGAGATCGCCGGTTACATGCTCGAGCTGCCGCTTCAGCACCGGGCTGTACCAGTAGAAGTCGCGGCTCTTCTGCCGGACGATCGCCGGATTGTCCTCGATCCTGATGCCGTCGAGCTCGCGTTTCAGGGCTTCGATGTCCATGCGCTTCCCATCAGCTCGTCGAGTTCGCAATAGTCCGGGATGCTGCGCTCGATCGCCCGCCCGTCGCGCACCACGATGCGGTCGGATTCGGGCCGCGACAACAGTTCCGTCCAGCTCCTGCCCTTGAAGATCACCAGATCGGCTGGAGAGCCGACGGCGAGCCGGCCCGCATCGACGCCCATGATTTCGGCCGGCGTCGCCGCGACCGTCTTCGGCCAGTCGCCGACGGGATGATCGAAATGCAGGATGCGCGTCGCCATGCGGTAGACCTCCAGCATGTCGAGGTCGCCATAGGCGTAGAACGGATCGCGCGTGTTGTCTGAGGCGACGGCGACGGGAATGCCTCGCGCCTTCATCTCGTGCAGCAGCGTCACCCCGCGCCAACGCGGCGTGGTGCCGTCGTGGCGGCGGTCCTGCAGATAGAGGTTGCACATCGGCAGCGACACCACTGCGATGCCTGCGGCGGCGACCTTGTCGAGCGTTTCCAGGACCTCGCCGTGCGGCTGGCGCGCCAGCGCGCAGCAATGGCCGACCAGGATTCTTCCCTCGAAGCGGTGTTTGAGGGCAGCCTCGGCAATCCTGCGCAGCGACACGGCGGCGAGATCGCCGGTCTCGTCGGCGTGGAAATCGAGGTCGAGGCCGAATTCGATCGCGGTGCGGAAGACGCGGTCGAGCAGTGGCTCCAGATCGGGCAGGATGTAGGTGACGGCGCCGAGCACGCCTTTTGCCGCCGCCACGCGCCGCGCCAGCGCCTCGAACCAGGCCGCCTCGCGGACGCCTTCGATGCCGATCAGGCTCGCCGCCTGCAGGTCGATGCGACCACGCCACTCGTCCCGCATTTCTTCGAAGACCGGCCAGGAAATCGTCTCCTGCGGCGCGACCGAGTCGAGATGGGTGCGCAGGGCCTTGGTCCCATGCGCATAGGCGGTGCGCAGCGAGAAATCCATGCGGCGGGCGACGTCGGCGGCGTTCCAGTGGACCAGCCGGTCGGCGCCGACGGCGCCGAGCGCGCCGGCGAACGAGCCGTCCGGATTGGGCATGCGCGGCCAGATATGGCCCTTGTCGATATGGGTGTGGCAGTCGACGAAGCAGGGCAGCACGATGCGGCCGGCGAGGTCGACGCCGCGCGGCGGCGCCGGCCGCCCGCCGCGCGCGGCGATCCCCGTCACCTTGCCGTCGGCGATGGCGATGTCGACGAGCGCGAAACCGTCGCGGTCGAAAGGCCCGTCGAGGCCGGGCGTCAGCGAGGCGTGCAGGCGCGCATTGCCGAGCACGTACCAGCCGGAGGCGGGGATGAGGAGGTCGGTCATGCTGGCTGCCGCAAGGACAGGCCGCGTCCCTTCGCACCCCCCTCTGTCCTGCCGGACATCTCCCCCGCAAGGGGGGAGATTAGCCGGCCGCGTGTGCTTCGCAAATCACCAGCGCGGTAGGAGAAGCGCCCAGAGCGGAACTGCAAATCTCCCCCCTTGCGGGGGAGATGTCCGGCAGGACAGAGGGGGGGGCGACGAAGCGCAGGCCAACAATTGTCCACTCTCACCCTCACCGCTCCGCCGACAGCGCGCTTTCGTGCCAGCGCCGCAGGGCGAGGTGCGACACCAGCGACAGCGCCAGGAAGATCATGATGCCGGTGAGCGAGATCAGGAACAGCGCGGCGAACAGGCGCGGCGCGTTCAGCCGGTAGCCGGCCTCGATGATCCGCGAGGCGAGCCCCGACGACTGGCCGGACGCGCCCGCGACGAACTCCGCCACCACCGCGCCGATCAGCGACAGGCCGCCGGCGATCTTCAGGCCGCCGAGGAAATAGGGCATCGCCGCCGGCAGCTTGAGCAGCCGCAACTGCTGCCAGCGCGAGGCGCCGTTGAGGCGGAACAGGTCGAGCAGGTTGCGATCGACGGAATTCAGGCCGAGCGTCGTGTTGGAGAGGATGGGGAAGAAAGCGACGATCCATGAACAGAGCAGCAGTTTCGCGGTCTGGTTGTCGACATAGATGTTGATCAGCGGAAAGATCGCCACGATCGGCGTCACCTGCAAGACGATGGCGAAGGGAAAGAACGACATTTCCACCCATTTCGACTGGGTGAACAGGATCGCCAGGCCGACCCCGCCGAGCACCGCCAGCAACAGGCTGAGGAAGGTGATGCGCAGCGTCACCAGCAGCGACGAGAACAGCAGCGCCCGGTCGCTGACCAGCGTGGCGGCGACGACGCCCGGGCGCGGCAGGATGTATCGCGGGATCTCGTTCCACACGCAGAGGCGGTCCCACAGCCACACGGCGGCGACCATGATGAGGATGGGCAGCAGCCATCGGCCGACCCTTTCCAGCCGGGCGCCGCGGGCGCGTCGCGCCTCCTCGGGATCGAGCGCCAGGGCAGCGGAGCGCCGTTCTTCAACGCCCCCCATTGCGCGCTCCCGCAGGGGCTTGGTTGATTGCTCCGAGCAACACGTCGGAGGCCTGCCGGCAGAGCGCGGCATAATCCGGCGAGGTGCGGAACGCCTGGCTGCGCGGCTGCGGCGTCTCCACGGCGATCTCCTCGAAGATGCGGCCCGGCCGCGCCGCCATGACGGCGATGCGGCTGGACAGGAACACGCTCTCGAACACGCTGTGGGTGACGAAGACCACGGTGAAGCGTTCCTCCTGCCAGAGGTCGAGCAGGTCGTCGTTGAGGCGGAAGCGGGTGATCTCGTCGAGGGCCGCGAAGGGCTCGTCCATCAGCAGCAGCCGCGGCTTCGTGACCAGCGCCCGCGCGATCGAGACGCGCATCTTCATGCCGCCGGAAAGCTCGCGCGGCATCGCCTTCTCGAATCCTGTGAGCCGCACCCGCTCCAGCAGCGTACCGACCGCCGACGCCGCTTCGGCGCGCGAGCGGCCGCGTAGCCTGAGCGGCAGCCAGACATTGTCGAAAACATCGGCCCAGGGCAGCAGCGTCGGCTCCTGGAAGACGAAGCCGACGCAATCCTCGCCGAGCGCCTTGCGCCAGTCGAGCGTACCCGAGGTCGGCGTCGTCAGGCCGGCGATCAGCCTGAGCACCGTCGACTTGCCGCAACCCGACGGTCCGAGCAGGCTGAGGAAGTCGCCCTGGCGGATGGTCAGGTCGACATCGGCCAGCGCGGCGACGCCGTTCGAGAAGGTCTTGCCGACATTGCGCAGGATCAGCAGCGGCTCGCCTTCGTCGTCCGGCATCGGGCCGTCACGCTTCATTCCGGCCGTCGATACCGTCATCGTGGCATTCTGATCCGCTTCCCGTCGCGATGCAGCGGCCCTACTGCTTGAGATCGAGCCCCACGCCCTTGTTCACGAACTGCAGCGTGTAGGACTTCTTGATGTCGATGCCTTCCGGCAGCACCTTGGCCTTGACCATCTTGTCGTAAAAACTCTGGATGTGCTCGTCGGTCATGGCGCCGATGCCGAGCTTTTCCGCATCGCCGGAATCGACGATGCCGAACTTCTTCATCTGCGCGATCGAGAAGGCGATCTGCTCGTCGGTGATGTCGGGATTGTCCTTCTTGATCATCTCGTTGGCGGCCTTGTTGTCGCCGTAGAGATAGCTGTACCAGCCCTTGGCAGAGCCATCGACGAAGCATTGGACCACCTCGGGGCGCTCGTCGATCGTCTTCTGCATCGCCTCGATCGTCGTCGCATAGGTGTTGTAGCCGTAGTCGGCGAGCAGGAACTGGTTCGGCACGAAGCCGCCCTCCCTCTCGATCGCAAAAGGCTCGGAGGTGACGTAGCCCTGCTGGATCGACTTCTTGTTGGCGAGGAACGGGGCCGGGTTGAAGGTATAGGGCACGCGCCTGGAGACGTCGAAGCCGTATTCGGTCGCCATCCACAGGAGGAAGCTCTGCGCCCCCTCGTCGCCGATGATGTACTGCTCGGCCTTGGGCAGTTCCTCCCACGTATCGAGGCCCTGCCCCGGGTGCGACATGACCACCTGCGGCTCCTTCTGGAAGGAGGCGGCGACGACGCGCAGCGGGATGTTCTGGGCGACCGCGTCGAACGCCTGCTGCAGATTGCCGCCCATGTAGAAGTCGATCTTGCCGGCGAGCAGCAGCGGCCGGCCGCTGACCTGCGGGCCGCCCTGCTGGATGGTGACCTCGAGGCCGCAGGCGGCGTAGGTGCCGTCGGCGACTGCCTGGTAGTAGCCGCCATGCTCGGCCTGGGCGAGCCAGTTGGTCATGAAGGTGACTTTCTCGGCGGCAACAGCGCCATAGGCCGACGCGGCGAGAGCCGCGAGCGCGACCGAGATTTTCGCGAGATTTCCGTTCATCGACACCACCCCTCGTCGGCCGCGCATGCCGCGCGGCACTGCTGCAATCCGTCAATCCGCGATGCAAGCCGCATGCCACTGCCGACCCGCAGACGCCGCCGGCGGCGGACACCGAACAAGCGCTCGTGCCCTGCCCTCGCGCGACGCATCGTGCATAATTTGCGAGCGCCTGTCCACGGTGCCCCGTACCTGTGCAGTCTCCCCTGCCCCTACCCGCCGAGCATCGTTTGCCGGTCTGTCCCGGCCTATTTCTCCGGAAAGTCCGGCAGGCTCTTGAAGGCGTTCTTCAGGGCGTCGGACCAGCCTTCCGACACCGTGCGGTAATACGGATCGTCCTGGCCGATGCGCTTCTGCACGCCGACCTTGTACTTGTTCGCCTCGTAGAACAGCAGGTCGAGCGGCAGGCCGACCGACAGGTTGGAGCGCAAGGTGGAATCGAAGGAGACGATGAGCAGCTTCACCGCCTCGGCGAAGCTCATGGCGCGGTCGTAGGTCCTGACGATGATCGGCTTTCCGTATTTGGTCTCGCCGACCTGGAAGAACGGCGTGTCGTCGGTCGATTCTATGAAGTTGCCTTCGGGATAGATCATGAACAGCCGCGGCTCGGAGCCGCGGATCTGGCCGCCGAGAATGAAGGAGGCGTTGAAGTAGCTGTCCGCCTTCTGGCCGGCCGGGCTCGAATCGTGGATGACCTCCTTCACCGTGTCGCCGATCAGCTTCGCCGTCTGGTACATGGACGGTGTCTCCAGAACGGCGGCTTTGCGCTCCTCCAGCGGCTTGGCACGGCCGTTGAGCAGGCTGATCACGTTCTGCGTGGTGGCGAGATTGCCGGCCGACATCAGCACGACGACGCGCTCGCCCGGCCGCTCCCACACATGCATCTTGCGGAAGGTCGAGATGGAATCGATGCCGGCATTGGTACGGGTGTCCGACATGAAGACGAGCCCGCGTTCGATCTTGAGGCCGACGCAATAGGTCATAAGCGTGATTCCGCGTAACGTTCGCGGGGATTACTGCTCCACCGTGATGTGGACCGCAAGCGCTTCCGCCGCCTGTCCCAGCCGAATGCCGGAAACCGGCATCGCCTCGCGGTAGTCGCGCCCGACCGCCAGGCGCACGTAGCGCTCGTCCGGCGAGATGCGGTTGGCGACGTCGAATGCGACCCAGCCGAGCGCCTCGACATGCGCTTCCGCCCAGGCGTGGCTGGCGACCTGGTCGACCGTGCCGTCGAGCAGCAGGTAGCCGCTGACGTAACGGGCAGGATAGCCGAGCCGGCGAGCGGCGGCGATGAAGACATGCGCCTGATCCTGGCACACGCCCTTGCCCAGCGCTATCGCTTCCTCTGCATTTGTGCCGGCATGGGTGGAGCCGGGCACGTATGCGACCTTATCGGCGACGGCGTCCATCAGCGCGTGCAGCCTGTCGACCTCGCTCGCCGGCGCGACGGCGTCGGCCAGCGCAGCGATGCCGTCCGCCGCCACGGTCAGCGCGGTCTCGCGGGCGAACAGCCAGAGCGGCGCAAACCCCTGATGCGGGCCGACGATGCCGGAGGTGTCGAAGGTCTCGACGATGCCGCCGGCTTCCACCGACACGCCGTGCGGCTCGCCCTCGACGCTGACCAGCCGCGTCTCGTTGCCGAACTGGTCGGCGAAGCGGACCTCTTCGCGCGCGCCTGCGATTTCGAGGGCCCAGGACACCACCGCCTGCGTCGGCCCGCTCTGCGGCACCAGGCGCAGCCGCTGCAGCCCGTACTGGACCGGTACGTCGTAGCTGTATTCCGTGCGATGGGTGATCTTCAGCCGCATCAGTAGAACCGATAGCTGCGGGCGACCTCGTCGCCGAGGCGGTTATTGTCCTGGATGAAGGCGGTGAGGAACTCGTGCAGTCCTGAATCGAATATCTGCTTGATCGTCGCGCCCTTCAGTTTCGCCGTCGTCGCGGCCAGCGTGTCGTGGCAGGCGTGGCGGATGCCGTAGGCTTCCTCGAGATAGCGGAGGCTGTCGGCCAGGTTGCGGTAGCAGAAGGCGAGCGAGCGCGGCATGCGGGCGTCGAGGATCAGGTATTCGGCGATGTTGGTCGGCCGGTAGTCGGCCTCGTACACCCAGCGGTAGGAGCGGTGCGCCGACACCGAGCGCAGGATCGATTCCCACTGGTAGTTGTCGAGCGAGGAGCCGACCCAGTGGATCGACGGCAAAAGCACGTAATATTTGACGTCGAGGATGCGGGCGGTGTTGTCGGCGCGCTCGATGAAGGTGCCGAGCTGGGCGAAATCGAAGATCTCGTTGCGCAGCATGGTGCCGTGGAAGGTGCCGCGGATCTGTGCGGTCTCGCGCTTGATGGTGTCGAGCACGCTCGGCAGGTCGCGCTCGTCGACCGGCCTGGCCAGCACCCGCCTCATCGCCATCCAGGCTTCGTTGATGCTCTCCCAGGTCTCGCGCGTCAGCGCCGTGCGCACCATGCGGGCATTGCCGCGCGCCGTCTCGATCGAGGCCAGCACGCTCGAGGGATTGGTGACGTCGCGCAGCAGGAAGTCGGCGACGGCGGTGGCAGAGACCTCCGGATGACGGTTGCGGAAGGCGACGTCGCAGCCGGCGCTGACGACGACGGAGTTCCACTCCTCGGCCGAACTCGCCGTGCGCGTCAGCGCCATGCGCAGCCCGGCGTCGAGCAGCCGCGCCATGTTCTCCGCCCGCTCGATGTAGCGGTTCATCCAGTAGAGGCCGTTGGCGGTGCGACCGAGGAGCATCAGGGCATCCTGAGCGAATAGCGAATAGGGAATAGCGAATAGAAAAAAAATGTCGTCATGGCCTTTGTTGCAGACTCCTGACCAACGAACGCAGCATTCTTCCGATCTCATCGGCTGCACCGAGCAACCGCGCCATCTCGGCATCGGGCATCAGACCAACTCGTCCGGAGATAACAAGATGCGTCTCCAGTTCCTTGAGCGAGCCTTGTGCTATACGAAGAAACTGGATGAATGCTCCGGTATTTTCCCGTCCGTGCCCTTCGGCGATGTTGGCTGCAATCGACGCGGCGGAGCGCCGGATCTGAGACGTCATTCCATAGGTTTCGCCATTCGGGAATGCCTTTGTCGCCGAGTAGCAAGCTACGGCCAATTCGACGGCAGCCCTCCACACCAGCAGGTCTTTGTAAGAGTTGATCGTGGTTTCCACCCGGCTCTCGCTACTCGCTACTCACTATTCGCTATTCGCTCCTCAATCATCCAACACCCACGTATCCTTCGTCCCCCCGCCCTGCGAGGAATTCACCACCAGCGAGCCCTCCTTCAGCGCCACGCGTGTCAGGCCGCCGGGCACGATCTGGATGCGGTCGGAGACGAGCACGAACGGCCTGAGATCGACATGGCGCGGGGCGAGGCCGGCATCGGTGAGCACCGGGCAGGTCGACAGCGACAGGGTCGGCTGGGCGATGTAGTTGGACGGCCGCGCGGCGAGCTTTTTGGAAAACTCGTCGCGCTCCTTCTTGGTCGCCGCCGGCCCGACCAGCATGCCGTAGCCGCCGGAGCCGTGCACCTCCTTCACCACCAGCTCGGCGAGGTGCTCCTGGACGTATTTCAGGCTGCCCGGCTCCGAGCAGCGCCAGGTCGGGATGTTGCCGAGGATCGCCTTGCGGCCGGTATAGAACTCGACGATGTCGGGCATGTAGGAATAGATCGCCTTGTCGTCCGAAATGCCGGTGCCGGGCGCGTTGGCGATTGTGATGTTGCCGGCGCGGTAGACGTCCATGATGCCGGGCACGCCGAGCGCCGAATCCGGGTTGAAGGTGAGCGGATCGAGGAAGGCGTCGTCGACGCGGCGGTAGAGCACGTCGATCCGCTTGTAGCCTTGGGTCGTGCGCATGGCGACGTGGCCGTCGACCACCCTGAGATCCTGACCCTCGACCAGCTCGACGCCCATCTGGTCGGCGAGGAAGGCGTGCTCGAAATAGGCGGAGTTGTAGAGGCCGGGGGTGAGCACCGCGATGGTCGGCGTGCCCTTGACGCCGTCCGGTCGGACGGCGGCCAGCGACTGGCGCAGCAGCTTCGGATAATCCTCCACCGGCCGCACCTTCACGCGCTGGAACAGCTCGGGAAAGAGCTGCAGCATCGTCTCGCGGTTCTCCAGCATGTAGGAGACGCCCGACGGCGTGCGCGCATTGTCCTCCAGCACGAAGAAGTCGTCCTCGCCGGTCCGCACGATGTCGACGCCGATGATGTGGGTGTAGACGCCGCCGGGCGGCCGCACGCCGATCATCTCGGGCAGGAAGGCGGCGTTGTTGGCGACCAGCTCCTTCGGCACGCGCCCGGCGCGCAAAATCTCCTGGCGGTGGTAGATGTCGTCGAGGAAGGCGTTGAGCGCCTGCACGCGCTGCTCGATGCCCTGCGTCAGGCGCCGCCATTCCTGGCCGGAGATGATGCGCGGCACGATGTCGAAGGGGATCAGCCGTTCCGCGGCTTCCGCCTCGCCATAAACGGCGAAGGTGATGCCGGTCTTGCGAAAGACGCGTTCGGCGTCGCGTGTCTTTTCCGACAGCCTGGCAGTGTCCTGTTCCCTCAGCCAGCTGTCATAGCCGAAATACGGTCTGCGGATGCCGGACTTGTCCGGCGACATCTCATCGAACGCAACCAAGCGCGAACTCCCCTGTGACAGCATTTCAAATGGCCCCGCGCGGAAAAGCAAGCGCAATCGGAGGCTTGCGGCGCTTGCGTGGGCAGTTTCGGCGAAACGCCCAAGAACAAGGCAGTTTGCCTCGCCGCCTGCGGACACTTTCGGCACGCGGACGGAGGAGATTCGCGGCGATCGTGAAACTGCCGGGGCGGATTCGGCGTATACTCGGCAGGGGCCGGCGGAGCTGCCGTCCGCCGTACGGCCGCAAGGGGATTTTCCGCATGCGCAGCATTCCCGCAGCACTGATGAGCCTGCCGTTCATCGCCGGCGCGGCATTCGCCGGCGAGGCCGAGGTCAGGGCGGCACAAGGCACGATCGAGGCACAGATCGGCGCGTTCCGCGGCGGAGACAATGCCGCGGCATACGGGCACGCGGCCCCCTCCATCAAGCGGATATTTCCGACGCTGGAGTCCTTCATGGGAATGGTGACCGGCGCCTACCAGCCGGTCTACAGGCCGCGCAGCTTCGCCTTCGGCAAAGCGCAGGAGGCGGGATCGGCGATCGCCCAGCAGGTGATGATCGTCGGCCCCGACGGCAGGGACTATGAAGCGCTCTACACGCTCGAACTGCAGCCCGACGGCCGCTACCGCATCACCGGCGTCAGCCTCAAGGCCTCCAACGCGCTCAGCATGTAAGAGCCATCAGCGTCGCGAAAGCTCACGCCGCGTTGGAGTGCGCCTCCTTGTCGAGCAGCATGTAGTCGAGCGGCAGCTCGGTCGTGTACTTGATCTGCTCCATGGCGAAGGACGACGACACGTCGCGGATCTCGATCTTGGCGATCAGCCGCTTGTAGAAGGCATCATAGGCGGCGATGTCGGGCACGACCACCCGCAGCAGATAGTCGACGTCGCCGCTCATGCGGTAGAACTCGATGACCTCGGGAAACTCCTGGATAACCTCGGAGAAGCGCCGCAGCCATTCGTGGCTGTGCGAGTTGGTGCGGATCGACACGAACACCGTGACCCGGGCATTGATCTTCTCGGGGTCGAGGACGGCCACCCGCCGCCGGATAACGCCTTCCTCCTCCAGCTTCTGGATGCGCCGCCAGCACGGCGTCGTCGACAGGCCCACCTTTTTGGCGACGTCGGCAACGGCGAGCGTGGAATCTTCCTGCAACAGGCGAAGGATTTTGCGATCGAGGCGGTCCATGGGTCGCTCCGGGAGAAAAATATTCCACGCAACCTATCATTCCGCCACAGCGGCACAAGGAAGATTTTTGCCCGCCAAGGCGTTTCGGGAAACGCACATTGCGCCGGCGTCAGCCAAGTCGCATCGCGATTTGCGTGCGCAGGAAGGGCAGCAGCTCGGCCGCGAACCAGGGATTGCGCTTCATCCAGCCGGTGTTGCGCCATGACGGATGCGGCAGCGGCAGGATTTTCGGCGCGGCCGATGCGTCGAAGATGATGCGCCAATCCTCGACCGTCTCGGTGAGGGAGCGTCGCCGGCTCGCGCCCATGTGCCAGGCCTGCGCATAGAGGCCGATCGCCAGCACCAGCTCCAGTTGCGGCATCAAGGCCATCAGCCGCTGCCGCCATTCGAGGGCGCATTCGCGGCGCGGCGGCAGGTCGGCGCCGCGCGCATCCTGTCCGGGAAAGCAGAAACCCATCGGCACGATGGCGAAATTCCCCGGGTCATAGAAGGCGTCCCGCGGGACGCCGAGCCAGTCGCGCAGCCTGTCGCCGGACGCGTCGTTGAAGGGAATTCCGGTCGCATGCACCTTGGTCCCCGGCGCCTGCCCGGCGATCAGGATGCGCGCCCTGGTGGACGGCACCAGCACCGGGCGCGGCTTGTGCGGAAGCGCACGGCCGGCGGGACGTTCAAGGCAGAGGCGGCAGGCGCGGATGTGTCCGGCGAGGCTGTCGAGATCGGCGTTCGCGTGGATCGGCATTGTCCGTATTTGCAGCTTTCTCTTGCGATTTCCAGCACTCGACCTCTCCCCTGATCCGATCAAGGAACCGAGACAGCCCTGTCGCTTCAACCGGTCTTTCCGGACAGCCAGCCGGAGCGAAAGGCAAGCTCCGCTACAAAGATCACGCCGCCCTGCTCGTCTCGCACACTCACCCGGAAGGTTCTTTCCTCACCATCGGGCAGGTCCTCGCGGGCCATGTCCGGCAGCGCCTCTATGGCCGCTCGCCTCACATGCTCCAAAGTTTCGATATCAAGCCCGACGTCGTCGCGGAAAGGTTCCACGCCGTCATGGGTGTCGAAGTAGTATCGGGACATGGAATGACCTTTTGGCTTGCTGCTCGACCAAAAAGCTTTCCGATGCCGTTGAGTTCCTGTCATGCTCTATGCGCCTGGCCCGGCCGGTCGGTCCCGACAGGACCAAGGTCAAAATCCGACCGGTCTCAAGCTCCCGCGCTCGGGCGTGCCTTCAGTGCCCGATACCAGCGCTGCACGTTCTCGAGTTCTTCCGGAATTGCGATCCGGGCCGGCTTGGTGAAGTCAAGCGCCACCAGGCCGGTGATGTCGGCGATGCTGAAGTCCTCGCCTGCCGCGAACTCGTGCGACGCAAGATGCGTGTCGAGGATCTTCATGAACTCGACCGCCTTCGGACGGTTCATCTCGCCCCATTCAGGAAGTTGCGGCACCTCCCAGTCCTTCATCGCCGGGTGGGTGTGGCGGAAGGCGAAGGAAACCGGCAGATAGAAATTGAGCTCGATGCGCCGCTGCCACATCTCGACCAGCGCCTTGCCGAGCGCGCCCCGGCCGAACAGCGCCGGTTCGGGATGAAGCTCCTCGAAATAGCGGCAGATCGCCACCGATTCGGTGAGCACGGTTCCGTCGCCCAGTTCCAGTACGGGCAGGCGCTGCAGCGGGTTGCGCGCCGTCAGCTCCTCGCCCTTGTGGCCGAGCGCGCCCATGTCGACCGGCACCAGCGGCACCGCGATGCCCTTCTCGGCGAGAAAGATCCTGACCCGGCGCGGATTGGGCGCGCGGCCGCCGTCGAACAGTCTCATCCGGTCTCCTCCGTTTGCAATCCGATCAGCCCTTAAAACAGGACGAGATTGGCCATTCCGCGGCGATCAGCCAAGGTGGAATATTTGCCTGAGCCAGTTCCACAGCGCGCCAAGCCGATCGTGGTCGACCTCGGCCATGCTGCCATGGGTGTCGCGCCAGTGCCGGGGGCGGTCGAACTCGCCCGCCCACAGGCCGCGCCCGGCCCGTCGCGCCGACAACTCCTCGTCCTCGAAATCGCCGAAGGCGACCGCCCAGCCCTCCTCTACCAGGGTTCGGTTGAGCTCGGTCGACCCGGCCGAGCAGGTGCCGAGCAGCCGGCCGAACTTGTCACGCTGCCAGCCTGAGCAGGCGACCGGCTGGTTGCCGATCAGCGTGCGCAGCCGCTGCCGCGCCTGGCGGCCGCAGGGATAGCTCATGCCGTCCCTCATGCAGCTCTGGGTGAATTCGGGGGCGTCGATGCCGCGCAGCCTGATCTTCTCCGTGCCCACCGTGATCGTATCGCCGTCGTTGACGACCACCGCCCCGCTCAGACGGCGCGTCTCGACGCGGTCCAACCGCGCCGCCAGAAGCGCCAGCAGCCCGAGGATCGCCACGGCCAGCAAAAGATCGAAAAACCTGCGCAACAGGCTACGCCGGGCTCGCGGCCGTGGCCTCCTAGCGCGCGCCGGCCATGACCGGCTCATATGGCAAACAGTCCATTAATCATTCGCAACTAGCCTGCCGTCTGGTTTCAGCACGCGAAAAATCCGAATCGGAATGTCGCCGACGCACAGCACCACGGCTGACAAGATCATTGTGGATCGGCGCAAACCGCATCGCAACAGCGAGGTGGCGCAGGCCGTGCGCCGCATGCGCGACCGTCTGGTGCAGCGGCCGGGCAGCATCGGCTTCGACCGGGAACTTTTGAAGCTGCATGCGCGCTCGACGATCTTCTGCGCGACCGCCGTGCCCGTGCTGGTGCTGCTCATCGCCATGGGCGGCCTTGCCGTCGGCATGAGCAGGACGATCGCCGTCTGGGCACTGATCACCGTCGCTTGCTATGCCGGGCTCCTGCTGATCGCACGGCGGGTCGACCGGACGGCGTCCGGCGACATCGATGTCGGGCGGACCAGACGCGCTTTCCTGGCCGCGCATTTCGCCTCGGGGCTCGGCTGGGCCTATCTGATGACGCTCAACTGCGACGAATGCGGCGTCGAGCAGTTTCCGGTGGTCAAGGCGGTGCTGCTGCTGCTTGCCGTCGCTGCCACTGCGCTGATCGCAGCGTCATTGCGCGGCGCTCTGGTCGCCACCTTCGCCCTGCCCGTCTTGCTCTACGTGCTGATCGGCACCCGGCTCTCCCAGCCGGTGGACGCGATCATGGCGGGGCTGCTGGTGCTCGCCCTGCCCTTCTTTTCCTACATCTCCGCCCACATCAACAAATCGTCGCTGATGCTGCTGTCGTTCCGCACCGAGAAGGACGCCCTGATCGCCGAGCTGGAGACGGCCAAGGCGATGTCCGACGAGGCTCGCCACCGCGCCGAGGAGGCCAACCTCGCCAAGTCGCGCTTCCTCGCCTCGATGAGCCATGAACTGCGAACGCCGCTGAACGCCATCCTCGGCTTCTCCGAGGTGATGGGCAGCGAGGTGCTCGGCCCGATGGCTAACCACACCTATCGCGACTACGCCCACGACATTCACTCGTCCGGGCAGCATCTTCTGACGTTGATCAACGAGATCCTCGACCTGTCGCGCATCGAGGCCGGGCGCTACCAGCTCAATGCCGAGCCGCTGTCGCTCGTCCAGACGGTCGAGGACTGCTGCCACATGATGACGCTGAAGGCGCGCGGCAAGGACATCCGCATCGTTGAGGAATTCGAGCCGGGCATGCCGCGCCTCAACGCCGACGAGCGGGCGGTCCGCCAGATCGCGCTCAATCTTCTGTCGAACGCGGTGAAATTCACCGCGACGGGCGGCGAAATCCGCGTCCGGGTCGGCTGGACGGCCGGCGGCGGGCAATATCTGTCGGTGAAAGACAATGGCCCCGGCATCGCCGAGGACGAGCTTCCGGTCGTGCTGTCGGCCTTTGGCCAGGGCGCCATCGCCATCAAGAGCGCCGAACAGGGTACCGGCCTCGGCCTGCCGATCGTGCAAGGTCTGATCGCGCTGCATGGCGGCAGCTTCGACATTTTCTCCAAGCTGCGCGAAGGCACCGAGGTGCTGGTGACCTTCCCGGCCGCCCGGGTGATGGAGAAACTGCCGGCGATGCCCGCGCCGGGCCGGGCCGTCGCGGGGCGGAAACGGTGAACCCGCCGCGGCATGGCAGAATGCGGCCTGCCTGTGCTAAGGCTCGAGCCGAAGAATCGGGAAACCGGCCCATGCGACTGCTGCCGCTCTGCATGACCCTGGCCCTGGCCTTGCTCACGGGCTGCCAGAGCACGCCGCCCGAAAAATTCTTCGTTCCGGCCTGCACGCAGCACCGCTACGACGCGGGCTTCTGCGACACGCCGTCGAATTTCAACCTGTTCGCGACCATCGTGACCGGCCGGGTCCAGTAAAGGCTCAGGACTTTCCGGAACCCTTGGCGGCTTCCGCAAGCGTCGAGGCGACGGCGGCGGCGGCCTTGGCCACACCGGCGGCGAGCGCGCCGGCCGTGCCGTCCCCTGCGGCTATCCGCAGATCGAGCAGCGGCATCAGGCCGAGGCGCTGGACAACCGCCGCGCCGCCAGGCTCCACAGGCTGTTGCGCGACCAGGCAATGGTCGATCGCTCCCGGCTGCAGCGCCTGCAGTACAGCGGCAGCCGCGATCGCCGCGTCACCGTCCAGGATGACCGGGATACGTTCGGTTCGCGCGGCGAGAACGGCGCCGGCGATGGCAGCGAACTCGCGGCCGCCGAGGCGCCGCAGGATTTCGAGCGGATCCTTCAGATGGCCGCGATGCAGCGTCAGCGCACGGTCGACGACCGCCGCCTTGCGGGCCAGCATCGCGCCGTCGGCGCCGGAACCCGGCCCGACCCAGTCCGCCCCGCCGCCGCCGAACAGCGCGGCGAACAGCGCCGCCGCCACGGTGGAGCTGCCGACGCCGAGATGACCGACGACGAGCAGGTCGGTGCCGCCGGCGACCGATTCCATGCCGAAGGCCATGGTGGCGGCGCAACCGCGCTCGTCGAGCGCCGCCTCTTGCGAAATGTCGCCGGTCGGCAGGTGCAGCGCCAGGTCGAATACCTTCAGGCCAAGGTCGTGCGCCAGGCAGACGCCGTTGATGGCGGCGCCGCCGGCGGCCCGGAGCTCGACGGCGCGCGCCGTTTCCTCGGCCGGGCGCGGCGACACGCCGGCGGCGGCGACCCCGTGGGTGCCGGCAAAGACGGCGACAAGCGGTCGCCGCACCGCCGGCGCGCGGCCGCTCCAGCGCGCCAGCCATGCGGCCGTATCCTCCAGCCGGCCGAGCCCGCTGGCAGCGGCGAAGTCCGACCGGACACGGCGCTCGGCCGCCTCGTCGCCCTGCGGCAGCCGCCCGGCCAGGGTGCGAAAATCGTCGAAGGGAAGTCCGGAAGTCATGTCGTATCCGCCTGCAGGCAACGTCGTCGGCAGGCGGCATAGACGCAACTTGGCCGTGGCACAATCGCGACCTTGCATTGCAGCCCTGCCTGTCCCATGTCAGAGGCCCGATGGAAACCGCATGGCCGTGATCGAATCCCCCTGCATCCTCGTCTGTTCGATCGACACGAAGACCGGCTATTGCTTCGGCTGCGGGCGCACACGCGAGGAGATCGGCGCCTGGATCACCATGTCGCCCGACGAGCGGCGCCGCACCATGGCGCTGCTGCCGGCGCGGCTGGAGACGGTGGAGCGGCGGCCGCGACGCGAGACGCGGCGGACGCGCATGGCGCGCGAGCGCGCGGAGTGAGGCGATGAACCGCTTCGCCATCGGCCTGCTCATCCTCGGCGTGGGACTGGTCGTGCTCCTGTGGACGCATGACGACGGCTCCGTGGCCGGACTGAGCAGCGGCGAGTTCGGGCGGCTGGTCTATGCTGGGGCGCTCACGGCGGTGCTCAGCGCCGGCGTCGTGGCACTGTTTCGCGGCAACTCCGGCGGCACGCTGCGCAGCGTGGTGGCCTGGCTCGCCATCATCCTGGCGCTGGTCGCCGGCTATCAGTACCGCTACGAACTGCAGGACGTGCTGAGCCGCGTCTCCGCCGGGCTCGTCCCCGGCAGCCCGCTGTCGGTCACGGACGCGGACGGCCGCGCCACGGTGATGATGGAGAAGCGGCAGAACGGCCATTTCGAGGTGCGCGGCTCGGTCGACGGCTCGGCGGTCGCCTTCCTGGTCGACACCGGCGCCACCAGCACGGTGCTGACGGCGGCGGACGCGCGGCGCGCCGGCTTCGACACCGCGGCGCTGTCCTTCTCCATTCCTGTCGCCACCGCCAACGGCACGGCCCGCGCAGCCGCGGTCCGTGTGCAGGAGGTGACGGTTGGCGCCATCGTGCGCCGCAACCTCACGGTCCTGGTGGCGGCCGATGGCTCGCTCGAGCAAAGCCTGCTCGGCATGAACTTCATCTCGACGCTGTCGGGCTTCGACATGCGCGGCGACCGCCTGATCCTGCGCGACTGAGCGCGGAGCCTCGACGGAGGCCAGGCGGATTTCCGGTCACGCCGCTTCGGCCGCCCGCTCGTCCTCCACCGCCGCGAAGGCGCGACGCAGCACCGCCGAATCGGCACCCGGGCGCGTCGCCTCGGTCGACAGTATCTGGCGGAAGCGGCGGGCGCCCGGTCGGCCGTGGAAGAGCCCGACCATATGGCGCGTGACATGCGCCAGCCGCCCGCCCGCGGCGATATGGGCGTCGGCATAGGCGGCCATCGTCTCCAGCAGTGCGGCGAAATCGACCGGCGCGGGATCGAGATCGATCAGGCCGTCGACGCCGGCAAGAATCGCCGGCGTATGATAGGCAGCGCGGCCGAGCATCACCCCATCGACATGGCCGAGATGCGCCTTCGCCTCGGCGACCGTCTGGATGCCGCCATTGATGCCTATGAACTTTTGCGGCAGGCGCCGCTTCAGCCGGTAGACGCGGTCGTAGTCGAGCGGCGGGATGTCGCGGTTCTCCTTCGGGCTCAGCCCCTGCAGCCAGGCTTTTCGCGCATGCACCCACAGCGCGTCCGCACCCGCGGCGAAAACGGCGTCGGCCAGCGTATCGAGCGCCGGATCCGGATCCTGCTCGTCGACGCCGATGCGGCACTTGACCGTGACCGGCACGTTGACGGCGCGCTTCATCGCCGCGACGCACGCCGCCACCAGCGCCGGCGTCTTCATCAGGCAGGCGCCGAACGTGCCCGACTGCACGCGATCGGAGGGGCAGCCGCAATTGAGGTTGATCTCGTCATAGCCGAATGCCTCGCCGATCCGCGCGGCTTCCGCCAGCTTGTGCGGATCGGAGCCGCCGAGCTGCAGCGCCGCCGGATGCTCGGCCGTATGGAAGCCGAGCAGCCGCTGGCGCTCGCCATGGATCGCCGCATCGGCGACGATCATCTCGGTATAGAGCAGCGCCCGTCGCGTGAGCTGGCGATGGAAGAACCGGCAATGCCGGTCCGTCCAGTCCATCATGGGTGCCACGGCGAAACTGTTCCATACCATATTGATTTGCCAGCCCTTTTTCCGAACCGTCTTACCTGAAAATTGGCCGACCGCGAATTTGACACAAACAACTAGAATCCATCTTGTTTGTTTTCAATGACTTGGGGGATCGGTCGTCTCATTTTGTCGTATTTTGCTCCTCGAAACCGGCACTCCGGTACAGCATTGCAGTACCGCCGAACGCCATACTGTACCGGCTGCCGATGCGTGATCTCACCGCTTCCGCGCTATTGCGTTCGACACATTCGGATCTATCGAGGTTAGAGTCGAGCCGCGCGGCGACAGCATATGAATCCCGGACATATTTTTGTCGGTTCCGTTCCGCGACCGAGATCGATTACAGGAAAAACCCTAGACGCGATCAAAAAATCCCTCGTCTTCTTCCGCAAGATGCCTCCGCGCGCCTTCAGGATCGATGTCGAGGCCAAGCCCTGGGCCGGGCAGCAGTTCGATCATCGAGTTCCGTACAATGTGCTTCGGCAGTCCGACGACGATATCTTCCCAGCACGGATCGGACGCCGTGGGGTATTCGAAGGCGATGAAGTTGGCCGGCAGGGTGGCGCACACGTTGATCAACGCCCCGAGGCCCAGGAGTCCGTTGGCGGTGCCGTGCGGGGCCATCATAATCGAGTGCATGTAGGCGTGCTCCGCGACCCATTTGAGCTCGGCAATGCCACCGATGTCGGCCGGATCAGGCCCTACGATCCGTACGGCCTGCGTCTCGATTAATTCCTTGAAGTTGTGGCGCAGGTAAATCTGCTCACCAGTGTGGATCGGCACCGTCGTCGACTGCGTCAATTCGCGATACGCTTGCGGATTGACCCACGGCACATAGTCGCCGGTCAGCATGTCCTCCAGCCACATGAGATTGTACTTCTCGACCGCATTGGCGAAGCGGATGGCATCGGGCAGGAACCAGCCAGGCCCGCAATCGAGCGCAAGGCTGACCTTGTCCCCTAGCACTTCCTTCATCGCCGCGACGCAGTCTATCGCATGCGCCATGCCGCGTTCGCTGATCTGACCCTGATCCATGGCCCCGTGATAACCGGCCTTCTTCTGCGCGATGCCGTAGTGGAAGCCAGGGACTGTATCCTTCATATTCGAGTGGAACGTGATCCCCTGCTTCACCATGAAGAAGCCCTCGGGCTGCTCCATCATCCATCTGACGTCATCCGCGTAGTCCTCGGGCCTATCCCCCGAACGCTTGCGGCGCCTGTTGCCGTTGTAGCAGCGGACCTGATCGCGCACCTTGCCGCCGAGCAACTTGTAGACGGGGACATTCGCGGCCTTGCCGGCGATGTCCCACAGTGCATGCTCGATCGCGCTGACCGCGGCGCCGTACGGCTTGAATCCGCCACGCTGGCGTATCTTGAGCATGCAGCGCTCGACGTCGGTGGGATCCTCGCCGATGAGTGCATCGCGGAAGTGGAGCACAAAGGGCTTCAGGTAGGGCTTGGTGAACTCCACCTCGCCCAGGCCATGGATGTTCTCGTCGGTCACGATGCGGACGATGGGATGGCGACCGATGATAGCGCAGCGGAGGTCGACGATCTTCATGTTCTCGACTTTCGGCCGTTGAGGGAACAGTACCGGGCGAAACGCTCACGGCATGGTAGTGCGTCGCGGAACTGGCTGAATCACTCGATCTGATTTGCCTCGAGGTAGTCGCGATTCATCTCGACGCCGAGGCCCGGACGCTTCGTCAGCTTCAGGCTGCCATTCGAATTGTCGAGAGGCTCGTCGATGAGCACGTCATATTTGTGCAGGTTCCATTCCGACGTCTCTAGCTTGTAGAAGTTCGGCACAGTCATCATTACCTGCGCGCCGGCGATCACGTTGATCGGACCGGCAGCGTCGTGCGGAGACACGGGAATATAATACGCCTCACAGAGGGCCGAGATTTTCTTGAGCTCGGTGATACCGCCGGTCCACGTTACGTCGGGCATTATGTAGTCGGCCAGCTTGTTCTCGAGAATTGGCACGAAATCCCATTTCGTGTGACCGCGCTCACCCCAAGAGATTGGCGCATTCACCTTGTCGCGCACTTGCTTGAGCGCGTTGAAGCTCTCGGGTGGAACAGGCTCCTCGAACCAGTCGATCTGAGCTGCGTCCTCCAGCGTATGGCAGAGCCGAATAGCGGTCGGCACGTCGAAGCGGCCATGCGCATCAATGAGGATTTCGATTTCCGGGCCGGCTGTCTCGCGGATCAGCGCGGCGAGTTCGGCGGCCTCCCGCTCGTCCTTACGCGTCATCAATCCATCGAGATAACCGTCGCGCTGCTCTCGGGCCAGGCCATCCACGTAGGCGCCCTGTTGCGGGAAGGGGTCGAATTTAAGGGCAGTGTGCCCGGACTTCACGATGTCCTGGATTTCCGCGACCACGGCCTCCTTGCTGGTAAACTTGCGCTGGTCGGGATGCGTGTAGAGCGCGACTTCTTCCCGCACTGGTCCACCCAGCAGCTCATAGACGGGCTTGCCGAGGGCCTTGCCCCGGATGTCCCACAAGGCGATGTCGATCGCGCTCACGCATTCTACAGCGGCCCCCCGGCTGCCCATGTAGGTGAAGCTGCGAAAAAGCTTGTGCCAAAGCTGCTCTATGCGCGCCGGATCTTCGCCGACCAGCATGGAGCCGACCTGCCGCAGCATGGCGGTCAGAGCGCGATTTGCCAATTTTGTTGTGGTTGTAATCTCGCCCCAACCGGTGATCCCCTCGTCGGTGTTCACTTCCACGAACAGGAATTCACCCCAGTACGAGGCGCTCGACTGTATCAGCCATGGCCGGACGCTCGTAATCTTCATTCGCCTCTGCTTTCTCTGGTTATGAATGGGGCTTGCACGAGCCGAACCGGCCAGGACCTATCCGGCCCGGGCCGCGCTTGCTGCGCGCATCTGCTCAAGGATGTGCCGGCCAGAACCTTCAACATGGCGGGCGACCAGCTCGGCGGCCTTTTCCGCCTCACCGGCCTTGATGAGCCCGATCAGTTCGCGATGATCGCGCAGCACCTGCGCACGCCGCGCCAACGTGAAATTGTATCGGCGGCTCACGGCGCGCAGTACCTCGCGATGCTTCCACCAGAGTTCGGCCGCGTGACGGTTGTAGTGGCGCTCGTACATTACGGTGTGGAACGCCGTGTCGAGCTCACTATGCCTGAGCTGATCGGCGAAGTTGTTTTCCTCGATGAGGCGTTGAATACGCTCGAGTTCGACGATGTCCTCCTGCGTCGCCATGCCGACGAACCATCGGGTAAGGGCGGGCTCGATCAAAACGCCGATTTCGTAGATGTCCCGAACGAAATCCTGATCGATCGGCCGGACACGCGCACCGCGGTTGGGGGCGAAGATGACGAAGCCCTCGCCCCTAAGCAGCTGCAGCGCCTCGCGGACCGGGTTGGTGGATGTGCCATGACGCTTGGCTAGGTCAGCGACGACCAAACGTTCGTTCGCCTTCATGCGGCCTTCGATGATGTCGTCGCGGATCAGCTCATAGATGGATGCCCCTTCCTTCGAGGCGCTGATCGGGTCGATTCCCGTCGGCGGCTTGGCCTTAAAATCCGTCATCGTCCGCTGCCCTTAGTAGCCCTTCGTACCTTCTTACATTATCCACGATTTGCGTCAAATAATGTATGATCTGATTGGGTTGACACGCAATCTTAGTTCTGGGACGGTACCTGGCTAGCCGAGGGATACACAAAACAAGCAGCCACCCCACGGTCAAACCAAGAACGCCGCCTGTCGTCAGGGTGGCGATTGGGAAAAATGTGGAGGATTCTATGACACGCTTGCAATTTGGCGATGCCGTCCTGCGCGGCGCTGTTGCCCCCGTCCTGATCGCGTCGCTGCTGTCGACTTCGGCTGCCGGCGCCCCCGTCGATCTGAGCAAATGGTCGCCGGAATATGTTCGCTCTATTGCGGGCACAGAGGAATTCGACACCGCGGAGGCTTGCGGAAAGGTCACTCCGCTCGACCACAAGGGGCGTCTGACGTTTTGGTATCAGGGGGTGTTCGAAGGCGACCCTGACCTGCTGCGCCAGTACTACAAGGATTTCTTCGAGTCGTTCCGCAAGACCTATCCAAACATCCAGCTCGAAGAACAGGCTCTCACCTACAACGACCTGCTCGACAAGTTCCGCACTGCGCTCCTCGGCAATGCCGCGCCGATGGCGGTCCGCCTGCAAATCCTGGGCGGGACCGAGTTTGCCTCGAAAGGCTATCTCGAACCGCTCAAGCCCGAGGACGTCGGCTGGTCGACCGAAGATTTCTGGCCTGGCGCCATGAAGGCCGTGACCTGGGATGGCGTAACTTACGGCATTCCGACCAACAACGAGACGATGGCGCTCATCTGGAACGCCGATATGTTCAAGCGTGCGGGTCTGGATCCGGAGAAGCCGCCTGCAACCTGGGACGATGTGGTCACGTACTCAAAGCAGATCCACGACAAGCTCGGTGTCGCAGGCTACGGCCTTGTTGCCCGCAAAAACGCCGGCAACACTCCCTACCGCTTCATGCCTCAGCTCTGGGGTTACGGCGGCGGCGTATTTGATGAAGCCGATCCGAACCCGAATTATGAGGAGATCCGGCTAAACAGCGATGCAAGCAAGCGTGCGCTGCAGGCTTCGTACGACATGTATGTGCGTGACAAGTCGGTCCCCGTGTCCGCGCTCACAAACCAGCAGGCTGACAACCAGCCGTTGTTCCTCGCCGGTCAACTCGCCATGATGATCTCTCACCCGTCCGACTACAATGTCATGCTCGACCTTCAGAAAAAGGCGACAGGCGCCGATAAGGAGAAGGCACAGACCGTCATAGACAACATGCGGTATGGCCTGATTCCGACCGGTCCGGACGGCAAGCGCGCGGTCGTCTTCGGCGGCTCCAACATCCATATTCTCAAGCCTGAATATGTCGATGGCGGCAAGGTTGACGAGCCGGCGGCGAAGGCCATCATCTGCTTCTGGACGAGCCCGGAATGGTCGCTCAAGATGGCCTATGCGGGCTCCAACCCCGGCAACCTAAACGGCTTCAAGACCAAATGGATGAAAGAACGTCTGGACAGCATCAAGTTCCTCGACGTTACGACCTCGATGCTACCGTATGGCATCCCGTTCCCAGCCCTGCCGCAAGCGCCCGAGATCATGAACATCATCGTCCCGGACATGCTGCAGAACGCATTGACCGGAGCCATGACCGTTGATGAGGCGGCAGACGACGCGGCTGCAAAGGTCAAGGAACTGATGGGCGGGCTCTAAGGCCTGGTCTGTCGCGAATCGGGCCGACAGCTCCCGCGCTGTCGGCCATCACTTCGCACCAAGACAAAGGTTGCCCACGATGACCATAGTGACGGGCGAGGCCAAACAGGTCCGCCGGCAGCGCACGACACGTTCGGACCTGCTCCGGCGGATATGGATCAGTTGGGCTGACTATCTCTACGTGCTGCCCGCCATCGTGGTGATGCTCGTCGTCATCGCCTACCCGATCTACTACACAATCGAACTGTCCTTCTTCAAAACGCCGCCCGGGCTTCAACTGAAGGACAAGAGCTTCGTCGGGCTCGACAACTACACGACCATCCTCACGAGCAGTGTGTTCTGGCGCGTCACGCTCAATACGGTGATCTGGACGCTGGCCTCGACCATGATCGCATTTGCGCTGGGCTTTGCCTTGGCACTGGCGCTGCATCGTGAGTTCTTCGGGCGCGGAATGCTGCGCGCCATCTTCATCATCCCGTGGGTGATCAGCGCAGTCGCCGCCTCCTATATCTGGAAATGGATATACCACTCGGACTTCGGCATCATCGGCGTGGTCCTCCTACAACTGGGGCTCGTTGACAGGCCACCGAACTTCATCGACAGCGTCAGTACGGTCCTGGCCTCGCTGATCGTCGTCAACATCTGGCGTGAGTTTCCATTCGCCATGATCATGATGATGGCGGGACTGCAGACCGTCCCCGAGCAACTCCTGCGCGCCGCGCAGGTCGATGGCGCGTCGGCATGGCAGCGCTTCTGGCACGTCACTTTTCCCCATCTGCGCGGAGTTTCCGCGGTCACGGTTCTTCTGCTCGCGGTGGCGAACTTCAACTCCTTCATCATTCCGTGGATCATGACGGGCGGCGGTCCATCGAACGCCTCTCACATCTGGATCACGCATATCTATGAGCTTGCCTTCGGGCGTCAGCGCTGGGGAGTGGCGTCCGCCTACTCCGTACTCCTGTTCATCATCCTGATGACGTTCGGCTATTTCTACGTGCGCGCGCTCAGTCATGGCGATCAGAGGGAACCCGGGGCATGAACGCGCAGGCTGGAATCTCGAGCAGTCGCCGTAGGCGCGTGGATGGCTGGCGCTGGGCTGGTCGCTCCTTTTTGCTGTTCATGCTGATCTATACGGCGGCCCCGATGGCCTGGATGCTGCTGACTTCGATCAAGTCGGGCTTCGCGGCGATGGCGTTTCCGCCTGAGTGGTGGCCGAGCGAGCCAACGTTGGCAAGCTATCGGAACCTGCTCGATCCCCAGAACAGCGTCGGCCGAGACTTCCTGCGCTTTTTTTGGAACAGCCTGATTGTTTCGACCCTGACCACGATCCTCGCGGTACTGGTTGCGGTGCCGGCTGCCTACGCCTTCTCGCGCTTCAGATTTCCGGGGCGGCGCTTCCTGTTCTTCTCGGTGCTGCTGCGCAACATGTTCCCGGCGGTGATCTTCCTTGTCCCGCTCTTCATCCTGATGCGCTTTCTGGGCCTCGTGAATACCCATGGGTCGCTGGTCCTCACCTACCTGACCTTCGGCCTGCCGCTTGCCATCTGGCTGCTCAAGGGATTTTACGACAACATCCCGGTCCAGCTCGAGCAGGCCGCGCGCATCGACGGCGCGACGCGGTTTCAGGCATTCATCCTAATCGTGATGCCACTTTCAGTACCGGGGATCATCGCGACAGCGATCTATTCGTTCATCGGCGCGTGGAACGAGTACATCTACGCCTACACGTTTATCTCAAGGAACGAACAGCTGACCTTGCCCGTCGGCGTCCAGCGGTTCTTCTCCGAAAACACAACGGATTTCCCGGGATTGATGGCTGCCAGCTTCATGATGAGCGTGCCGGTCGTGGTTCTGTTCCTCCTTCTGCAAAAATACTTCGTGCGCGCGCTCACCGAAGGCGCGGTCAAACACTAGGAAGCAGAGCTCATGGCCCACGTGATCCTCAAAGATCTCGTCAAGACCTATGGCGCAATCTATGCGGTACGAGACGTATCACTGACCGTGAATGACGGAGAGTTCGTCGCGCTAGTCGGACCGTCGGGATGCGGCAAGACGACGACCCTCAACCTTGTCGCCGGCCTCATTCCGATCACTGGCGGAGACATCACGATCGGCGACCGCGTGGTCAACGATCTCGATCCCAAGGATCGGGACATCGCAATGGTGTTCCAGAACTACGCGCTCTATCCGAACAAGACCGTCTACAAGAATCTCGCCTTTCCTTTGCAGATGCGCCGGATGCCGTCGTCCGCGATCGATCAGAAGGTGCGCGACGCGGCGCGCATGCTGGACATCTCCCATCTTCTCGAGCGCCGGCCTCGGGAGCTGTCGGGAGGCCAGCAGCAGCGCGTCGCGCTGGGCCGCGCACTGGTCCGCGATCCCGCCGTCTTCCTCATGGACGAGCCCCTGTCCAACCTCGATGCCAAGCTGCGCGTGCAGATGCGATCCGAGATCAAGCGGTTCCACCAAGATTTCGACGCGACGATCATCTACGTGACTCACGATCAGCTCGAGGCTGTCACGATGGCCGACAAGATGGCCGTCATGAACGGCGGCTACTTGCAACAGTACGACACACCGGCGCAGGTTTTCGCCAATCCGGTGAACCTGTTCGTGGCCAGCTTCATCGGCAGCCCTGCGATGAGCCTGATCCCCCTTGAAGCGACTACGGACGACGGCCTAACCATCCTCACAGGTGCCGAGGGATGGACCCTGACACTTTCGGACCAGAATGCGCGAAAGGTCGGGAAGGCGACCACCAGGAAAGTCGTGCTGGGCGCACGCCACTCGGCGATACGTCTGCACAAGTCGCAGATCGAGACTGGCGTGCCGGCGAAAGTCTACACGGTGGAACCGACCGGCGACGTGACCTTCGTACAGGTGTTCCTGTCGGGAGCGGTCGTGAACATCAGCCTGCCGCCGACGTTCGATGTCGAGCCGGACGAGCAGGTCTGGCTCGAATTCGATCAGAATCGCATGCATCTTTTCGACGGCGAGACCGAACTGGCGCTGCACGGCTGATCATGCTGCCGAAATTCAAGATCACCGCCATAAAGCCCTATCCGGTCTGGGTGGGGACCCGCAACCAATTGATCGTCAAGGTCGAAACCGACCAGGGGGTATATGGCTGGGGCGAGAGCGGTTTGTCTTCGCGCGAGAAGGCGGTGGTTGGCGCCATCGAGCACTATCGCGAGTTCCTTATCGGCCAGGACGCGATGCAGATCGGCCGCATCTGGCAGGAAATGTACCGCAGCCAGTATTTCGAGGGCGGCCGCGTCCTCCAGGCAGCCATCTCGGCAATCGACATCGGCCTGCACGACATAAAGGGCAAGGCGCTTGGAGTCCCGATCTACGAGTTGCTCGGCGGCAAGCAACGCGACCTCGTTCCGACCTTCGCGACTACGCGTTCGGAAGCCTCGAGCACGGACGTGGTCGAGCAGGTGCTTGAGCTCCAGGCTCTAGGATGGCAGGCGATCCGCCTCATCCCGGCGGGCCAGAGGTCGGAAAAGGTCTTTGAGCCGCGCGAAAGCATCGCCGAGACTGTGAAATGGACGATGAAGTGCCGGGAGGCGCTGGCGGACGATGTGGTCCTCGGTATCGACTTTCATCATCGGCTGAGCGTGACTGAGGCCGCCAGCTATTGCCAGAAGATGCCTCGCGGGACACTGGACTTTCTGGAGGAGCCTATTCGCGACGAGACGCCAGGCGCGTACGAAGCATTGCGGAAGTTGACCGATGTTCCTTTCGCGATCGGCGAGGAGTTCTCTTCGAAATGGCAATTCCTGCCGTTTATCGAGAGGGATATCGCACAGTTCAACCGCATCGACATCTGCAATGTCGGCGGCCTGACAGAGGCGATGAAGGTCGCCGGCTGGACCGAGGCCCACTACGTGGACATGATGCCACATAACCCCCTAGGCCCCATCTGCACCGCTGCCACGGTCCATTTCGCGGCGGCCGTTCCAAACTTCGCTTGGCTCGAGACACGGGCTTCGCCGGGAGAGCTCTATCACGGCTTCGACGACCCTGAACTCTTTCCCGGACTGCTCACGCTCGAAGGGGCCTGCTATCGCGTCAGCGACAGGCCGGGGCTCGGGGTCGATGTCAACGAGGCACTGGTTGCCAAACAGAGCTACAGGCAGTGGGAAGCGCCGCATCTCGTCCGCAAGGACGGGTCGGTCACGAACTGGTAGGGAGTCTGTCATGGACATAGCCAAGATCAACCGCCCCTCCCGGGACTTGGTCGAGAGGGCTCGCGAGGTCGGCGCCGCGACCGCAAGCGCGACGCTGGCGCATATGGGCATCCGCAATTGCTTCATGGAAGGCCCGGTCGCGCGCTCGCCCGGCCAGGTGATCGCCGGTCCTTGCGTGACGTTGCAGATGATGCCGAAGCGCGAGGACCTGTTCGATGAAGGCGAATACGCCGACGTTGAAAAGCAACTGCACCGGCATGTGCTCTACCAGGTCGAAGAAGGCGACATCGTCGTCGTCGACGCCCGCGGCGACATGACCTCCGGCATCTTCGGAGACATGATGATGACCTATTTCAAGGGGCTGAAAGGTGCTGGAGTGGTCATCGACGGCTGCGTGCGCGACTGGGCCAAGGTGCAAAAGCTGGGCATCCCGATGTGGCTGAAGGGTGTCACGCCGAACTACCATGCGCAGACGAGCCTTATGCCGCTGGCAGTCAACGTGCCGGTGGCATGCGGCGGCGTGACGGTGATTCCCGGCGACATCATTGTCGCCGACGACGACGGCGCAGTCTGCGTTCCCGTCGCCCTGGCCGAAGCGATGATCGCGAAGGCCCACAAGGATCACGGCTGGGAGGAATTTTCGCGCGGGAAGCTCCTCGCCGGTGAATCGCTCAAGCGTTACTACCCATTGCACAAGGATGCCTGGCCAGAATACGAGGAGTGGCTCGCCGAGCGCGGGTCGAAGGAGTAATGCGAAGTGGCTTCCGTCGCACGCCGACGTGACCACCTTTGCCGCACAATGGCAAGCCGCTCCGACCACTACCGATGCGCCAGGAGCGCCTTCACCCGCACCAGAAGATTTGAGGATAGAAATGTCTATCATCGGCACAATTGAAAACGCAGTGCGCCGCGCGTCCGAGCCGTCGCAGCTGAGGATCACCGACATCCGCGTCGCCACGATCCAGGCGCAAGGCATCCATCCCATCCTGAGGATCGACACCAACCAGGGCGTCCATGGCCTTGGCGAGGTGCGCGACGGTGCTCATCCCGATACCGCCATGCGGCTCAAGCCGCTGCTGATCGGACAGAACCCCTGCAACGTCGAGTACCTGTTCCGCCGGATCAAGCGCTATGGCGGCGAGAGCCGGGAAGCCGGCGGGGTTTGCGCCGTCGAGATCGCCCTCATGGACCTCGTCGGCAAAGTATACCGAGTGCCGTGCTACCAGTTGCTCGGCGGGAAATTCCGCGACAAGGTGCGGATCTACGGCGATACGCCGTCGCCGGACGATCCATCCCCCGAGGCATTCGCCGAGGTGGTCCGTTCACGGCGCGAACTGGGCCTGGACTTCATCAAGTTCGACTTGTCGGCGCGGATGTTCGAGGCGGTTCCGGGCGCAATGGTCGGCTCGGATACCCAGCATGAGTACCCGCAATACCGCCAATTCCATACGCCAGGCCGCGGTGCCGGAGCTCGGATCAGCGAGCAAGGGCTGGATCTGGTCCGCGACCTCTGCCGGGCGGTGCGTGAAGAGGTTGGTCCCGAAGTCTCTCTCTGCACCGATCATTTCGGCGAGGGGTTCGTTACGGTGGACGAGGCGATCCGGATTGGCCATGCCGTCGAGCCGTTCAATCTTGCCTGGGTCGAGGACGTATTGCCCTGGAACGACATAGCCGGCCACAAGCGGGTTGCCGATGCTCTGCTGACACCGGTCGCGGCAGGCGAGGACCTCTATTTGTTCGAAGGCTTCCGCAAGGCGATCGAGGCTCGCGCTTTCGACATCATTCATCCCGACATGCTTTCCTCGGGCGGGCTGACGGAGACCAAAAAGATCGCCGACCATGCGGAGCGTCACGGCATCCCGACGGCACTGCACGCCTGCTGCTCGCCGGTAGCGTTCATGGCCAATCTCCACCTCGGAGCGGCACTCGCAAGCCTTATGGCGGTCGAACATCACGCGTTGGATGTGCCGTGGTGGACCGATATCGTCACCGGCATCGCGCCCAACTACTTGGCTAACGGTTATGTCGCCGTACCCGAAGCTCCGGGTCTGGGCATTGACCTGAATGAGGACGTGATCCGCGAGCACCTGGTTCCGTGGTCTGGCTATTTCGATCCGTCCGACGAGTGGAACGCCGAGCGCGTCGGCTTCCTAGGGCATCTGGTGTGAAGCGAACTTCTTGGCAATGAACCCGGCCGGCAAGTGGACGGGGCGTGACGCGATCGCGGCCTGCCTCTGAAAACCTTGACAACGGATACTTATCCGGAATGATGGAATAAAGAGGTCCTGCGATGGCTGGCATTTCATTGTCCCGGGTCTGGAAGCGCTTCGGCTCGGTGGACGTTATTCGCGACGTGAGCCTAGACATTGAGCCGGGCGAGTTCGTCGTATTTCTCGGTCCATCCGGTTCTGGCAAGACGACGCTGCTCAGGATGATCGCGGGCCTGGAAAGCATCGACAACGGAACCCTTGTGATCGGCGGCGTGCGCTCCGAAAACCTCGCACCGGGCAAGCGCCAGGTCGCGATGGTCTTCCAGAACTATGCGCTCTACCCCCACATGACCGTCGCCGAGAACATGGCGTTCGGGCTCAGGAACGTTCGGGTCCCCCCGGACATCATACGGCAACGGATCGCCGAAGCTGCGCGCATATTGGAGATACAAACGCTGCTCGATCGGCGGCCGGCGCAGCTCTCCGGCGGGCAACGCCAACGCGTGGCCATCGGGCGCGCGATCGTCAAGGAACCGAAGGCGTTCCTGTTCGACGAACCGCTCTCCAACCTCGATGCGGCGCTTCGTGCCCGCACGCGTGTGGAGCTTGCCGAGTTGCACCAGCGCTTAAGGTCGACGATGATCTACGTCACCCACGACCAAGTGGAAGCGATGACGCTCGCCGACCGCATCGTTGTCCTGAACGACTGCCGGATAGAGCAAGTGGGAAGCCCCGTTGAGGTATATGCTCGGCCCGCGTCGCGATTTGTTGCGACCTTCGTTGGTTCGCCGGCGATGAACATCCTGCAGGTCACGGTTTCAGGGTCGGGCGACCGCCTCAATGCACGTCTCAGCGATGGATCGCTCGTCGAACTCCCCAGCGCGCCAGCCGACATCGATTGGCGCGAACTCGGTGTACGTCCGGAATCGCTGACCGTTGTCGCGGAAGGCGGTGAAGCATCTGCTGCTGCTACCGTTGTCGAGCGGCTGGGGGAGCGTACACTCATTTATGCGCGGCTCGCGGACGGGACACAGGTTACAGCACAGGATCGTGGACTTTCGAGCGTCGAACCGGGGAGCACCGTTCGGCTGAAGTTTGACACGGCCGCATTGCATCTGTTTGCTGCAGACGGGGCCACCTGGCACTCAGGTTAACGCGGCCGATGGCATATTTTGCCACCTGGCGAGTCTATCCCTTGATCCCGGCTGATAGCGTGATCGCCTCGGTCACGCGGCGCTGGAACAGGAGGTAGGCCAAGGCCACCGGAAAGCCAGCCAGCACGGCGGCGGCGAGTTCGCTTGCGTAGTAGACGCCGAAGGCGTCGTTGACCTGTGTGATGCCGACGGTAATGGTCATCATCTCGGTGCGGGTTACTGAGAGGAACGGCCATAGGAAGGAGTTCCACGTCCAAATGAAGCAGACGATCGAAAGCGCGGTCGTCACGCCCCAGTTCATCGGCAGATAGATCTTGAAGAGGATGGCGAATTCGGACGCGTTGTCCATCACCGCGGCCTCGCGGAAATCGCGCGGGACCTGGTCGAAGAACTGCTTGTAGACGATGATGATGACCGGATGGATGAGTTGCGGCAGCATGATGCCGGCCCACGTGTTGAGCAGGCCAAGGTCGGCGACCAGTTCGAAGTAATTGATGATCAGCGCCTGTGTCGGCACCATGAACGACGCGAGGATCAGCCACCACAGGGCCGTTCGCCCGGGAAAGCGAAGCTGGGAGAGTGCATAGCCGCACAGCATCGAGGTGAAGATCGTGACTAACGTCACGCCGACCGCGACAACAACCGAATTGGCGTACCAGGCGCCGATCTGCGTCGTCGTCAAAACATGGATGTAGTTGTCCAGCGTCGGCGTCTCCGGCCACAGCTCGATGTAGGGCCGCACGACCTCGTCGTCGGGCTTGATGGACGAAATAACCGCCCAATAGAGCGGGAACGCCCATATCACGGCCCCGGCGAGCGTCAGCAGCGTGATCAGGCCGCCCCAGTAGTTCCACCGTCGCGCCGCAGCGGCTTTCATCGGCGCCGCCATTCAGCGAACCGCAGAAGCTGGAACTGGATCACCGAGACGACGACCACCAGCACGAAAAGCGCGACCGCGGCCGCGGCCGCGCGGCCGCCGTGGTCCTGCTGGAAGGCCCGGTGGAAGACGTAGTAGACGAGCACCATGTTGTCGTTCGGCCGGCCGCCTATCGAGAACAGATAGACCTGGTCGAAGATCTTGAGCTGCAGGATGAGCTGGATGGTGAATACCAGCGAGGTAATCGGCCACAGCAGTGGCCAGGTGATCCGTCTGAAGGTGGTCCAGCGCGACGAATTGTCGAGCGTAGCCGCTTCATAGATTTCCGCCGGTATGGCGCGTAGCCCGGCGAGGAAAAGGAGAATGGAGAAGCCCGCCGTCCACCAGATCGTCACCCAGGCCACTGCCGGCAAGAACCAGAGGCGAGACTTGAAGACGGGCACGCGCTGGATGCCCAGCCAGTCGAGCACATGCATCGCGATCCCGAATTGGAAGTTCAACGTCCAGTCCCAGATGCGGTACACGACAGACACCGGCAGTATGTAAGGAAGGAAAAAGAGCGCCAGCACCATCGCCTGGAAACGACCATTGAGCCGCGACACACCTAGCGCGATCAAAAGGGCGATGATCGTGCCGGGGACGACTGTCATCAGCACGAAATAGGCGGTGTTCCAGAACGCGCGGCGGAACATCGGGTCGTTGTCAAGCCGCAGGTAGTTGTCCAGACCGACCCATTGACCCTCGCCGATCAGCGGTGCGTCGGTGAAGGAGATGCGGAACATCTGCACCGTCGGATAGACGAACGCCAGAAGGTAGATCGTCAGGAAGGGGGCGACCAGAACTAGCGCGACAAGAAGTTCGGTGCGGGAATTGCGAAGCATGGCTTTCCCTCAAAATCCGGTGGGGACCGCCCAGACAGAGGTCCCAGCCGCTGAGGCTTACATGCTGTTCAGCTCTTCCTTGATGGATTCCACCGCCTCGCCCGGGTCCATTTCTCCGTTGAGGGTCGGCACGAAGTAGTTGGACATGATGTCGAAGATCGGCCCCGCGACACCAGCCTTGGGCGATTTCGGGTCGAAGATCATGTTGGCCGTCAGAGGAGAGTAGGTCGCGTTGGGCTCCATCGCCTTGTATTCTGCCGTCTCGGTGACCGGCTTATATGCGGGAATGTGGCCGGCGGTCGCCCAGAAAAGCGAATTCTTGTCCATCCAGGAAATCACCTCAAGAACGGCAGCGCGCTTCTCCGGGCTCATCTCCTTGCCCTTGTTCTTGGGGATCGCGAACGAGTGACTGTCCGCATAGGTGCACGGGTTGTCGAAGATCACCGGGATTTCCACCGCGCCCCAATCGAACAACTTGCCCTGCTTGGAGAGGTCGGTCATCGTGGGAACTTCCCAGACGCCGTTGATCATCATCGCGGCCTTGCCCGAGGTGAACAGGGCGACCGTTGCTGGATAGTCCGTATAGGTCGACTGTAGCCCGGCCTTAGTCCATCCCTGAAGCAGATCGAGGGCGTTCTTAAGTTTGTCGCCGTTATCGCCGGTCAGGAATTCATCGCCGGTCATCAGTTCGCCGCCCTGCTGGCACATCAGCGAATAGATGGTGCGGAACATGAAGTTGCCGTCCCCGGTAACGCTACCCAGCGGGAACTCGACGCCGGCATCCTTTAACTTCTGCAGCGCGGCTGTGAATTCTTCCTTGTCACCCATGCCTAGGGGACGACCGTCATCGCCAAGCACGCCTGCTTTCTTCAGCAGGTCGCGGTTGTAGTAAAGCACGATTGGATGGGTATCGAGCGGCACCGCGTATTGCTTGCCGTCGACCGTTACAGCGTCCATGGTCACCGGGACGAAGTCGGAAGCCGACAGCCCCATCTTGCTCATGTCGTCGGCGGTGATCTCTTCTAGAATATCCTGGCTCACCGCCAGTGGAATACGGCTTGCGTGATAGGTCATGACGTCTGCCGCCTCGCCGACGGCGGCCGAGGTCTGCACCTTTGCATAGTAGGGTGTGCCCCATTCCAGCGTCGTGGCGTCGATCTTGACCTTGCCTGCATGGGCCGCGTTAAAGTCGGTGATCAGCTGCTTCATGCGCACGCCGTCACCGCCGCTAAGAAAATCCCACCATACGACCGTTTCTTCGGCCTGGGCCGCAGCAGCCCACAAACTTCCGACCGCCACCAGCGCCGTAGCCATCATCCTGCGAAAGTTCATCTCACTCTCCTCCCGAGTACGACGGTTAGATCCGCCTTAGACGTCCTTAATGCTACACCAAACCGTATCGCTTGCAACGGATTCTACGGTATATATCGGATGATCGGATACCAAAATTCAAAGCGTCACGCGCACCATCGAGTAAGAATGCGGCGGCAGCTTAAGCGTCATTCCCTTGCCGTCGAGCGAGGCCCCGTTGCCTTTGCTCGGCGACACGTTGTCCGGCGCGTTCTTCGTGTTGCGGGCCTCCAGATCGTCATGGCGGATGATCGTGTGCTCGACCGATTTCGCGTCGAAACGCTCGAGCGCGACATCGGCCTCGATCGTCTCGGAGCCATGCCGGTTGATGGCAAAGAAGGTGAGCGTGCCGGCATCCGAATCATGTACGCCCGTAATGTCCAGCCAGGGCACCTTGTCGGCCGCTGCCGCGTCATAGGTAGGCACCTCGACCGCGAGCCGCAGCGCCGTGCCGCGACCGTGCCGGGAGGCCAGCATGAAGGGCCAATAGATCGTCTGCCGCCAAGCAGCACCGCCGGGCTCGGTCATGATCGGCGCAATCACATTGACCAGCTGCGCGATGCAGGCGATACGCACGACGTCCGAGCGCCGGATGAAGGTATTGATGATGCAGCCGACTTGCAGTACGTCCTCGAAATTGTAGATGTCTTCCAGAAGCCTCGGCGCCTCCGGCCAGTCCCACGACTTCATGCGCTCGGCGTCCTGCTTGCGCTCGTGGTACCAGACGTTCCATTCGTCGAACGAGATCTTCACGTCACGCTTGGAGCGGCTCTTCGCCTTCACATAGTCAATGACGCCAGACACGGTACCAATATAGCGGTCAAGCTTCATTGGAAGCGCGAGGTACTCGGCTGTGTTCGTCTCGTAGTTTTCGAAATACATGTGCAAAGAAATGTAGTCGATCTGGTCGTAAGCCGCCTCCAGCACCGTGGCCTCCCATTGCGGGTAGCTGGGCATATTCGAATGCGACGATCCGCAAACGACGAGTTCCAGGGTCGGATCGAGCCCGCGCAGGGCCTTTGCGGTCTCATTGGCGAGGTGGCCGTATTCGGCCGCGGACTTGTGGCCGACCTGCCAGGGGCCGTCCATCTCATTGCCGAGACACCAAAGGCGGCAATTCCAAGGTTCCGTGCGACCGTTCCTGGCCCTGAGATCGGACCAGTAGCTACCGCCCTTGTGGTTGACGTATTCCACGAAGGCGCGTGCCTCGTCGAGGCCGCGGGAACCAAGATTGACGGCGAGCATCATCTCGGTGCCGGCTTTTTCGGCCCAGTCGGCGAATTCGTGGATGCCGACCAAATTCGGTTCAGTTGTGCGCCAGGCAAGATCGAGCCGCCGCGGGCGGCTCTCCTTTGGGCCTATGCCGTCTTCCCAGTTGTAAGCGGACACGAAGTTGCCGCCTGGATAGCGGCAGATCGGCGTGTCGAGCGCGCGCACCAGTTCGATCACGTCCTTACGCATCCCCTCGGTGTCCGCTTGCGGATGTCCGGGCTCGTAGATGCCCGTGTAGACCGCTCGGCCAAGATGCTCCAGAAACGAGCCGTAGAGGCGTTTGTCGATATCCGCGACGACATAGACCGCGTTCGCCGTAACTCGCGCCTTCATGTTTCCTCCCACTGCGGACTGTAAATCCGAGTTTCCGGTTTATATCCGGGTCGTGGGTCAGTTAATGGCGCGGTCTGCGTGTCCGTCAAGGGCTAATGCGTGATCAGGCTTTCAGCAGGCGCAGAACGATGTCCTTGCTGTGATTGCCAAAGCCGCTGCCGAAGATGTTGATGCCGCCGGGATGGCGTGCATCCTCCTTCACGCCGATTCTTATCCGGATCGAGCGGTGGCGCTCAAGCTCCAGATCATCCAGCGAGCGCTTGGAAACCTTGGCGCCGTCGCGATAGGTGCCTTTCTTTGTAACGCGCCAGTGCTTCAGGTCGCCGTACTGTGATCCCGCGAGTTTCCACCAGTCCGGCGTATGCTTGCCGCGCTTGTCGCCGTAATCGGCCGGCGCCGTCCACGTATCTATCTCGTGCCCGTTGATGGCGATCGTGATGTCCGAGGGCCAATCCTTAGACGTGCCCGGCACTTCCGACGAAAGCTCCATTGCAAGTTCGAGCCCGCCGACTTTGGCGTGGGCAAGCGTAGCATTGTTGGGGAACTGATACTCGACGAAGCCGCGCGTGAACCACAATAGTCCGGCCCGCATACGGTCAGGGTCGAGGAAGGTGTCGGGCACGTCGAGAAGCCCGATGACACCATCCTTGGAGCACAGGCCGCAGGGCGCGGAAACCTCGCATCGAGTGTAGAGCCCGAGCGGCATGGCCACCTCGATGACACTGAGGTTCTGCGGCGCGCTCCGGTCCTTAAAGGCGACGACCAACTCGGAGAATGTCGAATAGCAAACCTTCTGGCTGCCCTTGCGTGCCTTCTGGGATTTCGTCTGAATCAAGCCGACATCGACAAGAACCTGGATGTTCGCCGAGATCGTCGATTGCGGAAGGCCTAGTTCGTCGGCCACCTGATTGACGTTCCTCGGTCCCTTGCGGTTCAGGAGATCGAGAATCCGGACCCGGACCTCGCTCGCAAGGCTTTTCAGCAAATCGAGCCGCTCCAGCGGATCGACAACGATGATCTCATTCGACATATGACCCCGCGCACCGTCACACGGGGTTATGTATCAGCTAATCAGATACAAATAAAGACGATGGCGTTCGACGTGGACGACCACTGCCACCCCATATGCCTGCACCGTCGGCGAGCGATCCCGGGCTCGACGCCGAACACAGCTTCTCGTGAGGAACGGGCGCGCCGATGGTCAGAAACATGACCCTTGGTTGGCTACCGCGGTGTCGCGTGCAGCGACTGCGTCATGCCGCCGGGGCAAGACGCGGGGCAAGCTTTGGCGGCGCGTTACCGGCTGCCCAGGAAGGCAATGATGGCGCGCCGCTCGTCCGCGTTGTTGAAGCGCTGGACCATCCTGGTGCCGCGTACCATCGCGGTCGGATTGGCGAGATAGGTCTCCAGCGTCTCGGGCGTCCAGGTGATGCCGGAATTGCGCAGGGCGGGCGAGTAGTTGAACCCTTCGACGCTGCCGGCGGCGCGGCCGACCACGCCTTGCAGGTGGGGCCCGGCACCGTTGCGGGTGGTGGCGATCTGGTGGCAGGCGCCGCAGCGCTGCCGGAACAGGCGCTCGCCCGAAGCGGCATCCGTCTCCTGGGCAACGGACGGAGCCGTCGTCCAGGAAGCGGCGATCACCGTGAAGACGGCGAGTACGGCGTTCCTCATCCTTCCATACCTTTCAGGTCGAGCTTCGACAGCGGCAGGCTGCGGATGCGCTGGCCGGTCAGCACGGATGCGGCGTTGACCACCGCCGGCGGCACGCCGGGCAGGCCCGGCTCGCCGATGCCGCCCATCGGCGCGCCGCTTTCGACGATGCGCACATGCACGCGCGGCATGCGGTCGGGCGGCAGGATGGGATAGCCGTCGAAATTGCGCGCCTGCGGCATGCCGTCGACATAGACGACTTCCTCCAGCAGCGCCGACGACAGGCCGAGGGCGACGGCCGAATTGACCTGAGCCTCGATGATGGCCGGATTGACGATGCTGCCGGGATCGATCGCCACCCACACGTCGTGGACGATGACCCCGCCGTCCCGCAGCGACACTTCGGCGATGGTCGCGACCTCGCTGCCGAAAGGCGAGGCCATGGCGACGCCGCGCGCCCGCCGCGTGCCGTCCTCGGCGGCGAAGGGGCCGCGCTTCCATCCGCCGGACAGATCGGCCACGGCCTCGAGCAGGTTTTTATGCCGCTGGCTGTCCGCCAGAAGCCGTAGCCGCAGTTCGTAGGGGTCCTGCCGGCCGGCGTCGGCCATCTCGTCGAAGAATGTCTCGTAGAAGAAGTCGTTCATCGAATGGCCGACCGAACGCCAGAAACCGATGATCGCCGGATCGTCGACATGGATCTGGCCGACGCGCCGGTTGGCGATGGCATAGACTTTCCCGGCAATGCCTTCGACCGCCGAGCTGTCGACCTTGTCGGGCTGGCGTCCGAACCAGCGGCCGGTCGGACCTTCGCCGACCGCGACCGCGTCAAGCGCGACCGGCAGGCCGGCGGCATCCAGTCCGGCGCGGAAGCGCACCGCCCCCATCGGCCGCAGCGTGTCGCGCAGAAACTCCTCCTCGCGGCTCCAGATGAGCTTGACCGGACGGCCCACGGCCTTCGAAAGCAACATTGCCTGCGGATAGGGATTGGCCGTCTGGTAAAGGAAATGCCGGCCGAAGAAGCCGCCGAGCATCGGGGAATGGATGATCACCTTGTCCGGCCCGATGCCCGCGACCTTCGCGGCATCGGCCTGGAACATCTCCGGCGCCTGGTTGGGGATCCAGAGCTCCAGCGTGCCGTCCTCGTTCCAGCGCGCGATCGCCGAAGGCGGCTCGAGCTGGCCGTGGACGAGATAGGGGGCGTCATAGGCCGCCTCGACGACGCGCGCGGCACCTTCGAGCGCCCCTGCCGCGTCGCCGACCGTTTCGAAGGCGACACCTTCACCCGGCGTCGCCTTCAACGTCGCCATATGCGTTTCCGACGAAAAATCCGACGGCATCGCGTGCGGCGTTCCGGCAGCAGGCTCCGTCCAGGTTACCTGCAGGGTCTCGACTGCCCGGCGCGCGCGCCACCAGCTATCGGCGACCACCGCGACGGCGCCGGGCAGCCGGTGAACCGAGTGCACGCCCGGCATGGCCTGAACTTCCGCCTCATTGGCGAGCGTACCCGGCTCGCCGCCGAGGCGCGGGCTGTGCTGGACGGCCGCATGCAGCATGCCGTCGATCTTGAGGTCGATCGCATACTGCGCGCGCCCGGTGGACTTGTCGCGCGCGTCGAGCCGCGGAACGGGCTTGCCGATCCAGCGGAAGTCGGCTTTGGCGCGCAGCGCGACGTCGTCCGGGACCTGCAGCTCGGCGGCAGCGCCGGCGATCTCTCCGTAAGGGATCGCCCGGCCGGTCGCGGCATGCACGACGCGGCCCGGTTCCGTCGACAGTTCCGGCACCGGGACGCCGAGCCGGGCGGCCGCCGCATCCAGCAGCATCCGGCGTGCCGAAGCGCCGAGCCTGCGCATCGTCTCGTAGCTCATGCGCACCGACATGCTGCCGCCGGTGAAGCGGCCGCCGCCGGTCAGCAGATAGTCGGGACCGGGTGGGGCCCCCTCGACCATGAAGTTGGCCGGATCGACGTCCAGTTCCTCGCCGGCGATCTGCGCCATGGCGGTGAAGATGCCTTGCCCACCCTCGATGAAGGCGCTGCGGAACAATACCGTGCTGTCGGGCCGGATTTCCAGAAAGGCAGGAATCCGCGTGCCGGGCACGACGGCTGCCTGCGCCCGGGCGCGTCCGACCGGCACCGTGACGGACAGAACGAGCGCCGCGGCACCGCCGAGGAAGCCGCGCCGCGAGATGTTGAGCGGCCTGTCCTCGCCATGCGTCGGCCGGTGGCGGATGGGGGTCAAGTCGTTCATAGCTCGCTCCTCACGCCTGCGCGGCCTGCCGGACGGCAGCCGAGATCGCGTTGTAGGTGCCGCAGCGGCAGAGGTTCACCATCGCTCCGGCGATGTCGTCCTCGGTGGGCCGCGCCGTCTGCTTGAGCAGCGCCGTGGCGGCCATCACCTGGCCGGACTGGCAGTAGCCGCATTGCGGCACCTGGTTGGCGACCCAGGCCTCCACAACTTTCCTGCCCTCGGGATCCTGATCGATCGCTTCGATGGTGGTGATCGCCACCCCGGCGACGCTGTCGACGGTCGTCACGCAGGAGCGCGTCGCCTGTCCGTCGATCAGCACCGTGCAGGCCCCGCACTGGGCGACGCCGCAGCCATATTTCGTGCCGGTCATGCCGAGCGTGTCGCGCAGCACCCAGAGCAGCGGCGTGTCCGGTTCGACGTCGACCCGATGTGTCGAGCCGTTGACGGTCAGTTCCATGGCCTTCTCCTCATGTTCGCGGAAAGCCAACGTGACTGGCTGTCGGCTCGTCGACCCGAAGAATAGGTGCCTTCGACCACCTCGATTAGGCCGCATAATTCGCTTGCGTCTATCGACCGGAAGCATAAATCTCCATGGGATCGGTGGATGCGACATGGCCAAGGAAGACTTCAACGACCTGTTATGGTTCCTGGCCGTAGCCGAGGAAAAGAGTTTCACGCGCGCCGCGGCGAAGCTCGGCATCACACAGTCCACGCTCAGCCATACGATCAAGCGGCTGGAGACGCGGATGGGTATACGGCTGCTGATGCGCACTACCCGCAGCGTGGCTACGACCGAAGCCGGCGAGCGCCTGCGGCAGTCGCTCGCGCCGCGTTTCGCGGAGATCGAGACGGAGATCGCGGCTCTGATGGAATTCCGCGACAAGCCGGCGGGATCGATCAGGCTGACGCTTTCGGATCACGGATTTGAAAGCATCGTCTGGCCGAAGCTCGGACCGGTGCTCGCCGCCTATCCCGATATCAAGTTGGAACTCAGCATCGACAATGGGCTGCGCAACATCGTCGAGGACGGGTTCGATGCCGGCATCCGCTTGGGGGAAAGCGTCGAGAAGGACATGATCGCGGTCCGCATCGGCCCCGACTGGCGAATGGTCGCCGTCGCCTCGCCCGATTATTTCGCCGCGCATCCCGCGCCCCTGCATCCGCAGGAGCTGATCGGGCACAACTGCATGAACATGCGCCAGACACGCGGCGGCGGGCTCTATGCCTGGGAGTTCGAGAAGGACGGTCAGGAGCTTCGCGTCCGGGTGGACGGGCAGCTCACCTTCAACACCTCTTACGCAATGGTGGATGCCGCCCTGAAGGGATATGGCATCGCTTTCGTCCCCGAGAGCCTTGTGGAGCGGCTGGTGGCGTCCGGCGAACTCGTCCAGGTGCTCGACGACTGGTGCCCGAAATTCCCGGGCTACTACATCTACTATCCAAGCCGCCGGCAGAACCTCCCGGCGTTCAAGGTGATCGTCGACGCCCTGCGCTACGGAGAGGTTTGAGGCGCTGGCGGCCTCGCGCCATGCCATCAGGGATTCGCACGTTTCTCGAAAACCTCGCGCGCGACCGGCGCTGCCGAAAACGCGTTCGGCCAACCGGCGTAATATGCAAGATGGCTGATCACCTCCGAGGCCTCCTCCCGGCTGAGGCCGTTGTCCATGGCACGGTTCAGATGGAACGGGATCTGGGCGACATGGCCGGCGGAAATCAGCGCGCTCACCGTGACCAGGCTGCGGTCGCGCGGCGCAAGGTCCGGACGCAGCCACAGGTCGCGGAACAGAACCTCCGTCGTGTCCCGCACCAGGCCAGGAGAGGCCGGTCCGGTGGTCTGCTCGACGCTGGCGGCGCGCCGCGCTTCCTGTGCCTCGTCGAGCGGAAGCAGCGCCGGGGCGGCCGCTGGGAGCTGGTCGGCGCCGATGCCTCGCTCGGCATAGATCGGCTTAGCCGCGTCGACCGCAGCCATTGCGTTGCCCCAGCCCGCGTAGAACGCCAGATGCGTGATGATCTCCGAGAGCTCGGCGGGCTTGACGCCATTGTCGAGCGCGCGGCGGATCTGAGCGGGCATGAGACCCGCCTGGTTGCGGGCGATGACGGCCGCGACAGTCACGACGCTGCGGTCGCGCGCCGACAGGCCCGGCCGTGCCCAGAACCCCGCGTCGAGGGTCTCCCGTTCATACCGCTGCAGGGCCGGCGCGACCGACGAGACATCATCGTCGGCGCCTGAAGCTGCGCTTGCGCCGACGGGTGCGACGGTCATGGCCAGGGCGAGAGCTGCGAGCGATTTCATGATATTTTCCTTTCGTCGTCAGGTCCGGATCAGCGGTACTGATCGTCGGTGACGGGCTCGAGCCACCCGACGACCTTGCCATCGCGTGCCGGCGTGATCGCGATATGGCTCATCGGGCTTTCGGAGGCCGCGCCATGCCAGTGCTTCACGCCCGGCGGCGTGGTGATGACATCTCCCGGCTTGATGACGATCTTCTCGCCGCCTTCCTCCTGGACCCAGCCCGTGCCGGCCGTGACGATCAGCGTCTGGCCGGCCGGATGCGTGTGCCAGTGCGAGCGAGCGCCCGGCGTGAACTCGACGAGGCCGCCCCCGGCGTTGCTGTGCTCGCCGGGCGCGAACAGCGACGTGACCGTGACGACGCCGGTGAAGGTTTCCGCCGGACCCGGAACGGAGGCCCGCGATCCGTTGGGCGAAACCTGCATAGTCTGGGCCTGGGCAGCGCCGGCGAGCAGCGCCAGCGTTGCGGGTCAGGGACAAAGAGTTCGTCATCGTCTGATATGACTCCATTGATGGGCATGCGAAGGCCGGCGCACAACCGGGCCTAACGGACGTCCTGCGCGGGCTTGCGGCCATGCCGGTGGAAGGCGCTCGGCGACGCCGGGCGCCTGCTCAGACCCGGAGCAGCACCTTGATGGCCCGCCGCTCGTCCATGGCGCGGTAGCCTTCCGCGACCTCCGCCAACGGCAGTTGGAGGTCGAAGACCTTGCCGGGCTTGATCCTGCCCGTCAGCACGCGGTCCATGAGATCCGGCAGGAAGCGGCGCACCGGCGCCGGGCCGCCGAGCATGCGCTTCTGGCCGAAGAAAAGCTGCTGGCCGTCGAATTTGACGTCGTGCGGCACGCCGACATAGCCAATCGTGCCGCCCGGGCGCGAGCAGGCCAGCGCCTGATCGAACGACCCCGCCGTGCCGACGCATTCCAGCACCGAATCCGCGCCGACGCCCCCGGTGAGTTCCTTGATGCGCGCCACCCCTTCGTCGCCGCGCTCGGCCACGATGTCGGTCGCGCCGAATTCACGGGCGAGCTTCTGGCGGCTCTCGTGGCGGCTCATGGCGATGACGCGCTCCGCGCCCATCTCCCTGGCCGCGAGCACGCCCATCAGGCCGACGGCGCCGTCGCCGACCACGACGACGGTCGAGCCTTCCCGGACCTCGGCCGCATCGGCGGCGTACCAGCCGGTGCCCAGCACGTCCGACGCGGCCAGCAGGTCCGGCACGAGATCGGCGGGCGGAATCTCGGCGGTGGCCACCAGCGTCCCGTCGGCCAGCGGCACGCGGGCGTAAGGCGCCTGTGCTCCGGTCATGAACTCGCGCTGCACGCAGGAGGACTGGAAACCGAAGCGGCAATGCGGACAGGTGTTGTCGGAGATGCAGAACGAGCCGACGACGAACTGGCCGGGGCGGATCGTGCGCACCTCGTCGCCGACCTCGACCACGACGCCGCAATATTCGTGGCCCATGTGCATGGGACGGTCCACCGGCTGCAGCCCGCGGAACGGCCACAGATCCGACCCGCAGATGCAGCTGGCGGCCAGTTTTATGATGGCATCCGTGGGCTGAAGGATTTTTGGGTCGGCGACCACCTCGCAGCGGACGTCGCCCGGCTTGTGGAGAATGGTTGCGAGCATGGACTTGCTCCTTTCTGGCTTGCGTCAGGCAATGGCCTCGATGCGCAGCGGGAATTCGCCACGCACATGCAGGGCCTCGTATCCCTCGTCGAAGCGGCCGAGCCGGATCAGGCCGGGATGACGGTAGTCGGCATAGAACATCGCCAGATTGCCCCAGGGCATGTAGTAGCAGAGGTCGTAGGGCTTCTCGTTACCGAAGGGGCCGCTGCCCTCCTCGGTGAGCTTGCGCGGGAGATGCGCGATCTTCTCATTGTTGCTGAAATCCTCGATCGTCAGGTCGAGCGGCAGCATCGAGAAGAAATCCCGCGCCGACGGATTGTCGTAGAGCGTGGCGGTCATGGTGCGGCCGTCGAAAATCATCCTGATTTGCATATCGCTGGGCTCCTGGCTGGCCGGGTCCCTGCCCTGCTGGCCGTAAGCCAGCCGCGGCAGGACGGTTGTTGCGAATGCCGCGCCGAGCAATATGCGGCGGTTGAGGACGGGCAGATGGATGGTCATGGCAGAGACCTCCGGCTCGCGTGCCATGCGGCGATCGCGAACAGCGATGACGCGCACAGTAGCGCCGCGCCGAATGTGAACGCGCTCCACCAGCCGATTGCATCGAACAGCATACCACCGATCGCCGCCCCGCCGGTGATCGCGAGCTGGATGACGGCGACCTGCAGCCCGCCGCCGGCCTCGGCATCGTCCGGAAGCGTGCGGGCGAGCCAGGTGCCCCAGCCGACCGGCGCGGCGGTGCCGAAGAAGCCCCAGGCGGCGAGTAGTAGCGACACCGGAACGGGCATCGCTCCGAGGCCGACCAGTCCGACGGCGAGACCAGCCATCACGAGCGGGATGGTGATCAGGATGCCGAACAGGCGCTCCCGCAGCAGCCCTCCTATGCACCAGGTGCCGGCGACGCCTGCCAGTCCCATGACCAGGAGCATTGCCGAAAGCGCCGAAATGCCGAGACCCGTCACGGTCTCGAGGAACGGACGCAGATAGGTGAAGAGCGCGAACTGGCCCGTAAAAAGCATCAGGATGGACGCCATGCCGAGTGCCACAGGGCGGCGGCCGAGCAGCGCCAGCACGTTGCCGGTCGCCCGCCTTCCGCGCGGCGGAAGCGCCGGCAAGCTGATCCACTGCCAGACCAGTGCCAGCAGGCCGAGCGGCACGACGAGGAAGAAGGCGCCGCGCCAGCCGACATAGGCGCCGAGGAAGCTGCCCAGCGGCGCGGCGATCGTGGCCGCGATGGCATTGCCGGCATTCAGCATGGCGAGGCCCCTGGGGACGAGGTCTTCGGGCACGAGACGCATGACGATAGCAGTCGACATCGACCAGAAGCCGCCGATCGCGACGCCGAGCAGTGCCCGACCGACCATAAGGAATGCGTAGTTCGGGGCGAAGGTGACAGCGAGCCCGGACACGATCAGGAGCACTGTGAAGCCGATAACGACAAGCTTGCGGTCGATCCGGCGCGTGAGGCTCGCCACCAGCAGGCTGGTCAGCACGGCGAAGGCACCGGAGATCGAGATGGCCTGACCGGTTCGTCCCTCGGTGATGCCGAGGTCGGCCGCGATCGGCGAGAGCAGGCTGACCGGCATGAATTCCGACGCGATCAGAACGGAAACGCACAGCGCCATCGAAAGCACCGCGCCCCATGCGGCGCGGCCGCGGACAAGCCGTGTGTCGTAGGTGGCTTCCATGGCAGGCATCCTGACAGCGCGGCAGCCGGCCGGTTCGTCCTGCCGTCCTACTGCTATGCCCGGGAAAATAGCGTCCCCACGCCGATCGCATTAGGCGGACCAATCCAATTGGACTTATCGATATGCGCCATGAATTGGGACTGCCGGAAGTCACCGAAGGCCACTCGGAAGCAAGCAGGGCAAACCCTCGCGCCCATGCCATAGGGGAGACGGCGAGCCGCACGCACTGTCAGGGCGAGATCGCCGCCATCCGAAATATCCGCCAAGGACAGGAGGGGCATGGAATCCGGCGTCCGGCTTGTGGCATATGCCTGAAGGCACAATGACTCGGCCTCTTCGCACCTCTCCGGAAGAGATCCCGACCGACGAGGGACGACGCGCAGACCATGTCCACCGACACGATCCTCTCCCGTTTCACGCTTCCCGGCCGAGTCGCCGTCGTCACCGGCGGCGGCGCCGGGATCGGCCAGGCCGCCGCGCACCACCTGGCCGCCGCGGGCGCCGCCGTCTGCGTCGTCGATTGCGATGCCGGCAAAGGCGCTGCGGTCGCGCAGGCGATCGGCGAAGCTGGCGGCAAGGCGATCTCCTTCGCCGTCGACGTCAGCGACGAGGCGGCCGTGGCCGCCGCCTTCGACGCGGTCGCGGAAACGTTTGGCGGCATCGACGTCTTGGTCAACAACGCCGGCATGGCGATCCGCTCGCCGGCGCTCGACATGCCGGTCGAGGACTGGAACAAGGTGCTCGCCGTCAACATGACGGGCATGTTCATCGCCGCCCGGCTGGCGGCGCGCAAAATGGCCGGCAAGGGCGGCGCGATCGTCAACACCGCCTCGATCATGGGGCTGTCCGGCGGGCTCTATCCCAATGTCGCCTACCAGTCGACCAAGGGCGGCGTCGTCAACATGACGCGCGCGCTGGCGCTCGAATGGGCGCCGCTCGGCATCCGCGTCAATGCGATCGCCCCGACCTATGTGCGCACCTCGTTCATCCAGCCGCTGCTAGACGATCCCGAGCGCATGGCGACGATCGTCGCGGCGACGCCGATGGGCCGCATCGCGGAACCGGAGGAGGTCGCGGATGCGATCCTGTTCCTGGCCTCGCCGGCGGCCGCGATGATCACCGGCGCCATCCTGCCGGTCGACGGCGGGTTTCTCGCCCGCTGAGCGGCCGTCCGGCCCGCCGCTATCGTGGAAGCCGGGCCGCGATCATCTCGCCGCCGACACCTTGCGAAAACTCGACGGCGACATTCCGGCGAGTTTTCGGAACGATTTGTTGAAGGCGCTGAGTGAGCCGAAGCCGCTCTCCATGGCGACCTCGATGACGTTGACGTCCTCGTTCATCAGCAGCGCCTGGGCGTAGCTCAGCCTGAGCAGGCTGACATATTCGTTGAGCGTCATGCCGGTCGACTTGCGGAACAGGCTCATTGCGTATTTCGGATGGATGCCGGCGGCTGCCGCGATATCGACCGAATCGATGTCGTCGAGAAAGCCGTTGGCGATGAAATCGCACATGCGCCGCACGGCGCGCGACGCCTGCTGATCGGACGGACCGGGGGCGGCTGCCGCGCCGGATGTCCCCGGCACCAGGCGATAGGGCTCGAAGCGGACCCGCTCCAGCCGCAGCAGCAACTCGTCCACTGCGTGCTCGGCGCGGGCGGCGTCGCCGGAGCGCACATAGAGGTTCCAGCGGGCGAAATTCTCATAGTCGGCGGCATCGGTCGCCTGCGAGACCAGCGTCTCGCCGGCCATGAGGCGACGCGGCACATCATCGGGCAGGTGCAGGCGGAAGAAGTGCACCAGCGGCAGATGCGCGCCGGCATAGATGGTGTCCTCGCTGCGCCAGTCCATCTGATGCGGCAGGCCGCCCCAGAACAGGCAAAGGTCGCCGGCCGACAGGATCATTTCATGGTCGGCCATCAGGTAGTGCACGGTGCCGCGCATGATGAAATTGACTTCTACCTGGGCATGCCAGTGCGGCGTCGTCATCAGGGCCGGATGGTTGTGGAACATCTGCAGCGCCATCGGCGCGCTTTCGACCGAGCTGATCCCGGGCTGCCACACCGAACCGCCGATGACCCTACCATTCGCCAAATGGATGTTCCCCTTGGAAGAGACGCGGGAGGGACGGCAGTCTAGCGTCACAATTCCGCGGCGCAAACGAATTGGGAGGAGAACCAATGCCGAGCCTGTCGGTACTGTCCCTGACGTCCAATGGCTACCGGCTCGACGACAGCCCGGCGCGTCTCGGCCGGCTGACCGCCAGCGATCCGGCCGAGCCGCTCGACCGGCTGGCGGCACGCTACGAGGAGCAGGGCTATCTGTGGCTGAAGGGTCTCCTGTCGCGCGACGAGGTGCTGGCGTTCCGCCGCTATTTCTTCGGCCAGTTCGCCACCACCGGCCTGCTTGCGCCCGGCACCGACCCGGGTGACGGCATAGCCAGTTCCGCGCCCGAAGCAGGTGGGAACGCACGGAAAGTGCTGTTCGAGATCGTGCGCTCCGCCGCCTACGAATCGTTCTGCCTGAAGCCGCAGCTCTGGATGTTCCTGGACCGGTTCCTCGGCGGCATGTCCTATCTGCACAAGCGCAAGCTGATCCGCTACACGAAACCCGGCGACGTATCCTCGACGGGCGCCCATTACGACCTGGTCTACCTGCGCGGCGGCACGCGCCGGCTGGTCACCGCGTGGATTCCCGTCGGCGACGTGCCGGTGCGCATGGGCGGCCTCGTCTATCTCGAGGGCTCGCATGGCCTCGGGCGCCGGCTGGAGGACGAGTTCGCCAGCGCCAATGCCGATTTGCCGGCGGACGAGCGGGTCAGCGCCTTCAACAGGAACATGTCGGAAACTGGCTGGATATCGAAGAACCTGCCGGAGATGGCCGAGCGCTTCGACCGGCGCTGGCTGGTCGCCGACTACGAGGCTGGCGACGTGGTCCTGCACAGCCCCTACACGATCCACGCGGCCACGACCAACGCCGATCCCCACGGTGTCATGCGGCTGTCGACGGATATCCGCTACCAGCCCGTCGCCGACGATATCGATGCGCGCTGGTCGAGCCATTGGTCGCCCGACGACGGGCTGTAGGACGCACGATCTTACCATCCGGCAAGTTCATGTTCCATTTGCGGAAGACGGGCGCGGCGGAGGGTCTAGTCTGGGGCGGCTCCGACAGAGAGCTTAGAAATGGGAGGAATTCATGCGTCGTACCGAACTGGCGTGCGCCACGCTTGCGTTTGCGCTGATATCCGGCTCTGCTTTTGCGCAATCCGGTGAGATCACGGCCTGGAGCTGGAACATCGCGGCGTCCTCGCTGAAGGCGACGGTCCCCGGCTTCAACAAGCAGTTTCCCGACGTGAAGGTGACGGTCGAGGACCTCGGCAACCAGCAGACCTTCGACAAGATGCTGGCCGGCTGCGCGGCCGGCGGCGTCGGTCTCCCCGACATCATCTCCGTCGAGAACCATGAATCCGAGATATTCTGGAGCCAGTTCCCCGACTGCTTCGTCGACCTGAAGACGCTCGGCTACACCGACGAGATCGCCGCGAAGTTTCCCGACTTCAAGCGCACCGAGCTGGAGGTGGAGGGCAAGGCCTATGCCATGCCCTGGGATTCCGGCCCCGTCACCATGTTCTACCGCCGCGACTTCTACGAGAAGGCCGGCGTCGACCCGGCATCGCTGAAGACGTGGGACGACTTCATCGCCGCCGGCAAGAAGATCCAGGAGGCCAATCCCGGCGTGTCGATGACGCAGGCCGACATCAACGGCGATTCGGAATTCTTCCGCATGATCGCCAACGAGCAGGGCTGCGGCTATTTCTCGGCCGACGGCCAGTCGATCACCGCCAACCAGCCGGCCTGCGTTACGGCGCTGGAGACGGTGAAGAAGCTGAAGGACAACGGCCTGCTGATCGCCGGCACCTGGGACGAGAAGATCCAGGCCAACAAGGCCGGCACGGTAGCTACGCAGATGTATGGCGGCTGGTACGAGGGCACGATCCGCTCGACCGCCCCAGACCTGTCCGGCAAGTGGGGCGTGTACCAGATGCCGAGCGCCAGCGCCGACGGCCCCCGCGCCGCCAATCTGGGCGGTTCGGCGCTGGCCATCTCGGCGAGCTCGAAGAACAAGGAAGCGGCCTGGGCCTATATCAACTACACACTCGGCACCAATGAGGGCCAGGTGACGATGCTCAAGGAGTTCGGACTGGTGCCTTCGCTGCCGTCGGCGCTGGACGAGCCGTATGTGAAGGAGGACCAGCCCTACTGGGGTGGGCAGAAGGTCTGGGTCGACATCCTGTCGACGCTGCCCAAGGTCAAGCCCAGCCGCGGCACGCCGTTCTTCCAGGACGCCGATAAGATCCTGGTCGCCGCGCAGCTCAAATACCTGAACGGGCAATATGCCGACGCCAAGGCGGCGCTCGACGACGTGGCCAACCAGATCGCCGGCGCGACCGGCCTGCCGGTCGCCGAGTAGCGGCGGCGGGCTGCTGGTTTGTCCCTGGCGCCGCCCCTCACCTGCCTGCCGGCATCCTCTCGCCGTTTACGGGGAGAAGTGCCCGACAGGGCGATGCGGGGCGGCGCCGACCGTCGAAATCCGACTCCCTTGGACTGACAGCCAGGTCACACAATCATGCGGCTGCGAACGCGGACGGCCTACGCCTTCCTGACACCCTATCTGCTGGTCTTCCTGGCCTTCTGGATATGGCCGATCGTCAACTCGTTCTGGCTGTCGTTCCTGAACACCAGGACGGCCAACTGGACGTTCAACCCGCAGGTGACGTGGGGGCGGCTGCTGGTCGACCCCGCCTTCGCCAACGCGCTCAAGAACACGCTGCTCATCCTGGTGATCCAGGTGCCGATCATGATCGCGCTGGCGACGGTGCTCGCCGTGCTGCTCAACTCGCCGGCGCTGAAGGCGAGAGGGCTGTTCCGCTTCGCCTTCTTCGCCCCAGTGGTGGTCGGCGAGGTCGCCTATGCGGCGGTGTTCCGCCTGATGTTCAACGAGTTCGGCATCATCAACAAGCTCGGCATGACGGCCGGACTGCCCGCCGTCGCCTGGCTGTCGGAGCCGACCGCGGCGATGGCGGTGATCATCATCGCGCTCACCTGGCGCTGGGCCGGCTACAACGCCATCATCATCCTAGCCGGCCTGCAGTCGATCCCCGACGACGTCTACGAGGCGGCGACCATCGACGGCGTCTCCAAGTTCAGGCAGTTCCTCTTCATCACGCTGCCGCTCCTGAGGCCAGTCATCATCCTGTGCGTGGTGCTGTCGGTGATCGGCACCATGCAGCTGTTCTCCGAGCCGTTCCTGATCACCAACCGCGGCGGCCCCGGCCAGGCGACCGAGACGCTCGGCCTGTTCCTCTACCGGATGGGCTTCAACACCTTCAACTTCGGCTACGCGTCGGCCATCGCCTACACCATCGCGGCGCTCGCCGTCGCTATCTCGCTTCTCAACCTGTGGATCGGCCGGGAGCGCGAGCAATGAGGAAATCGGTCTCGGAACGCCGGCGCTCGATCGCCCTGCATGCGGCGATGCTGCCGCTCGCCCTGATCTGGCTGTTCCCGCTGTGGGTGATGTTCGTCTACTCGACCATGGACGACAACGGAATCTTCAGCCAGGGCATCGTGCTCGCCCCCTCCGACCAGTTCGCGGCGAACTTCGCAGCACTCGAGCGTGACGTCGGCTTCATCCGTGCCACCGGCATCTCGGTGGTCGTGGCCTTCGTCTACACGCTGCTCTCGGTGGCGCTGACCTCGATGGCGGGCTGGGCGCTCGCCAGCTACCGCTTCGTCGGCAAGGGCGCCGTGCTGGCGACCATACTCGGCACGCTCACCCTGCCCTACTTCGTCGTCGTGATCCCGCAATATGTGATGGTGGCGCGCGACTTCGGCCTGCACAACACCTGGTTCGCGCTGATCGTGCCGCCGCTGTTCAATTCGCTCGGCGTGTTGTTCACCCGCCAGACTTTTCGGATGATGCCGCAGGAACTGTTCGACGCGGCCCGCGTCGAGGGCGTCAGCGAATGGCGCATCTTCCTGTTCGTCGCGCTACCGCTGGCAAGGCCGACGCTCGCCGCGCTGTCGATCATCCTCTTCCTCCACAGCTGGAACAACTATCTGTGGCCGCTGCTCATCAACAGCGACCCATCGATGATGACGGCGCCGGTCGAGCTCGGCAGCCTGATCGGGCTCACCAAGGTTTCCTGGGGCGGCATCATGACCGGCGCGGTCATCCTGACGGCGCCGATGCTCGTGCTGTTCGTGGCGCTGCAGCGCCATTTCATCGCCGGCATCTCGGCCGGCGCGGTCAAGTGAGGGAGAGGTAACGGAGTGGCAGGCGTTTCCCTGAAGAACGTGGTCAAGCGCTTCGGTGCCTACCAGATCATCCACGGCGCCGACCTGGAGGTGGCCGACGGCGAGTTCGTCGTTTTCGTCGGCCCGTCCGGCTGCGGAAAGTCGACGCTGCTTCGGATGATAGCCGGGCTGGAGGAGGTGAGCGGCGGCGAGCTGATGATCGGCGGCCGGCTGGTCAACGACGTCGAGCCGGCCGAGCGCGGCGTGGCGATGGTGTTCCAGTCCTACGCGCTCTATCCGCACATGACCGTCGAGCAGAACCTCAGCTTCGGGCTGAGGATGACCGGCCACGACAAGGCCGACATCGCCCGGCGGGTGACGCGCACCGCCGGCATCCTGCGCATCGCCGAGCTTCTGCGGCGCAAGCCCCGCCAGCTCTCCGGCGGCCAGCGCCAGCGCGTCGCCATCGGCCGCGCCATCATGCGCGAGCCAAATCTGTTCCTGTTCGACGAGCCGCTCTCCAACCTCGACGCGGAGCTGCGCGTGCAGATGCGGGTGGAGCTTGCCCGGCTGCACCGGGAGCTCGGCGTCACCATGATCTACGTGACGCACGACCAGACCGAGGCGATGACGCTGGCCGACCGCATCGTGGTGCTGCGCGACGGCAATATCGAGCAGGCCGGCCGGCCGCTCGACCTCTACGACGACCCGGACAACCAGTTCGTCGCCGGTTTCGTCGGCTCGCCGAAGATGAATTTCATCCCGGCCCGCATCGTCGAGCGCGACGACACGGGCGCGACGGTCGAGCTCGCCGGCGAACGCCCTACCCGGCTCAGGCAGCCGCTGACCGGGCCGGCGCCGGAGGCGGGCAGCAGCGTGGTCGTCGGCGTGCGGCCCGAGCATTTCGGCGAGGCCGGCAAGGGCGACGCCGACCTCGCCGTGACCGTCGACATGGCCGAGCATCTGGGCGGCACGACTTTCGTCTACGCCAGCATGACCGGCAACCGCGAGCTCGTCATCCAGCGCGACGCGGAGCATCGCGCCGATGCCGGCGAAATCACCGTCTCGATCCGCAAATCCTACCTGTTCGACGAAAGCGGAAAACGCCTTCGCTGATCGAACTTGAGCCGGCGCACCAACAAGGCGGCCGGCGGCCAAACGTCCCAGCTCCAAGGAGAATGACATGAATTCCGACAAGATCGTCCGCTGGGGCATCCTGGGGCCAGGGGGTATCGCCAAAGCCTTCGCCGGCGGCGTCGCCGGCTCGCGGACCGGCAGGCTGGTGGCTATCGCCACGCGCGACCCGGGCCGCGCCGGGCTCGCCGAGACTTTTCCGGGCGCGCGCATCCTTGGCGGGTACGAGGCGCTGCTCGCCGATCCGGACGTAGATGCCATCTACATCGCGACGCCGCATCCCTTCCACGCCGAATGGGCGATCAGGGCGGCGGAAGCCGGCAAGCATGTGCTGTGCGAAAAGCCGCTGGCGCTCACTGCCTTCGAGGCCGACGCGATGATGCACGCGGCGCGCAAGGCCGGCACCTTCCTCGGCGAGGCCTTCATGTACCGGCTGCACCCGCAGACGCAAAGGATTGTCGAGCTTGTGAAATCCGGGGCAATCGGCGAGGTCAGGATGATCCGGTCGAGCTTCGGCTTCGCCATGCCTCGCTTCATGCCGGAGCACCGCCTCTACGCCAACGACCTCGCCGGCGGCGGCATTCTGGACGTCGGCGGCTATCCCGTGTCGATGGCGCGGCTGATCGCCGGGGCGGCCGCGGGAAAGCCGTTTGCCGAGCCGGACAAGGTATTCGGCGCCGCGCATCTGGGGGAATCGGGCGTCGACGAATGGGCGTCGGCCGTGCTCGCCTTTCCCGGCGGCATCATCGCCGATGTGTCCTGCTCGATCTCGCTCGACCAGGACAACATGCTGCGCATCTTCGGGACGAAAGGCCGTATCGAGGTGCCCGATTTCTGGTTCGCCGGCGGCGACCGCGACGTCGGCCCGGGTCGTATGGAGGTGCTCCGGAACGGCGGGCGCGAGGTCATCGAACTCGGCGAGACGCGCCACCTCTATTCCTTCGAGGTGGACGCCGCTGGCGAAGCGATCCTGGCGGGCCGGCAGGAACTCGCCTGGCCCGGCATGGACTGGGCCGACAGCCTCGGCACGCTGCGCGTGCTCGACAAATGGCGCGCCGCAAGCGGACTGGAATACGCCATCGAGAAGGCGGACCGGCGCGTCGCCACCATCGCCGGCCGGCCGCTCCGGCGCGACGGCAAGACAATTCCGAAGCGCAGCATTCCCGGCCTCGCCCGCCCGGCTTCCGTGCTTGCGCTCGGCTTCGAGGATTTCCGCACCTTCTCCTCAGGCTCCATCCTGCTCGACGCCTTCTTCGAGGCCGGCGGCAATTTGTTCGACACCGCCTACGTCTATGGCGGCGGCAGCGGCGGCTACACGGAAAAGCTCCTCGGCGAATGGCTGAAGAGCCGCGGCGTGCGCGAAGAGGCGGTCGTCATCGGCAAGGGCGCGCACACGCCGTTCTGCTATCCCGACATGATCGGCAAGCAGCTTGACCAGTCGCTGCAGCGACTCGGGACCGACCACGTCGACGTCTATTTCATGCATCGCGACAATCTCGACGTGCCGGTGGGCGAGTTCGTCGATGCCATGGACCGCGAGGTCAAGGCCGGCCGCATCCGCGGGCCGTTCGGCGGTTCCAACTGGACCATGGCACGCATGGACGAGGCGATCGCCTATGCCGAACGGACAGGCAAGCAGAAGCCCGGCGCGCTTTCCAACCATTTCTCGCTGGCCGAGATGCTGACGCCGATCTGGACCGGCTGCGTCACCGCCTCCAGCGACGACTGGAAGGACTGGCTGGTCGCCCGCCAGATGCCGAACTTCGCCTGGTCGAGCCAGGGGCGCGGCTTCTTCACCGAAAAGGCCGGACGCGACAGGCGCGACAACGAGGAACTGGTGCGGGTCTGGTATTCGGAGCGGAATTTCGGCCGCCGCGACCGCGCCGTCGAACTGGCGGAAAGGCTGGGAAAGAGCCCGATCCACGTCGCGCTCGCCTACGCACTGGCGCAGCCCTTCCCGTCGGTGCCGCTGATCGGCCCGCGCACGCTGGCCGAGCTGGACGACAGCCTCAACGCGCTGGATATCGCCCTCTCGCCGGAGGATGTCGCCTGGCTGGAAGGGAGCCGGACCGGGTCATGAGTCCGCGTGGCTCGACCTGGACGGATCGAGGCGAGAACGAGCGGTTGCCGCACCGCCGCCGATCTTTCATCCGCAGGGCGGCCGCTTGGCCATGAAGACCGAAGTCTCCGGCAGCCCGTCGCCCGCAAGAGCCGAGTAGCCGAGCCGTTCGTAGAAGCGGAGCGCATTGCGGTTGGCGGGGTGGACGTCGAGGAACAGCCCTGGGGATCCGGTCGCCGCCAAGCGCTCCTCCAGAAAGAGAATACATTTTCTGCCGATCCCTCTTCCGCGCGCCTGCGGCAACAGATCGATGTGGCCGTGCGACGGAAAAGCGGCAAGCGGCGGCGGTATGTCGATCTGCGGATGATGGACCATGCGTCGCGCCCAGTCGCTGCCACGCCACAGCGCCGGATCGGGGCCGGGATCGATGATACGAGCCCGTAGCGCCGGATACCATTCCACCGCCAGCCGGGCGTTGAAGGTCCGCGTGTCGCGCGCGCCGAACAGGTAGCCGGCGACGCCCTCGCTACCCTCGACCACGAAGGCGAGCTCCGGCTCGAAAACCTGATACGGCACGGCATAGACGAGGCCCATCAGCTCCGGATCGTCCTCGCGATCGGTCGCATCCTGCCCGGCGGCGCCGGTCTTCAGGCACACCATGCAGAGCGCCGGATGGTCGCCGGCCGTCGCGTGCCGCAGGATAAAGCCGTTTCCGAGATCGAGGACCATGGCTTGCGGTCAAGGCGGCAGGATGCGGAAATCCTTGCCTTCGGGCAGCAACTGGCCGCCGTCGACGACGATCGTGGTGCCGGTGATGTAGTCGGCGTCGTCGGAGGCGAGGAAAAGGAAGGCGTTGGCGACGTCGCGCGGCGTCCCCAGGCGGCCGAGCGGGATCGAGTCCTCCATGCTCCTGATGAATTCGGCGCCGCGATGCATCCGGATGGCTTCCGTCATGATGTTGCCGGGCTCGACGCCGTTCACGGTGATGCCGTAGCCGGAGAATTCGAGGGCGGCCGAGCGGATGAAGCCGCTGATGCCCGCCTTGCTGGCGGAATAATGGCCGTGGCCGGGACTGGTGACGTGCGGCCCGGTGATCGACGAGGTGAACAGCATGCGGCCGGCGCGCTGCCCCTTCATAGGCACGAGCGCGGCGCGCGCGGCGTTGAAGGTGCCGCGCAGGTTAACCGCCATGACGCGGTCCCAGTCGTCCGGGCTGGTGCTCTCGATCAGTTGCCAGGGATAGATGCCGGCGTTCTGAACGACGATGTCGAGCCGGCCATGCCTCTCGACCGCGAGCGCCACCGCCGCCTCGGTTTCGGCCATTTGCGAGACGTCGCAGCGGATGAAGACGGCGCCCAGCTCCGCCGCCGTGCCCTGCCCCGCCTCCGCCTCCGTGTCGGCCAGCACCAGCCTCGCCCCCTCCTCGGCGAAACGCTGGGCGATACCCTTGCCGATGCCGCGCGCCGCGCCGAAGATCAGCGCGACCTTGTCCTGGATCCGTCCGGTCATTTGTTCGTCCTCAGGCGAGTTTCTGGCGGATGGTCTGCTTCAGCGTGTCGAGCAGCACGGCGGCCAGCACCAGCAGGCCGTGGATCACCTGCGTGAAATTGGCCGGCAGCCCCATGAGATTGATCGCGGTGTTGATCGAGGACAGCAGCAGCACGCCGGCATAGACGCCGGGCAGCGAGCCGACGCCGCCCTTCAGGCTGACGCCGCCGATCACCACCGCGGCGAAGGCGTTGAACAGCAGGCCGACGCCCAGATTGGCGGTGGCGCCCGAGGTGCGGACGGCAAGCAGCCAGCCGGCCAGCCCGGCGATCGCGCCGGCCAGCACGAAGGCGATGATCAGGTTGCGGGTGACCCTGATGCCGGCGCGGAAGGTCGCGGTTTCGTTGCCGCCGATCATGACCAGATGCCGCCCGAACGGCGTCTTCGCCATGATCAGCGAAAAGACAACGAAGCAGGCGATCGCGATCCAGGCCGTCAGCGGCAGACCAAGAATCCGCTGGATGCCGAACCAGCGGATCGCCGGCGCCAGATCCTGCGCCGAGCGGCCGCCCGACACAGCCACCACGAGGCCGCGCACCCAGATGTAGGCGGCGAGCGTGATGATGAAGGCGTTCATCCTCACCTTGACGATGAGGACGCCGTTGAGCAGCCCGACCGCGCCGCCGACGGCGACGGCGATCAGGATCGACACCGGCACCATCAGCCATTCCGGCCGGAGTTGGAGGCCCATGCCGATGCCGGCCGAGCAGAACAGTATCCCGACGGCCATGGCGCCGAGCGCGGCGACGGATTCCACCGACAGGTCCATGTGGCCGGTGATGATCACCAGCGCCAGCCCGATCGACATGACGCCGAGTACGCTGGAGGCCTCGATGATGTTGGCGAAGATGCCGAGCTGGAAATAGTTCGGGACGAAGATCGAGAAGATCGCCAGCACGAAAAGCAGCATGAACCAGACGAGATTGTCCAGGACGAACTCGAGGATCTTTCGGGTGCGTGGGGTCATGTATGGGTTAAGGGTTGTGCCAATCGAATCAGGCGCCCCCTCCACCACGCTTCGCGTGGTCCCCCTCCCCCGTAAACGGGGGAGGATCCGCGCCCGTAACGGTCGCGGCCTTGGATCCTCCCCTGCGAGGCGGGAGAGGGGGACCGCCGCAGGCGGTGGAGGGGGCGAGTGAAGGTGCCGATCAAAGTCTGACGTTCACTCCACCGCCTTCACCGTGTCGGAAGGCGGCTTCATGTTGCCCCAGAAGGCCGGGTTGTCGACGTTCGACTTGTCGATCGCCGCACCCGGAAGGCGGATGTTGGGGCCCCAGCTCTCGACGGTGAGCGTACCCTTCAGCCCGATCACGTCATACTCGCCGGCCTTGATCTCCTGCTTGTTCACGACCTTGTCCATGAACATGGCCACCGCCGCGGCCTGCGCGTAGAGCGGCTGCTCGACCTCGACGTTCAGCCAGCCTTTGCGGATCAGGTCGAGACCGACCGGCGCGCCGTTCGAGCTCATCATCATGACGTCGCCGGGCTTCTTGCCGGCGGCCTCGAGCGAAGCGACGGCGGCGACCGACAGATGCGCGGCGTGGTTGAAGATCAGGTCGATGTCGGGGTTTGCGACGAGCTGGTCGGCGACGATCGTGCCGGCGTTGCTGGCCTCCCACTGCATGGCCGGATGCGAGATGATGGTCACCTCCGGGAACGCCTTCATCTTCTCCTCGAACCCCTTCTGGATGTCGAGCGTGTAGGGATCGCCGGGGTCGCCGAGCACCTGCAGGACCTTGCCCTTGACCGAGCCGTGCTTCTCCTTGAGCAGCTTCTCGGCCTGCTCGGCGGCGACGTAGCCGATCTCGACCGTGCCGGCGACGGAGGTGAAGTCGGATGGCGTCGAGGTGATCTGCCGGTCGAACTCGACCACCGGGATGCCGGCGGCGCGCGCCGCCTCGATCGACGGCTTCAGCGCATTGAAGTCGACCGCGGCGAGGATGATCGCCGCCGGCTTCAGCGCGATGACGTCGTTCATCTGGCTCTGCTGGGCATCCGTCTTGTTGTCGGCGTTGAGCGTCTTCACGTCGTAGCCGACCTGCTTCAGGAACATCTCCAGCGCGCCGACGGAGCCCGTCTGGAACTCGTCCAGCAAGGTCGGGACCATGTAGTAGACGGTGCCCTTCGACTGCGCCCAGGCCGGCGTCAGCATGGCGATCGCCAATGCCAGGACGCCGAGGGCGGACATCAATGTTCGTCTCATGTCGTTCTCTCCTCTTGTGCCGGACCCCTCTTCTGCCCCTGTGCTGCCGGACCGGCGCCGGCAAGCACTTCCCCGGTGATCATGGCGACCACCGCATCGGGGCTGGTTTTATCGGTTGGCACGTCGCCGGCCACGACACCCTGGCGGATCACCACGATCCGGTCGGCGACCTGGAAGGCCTGCTGCATGATGTGGGTGATGATGACGACGCCGATGCCCTGGTTGGCGACGGCGCGGATCATTTCGAGGCCGCGGCGGGTCTGCTCGACGCCGAGCGCGGCGAAGGGCTCGTCGAGCAGCACGAGCTTCCCGCCCCAATGCACGAACCGGTTCAGCTCGATGGCCTGGCGCTGGCCGCCCGAGAGGTGCTCGACCTTGGTGCGGAGCGACGGGATTTTCGTGCCGGCGCTGGCCAGCGCCTTGGCGACTACCGCTTCCATCGCTTTCTCGTCGAGCACCTGCATGCCGAGCACGCGCCTGGTCAGCTCGCGACCCATGAAGAAGTTGGCGACGACATCGACATTGGTGGCGAGCGACAGGTCCTGGTAGACCGTCTCGATCCCGGCGGCCTTCGCCTCCGAGGGAGATCTGGCAAGAAAGTCGCGGCCGTCGAAGGTCATGCGGCCGGCGCTGGGCTCGAGCCCGCCGGCGATGATCTTCACCAGCGTCGACTTGCCGGCGCCGTTGTCGCCGAGCAGCGCCACGACCTCGCCTTTGCCGATGGTGAAGCTGATGCCCTTCAGCGCTTCGATGGCGCCATAGTTCTTCTTGATGTCGTCGAGGACGAGCAGCGGAGTGAAACTGGTCATGCGGCAAGTCCCTTGAGCTGGGGGTTCCCGGGGGCGAAGAGCTGGCCGAAGCGGGGCGACAGCACGCCGGCCACCGCCAAAGCCGCAGCGCCGCGCAGTACGGTATGCGGGCCGCCATTGGAGACGATCAGCCGGGGTGCCTTGCGGTCGCGGCGGGCGGCGACCGAGTTGGGCAGGTCATCGGCGACACGGGCGAGCTCCACCGCGAGGGTGGCCGGCGCCAGGCCCCCAAGGATGATGGTCTCGGGATCGAACAGGTTCTCGATGGTGACCAGCGCGGCGCGCAACTGCGACCGGATGGCGTCGGCATAGGCGGCTTCGCCGAGGCCGAGGCGCCCGAAGGCTTCGAGCGACACGTAGCGCTCGAGGCAGCCGGCATTGCCGCAGGGGCAGGGCTCGCCGTCAGGTACCACGGGGATGTGGCCGATCTCGCCGGCATTGCCCCAGGCGCCGCGCAAGGCCGCGCCGTCATGCACCATGACGCCGCCGAGGCCGACGCCGAAGAACAGGTAGTAGAAATCGGCGAACTCGGCGCCGCGGCCGTAGAGCCGTTCGCCATGCGCCGCGGCCGCCATGTCGGCCTCGATGAAGGCGGGCATGCCGCTCACTTCGGCGAGCCGTTCGCGCAACCGCACATTGCCCCAGCCGGCCATGGTGGTGGGGCCGACGAAGCTCATCGACTCCACGTCGAACGGGCCGGGCAGCGCCAGGCCGACGCCAAGCATGCGCACGTCGGGCCTCAACGCGCGGAGCTCGGCGAGCATGGCGCCAATCAACGCGAAGGCGCGGTCGGGAGTGGCGTGGGCGACATCGCGATGGGCGGAGCCGATGACATCGCCGGAAAGGTTGATCAGCGCTGCATCGAGGCCCAACGGAGTGAGGTGGATGCCGATGGCATAGCCGCCGTCGGGATTGAGCCGGAGCGTCGTCGGCGGCAGGCCGCGACCGCGTGGCTCCTCGCGGTTGGAGAGGATGTAGCCCTGTTCCTCGAGCTCACGGATGATGGTGGAGACGGTCTGCACGGTGAGGCCGACCTCCGCCGCGATGCGGCCGCGCGTCGTCGGGCCAGTCGCGCGGATGGCCTCAAGGACGATGCGCCGGTTGTACGGCCGTCCGAATTCCTGGTTCGTCCCCCTCAGGCCCAAGGCGTCCCTCCTAGGCTGGAGGGGAGACTGTGACGGCGGATTTATTAAGTCAAATGGAATTCAGAAATCGCCGCTGAAATGATGGGCAGGGATGCAAAAGCGGCGCTTGCTTGTGCAGCTCGAACGTGCCGATAACACCTGATGCCGGTGCAGGACCTCGCCATTCTGGTGATCGACGAGAACCGCATCCGCGCCTCGATCATCGAGGACGGGTTGCGCGAGGCCGGGCATTTCCGGGTCACGGTGGTCAATGAGATCAACGAGGTGGCGCGGGTCATCGAGCGTGACATGCCCGACGTGGTGGTGATCGACCTCGAGAACCCCAATCGCGACCGGCTGGAGCATTTCTTCACGCTGAGCCGGGCCTTGCGCAAGCCGATCGCCATGTTCGTCGACCGCTCGGACGCCTCGGCCATCGAGGCGGCGGTGGAGGCCGGGGTCTCGGCCTATGTCGTGGATGGGCTGAAGAAGGAACGGGTGAAGCCGATCCTCGACATGGCGGTGAGCCGCTTCAACGCCTTCGCGCGGCTGACGCGCGAGCTGGAGCAGGCTCGCAGCGAACTCGAGGATCGCAAGGTCATCGACCAGGCCAAGGCGATCCTCAACCGAACGCGCGGGCTGAGCGAAGCGGACGCCCACAAACTGCTGCGCAAGACCGCGATGAACCAGAACCGCCGCATCGTCGATATTGCCCAGAGCCTTGTTACGGCCGACAGCCTGCTCGGCCCAGAGGAATAATCATGTCGCTCATTGCTCTCTCCGCCGGTTTCCTGCCCCTGCTCGACAGCGTGTTGCTGGTGTTGGCGCGCGAGAAGGGGTTTGCGGCGGCCGAGGGGCTGGACCTGCATCTGGTGAAGGAGAGTTCATGGGCCAATATCCGCGACCGGGCGGCATTGGGACATTTCGATTTCGCCCAGATGCTGGCGCCCATGCCGATCGCCGCGACGCTTGGGCTGAACCCGCTGTCGGTGCCGATGATCACCCCGATGGTGCTGGGGCTCGGCAATAACGGGGTGACGGTAAGCGCCGGGCTGTGGGCGCGAATGGCCGAGGCCGGGGCGCCGGCGACACTGGCCGCCGGGCCAGTCGGCGCGGCGCTGGCCAAAGTGGTGCGAGCATCGGAACGAAGATTGCGTTTCGGTGTGGTGCATCAGACCTCGTCGCACAATTACGAGCTGCGCTACTGGCTGATGGCCAGCGGCATCGTGCCCGACCGCGATATCGAGATCGTGGTGCTGCCGCCGCCGCTGCTGCCCGAGGCGCTGGGGTCGGGTGGCATCGACGGCTATTGCGTCGGCGAGCCGTGGAACACGGTGGGCGTGAAGACTGTCGGCGCGCATCTCGCCACGGTGAAGGCGGCGATCTGGCGCTCGAGTCCCGACAAGGTGATCGGCATGCGGGCGCATTGGGCCGAGGCCAATAGCGAGATCGTCGCCGGCCTGATCCGGGCGGTGCACCAGGCGGCCATGTGGTGCGGCGAGCCGGCCAACCATCAGGAGATCGCCGGGATCATGGCGGCGCCGCACTATCTGGGGGTGCCGGCCGAGCTGATCCTGCCGGCGCTCGACGGGCAGTTCGACATCGGTGGCGGGGTGAGGGCCAGCGTGCCGGACCATTTCGTGCCCTATGCCGGAGCAGCCAACTTCCCGTGGACCAGCCATGCCGCATGGTTCTACAGCCAGATGGTGCGCTGGGGCGAGCTCGAGCACAGCGTGGCGCGGGCGCGAGCGGCGGCGCTGACCTTCCGGCCGGAGGTGTACCGCTCGGCGCTGGCGCCACTCGGCGTGCCGATGCCCGTGGCGGACAGCAAGGTCGAGGGGTTGTTGGCCGCGCCGGCCGAAGTGGCGGCGACAGCGGGCACGCTGGTTATCGGACCCGACGGGTTCTTCGACGGGGTGCCGTTCGATCCGGCCGAGATCGAGGCGTATATCGAGATGCAGCGCGGGTAAGGGCGACTCTCACAGGGGCCGGTGCGGTCAGCCCGCGCCCGACCTCAGTGCTTATTCTATAATCAATTGACTGTTGTGCCGAATTTTTGTGCACGCATTGACATGACTGAACGCAAATTAGTCAGTTCTGCTGACTGATGGTTTTCGACGGTCTCCGCATAACCATCTGACTCACCTGAAGTTTCCGTCGCGGCGCCAGTTTGGCACGGCGCGTGCATTACTCTCTCCGACACGCGAATTCGCGATCATCCGGCGTCCAACGGTGGGCGCCCCATCACAGGCAAAGCCGCCAACAGGAATGTCGACTGGTCTTCGGGCCAGCGCACAGGACCTGTTGGCGGCTTTTCTGTTTGGGGCCGAGGGGCACTTCGGGGCGCCGGCTTGATCGCATCACCTGGAGAGACTTGATGACCAAGCCGACCACCACCTCCCTCCTCAGCCGCCGGGCGTTCCTCGCCGGCACCACTGCCACCGCCGCAGCCCTGGTCGCGGCCAAGGCCCTGTTCCCCTCGGGCGCTTTCGCGCAAGGGGCGGGGCCGGAAGTTACCGGCGCCAAGCTGGGCTTCATCGCACTGACCGACTCCTCGGCGCTGATCATCGCCAAGGAGAAGGGGCTGTTCGCCAAGCATGGCGTGCCAGATGTCGAGGTGCTGAAGCAGGCCAGCTGGGGCGCGACGCGCGACAACCTGGTGCTGGGCGGCGCCGCCAACGGCATCGACGGGGCGCATATCCTGACGCCGATGCCCTACCTGATTTCGACCGGCAAGGTGACGCAGAACAACGTGCCGCTGCCGATGTCGATCGTGGCGCGGCTCAATCTCGACAGCCAGGCGATCTCGGTGGCCCAGGCCTACAAGGATGTCGGCGTCGGCCTCGACAGCTCGCCGCTCAAGGACGTGTTCGCCAAACGCAAAGCCGAGGGCAAGGAGGTCACCGTGGCGATGACCTTCCCCGGTGGGACGCACGACCTGTGGATCCGCTACTGGCTCGCCGCCGGCGGCATCAACCCCAACACCGAGGTTTCCACCATCACCGTGCCGCCGCCGCAGATGGTGGCCAACATGAAGGTCGGGAACATGGATGCCTTCTGCGTCGGTGAGCCGTGGAACGAGCAACTGGTCAACCAGGGGATCGGCTTCACCGCCGCAACCACCGGCGAGTTGTGGAAGGGGCACCCGGAAAAGGCGCTGGGGTTGCGCAACGACTTCATCGAGAAAAACCCGATCGCCACCCGCGCCATCCTGATGGCGGTGATGGAGGCGGCGCAGTGGGCCGACGACATGGCCAACAAGGAGGAGCTGAGCCAGATCCTCGGCAAGCGCGGCTGGTTCAACGTGCCGCCGGCCGATGTGCTGGGGCGGCTCAAAGGCGACATCAACTACGGCAACGGCCGGGTGATGACCGCCACCGGGCTCGAGATGAAGTTCTGGAAGGACCATGCCTCCTACCCGTTCAAGAGCCACGATGCGTGGTTCCTCACCGAGGACATCCGCTGGGGGTACCTGCCGGCCGAAACCGACGTGAAGGCGTTGGTCGACCAGGTCAATCGCGAGGATCTGTGGCGCGATGCGGCAAAAACTCTGGGCGTGGCGGCGGCCGACATCCCGGCGTCGAGCTCGCGCGGGCCGGAGACCTTCTTCGACGGCAAGGTGTTCGATCCCGAAAACCCGTCCGCTTACCTCGAGAGCCTCGCGATCACTGCGCTGGGCTGATCGGGTCGACGTCCCCTGACTGGCGCCGGGCCCAGCCCCGGCTCGGCGCCGCTTTTTTCCCCCTCATTGAGTACGGACCCCGCGAGCATGAGTGCAGAGGCCCAGTTCGAAACCGTCGTGCAAGCCAAGAAGGCGAAGGTGTTCGCCTTTCCGGCGCAATCCAGCACCCGCAGGGTCGACCTTCGAAAGGTCGCTGCCAACGTGGCGCGCTCCGTCGTGCCGCCGCTGATCGTCGTGCTGCTGGTGCTGCTGGTCTGGCAGATCGCCTGCGCCACCCCCGGCGCCTCGCTGCCGCCGCCATCGCTGGTGTGGGAGCAGGCCGGCGAGCTGATCTGGAACCCGTTCTTCGACTACGGCAATGGCGATATCGGCCTCGCCTGGCGGGTGCTGGCCTCGCTGCAGCGGGTGGCCATCGGCTTCGGCTTCGCCGCCCTGGTGGGCGTCGCGGTCGGCGCGTTCATCGGACAATCGGTCTGGGCGATGCGCGGGCTCGATCCGATCTTCCAGATCCTTCGCACCGTGCCGCCGCTGGCCTGGCTGCCGCTGTCGCTGGCGGCGTTCCGCGACAGCCACCCCTCGGCGATCTTCGTCATCTTCATCACCGCCGTGTGGCCGGTGATCATCAACACGGCAGTGGGCGTCCGCAATATCCCGAACGACTATCGCAACGTCGCGGCGATCCTCCGGCTCAACCCGATCGAGTTCTTCTTCAAGGTGATGGTGCCGGCCGCGGCGCCGTACATCTTCACCGGCCTCAGGATCGGTATCGGGCTCAGCTGGCTCGCCATCGTCGCGGCGGAAATGCTCACCGGCGGCGTCGGCATCGGCTTCTTCATCTGGGATGCGTGGAACTCGTCACGCCTGCCCGACATCATCGTGGCGCTGGTCTATATCGGCGTGGTCGGCTTCATGCTCGACCGCCTGGTTGCCGGCTTCGGCGCCTTCATCACCCGCGGCACGGCCGCGAACTGAGGAGGCAGGAATGGCTGGCTATCTCAAGATCGATCACGTCGACAAAAGCTTCGAGCGGAACGGGGTCACCTCGGAGGTGCTCAAGGATATCTCGCTGGAGATCGAGCAGGGCGAGGTGATCTCGATCATCGGCCACTCGGGTTGCGGCAAGTCGACCTTGCTCAACCTGATCGCCGGACTGACCGAGGTCACTTCGGGCGCCATCTTCCTCGAGGACAAGACCGTATCGGAGCCCGGACCGGAGCGAGCGGTGGTGTTCCAGAACCATTCGCTGCTGCCCTGGCTGACGGTCTACGAGAACGTCAACCTGGCGGTCGGCAAGGTGTTCGGGGCGAAGAAGTCGAAGGCCGAGCGGCATGAGTGGATCATGCACAATCTCGACCTGGTGCAGATGGGGCATGCCCGCGACAAGCGGCCGGCGGAAATCTCGGGCGGCATGAAGCAGCGCGTCGGCATCGCCCGGGCGCTGGCGATGGAGCCGAAAATCCTGCTGCTCGACGAACCGTTCGGGGCGCTCGACGCGCTGACCCGGGCGCACCTGCAGGATGCGGTGATGGAGATCCACGGTCGGCTGAACAACACCATGATCATGATCACCCACGACGTGGATGAGGCGGTGCTGCTTTCCGACCGGATCGTGATGATGACCAATGGCCCGGCGGCGCGGATCGGCGAAGTGCTGGAGGTGCCGCTCGGCCGGCCGCGCCAGCGGCTCGAGCTCGCCGGTGACCGCACTTACCTCAAGTGCCGCGAGGCGGTGCTGAAATTCCTCTACGAGCGGCACCGCTTTGTGGAGGCGGCATGATGGGGGTCGCCGTGAAGCAGTCGCATACCAAAAGCCACCGGCCCCTCAGTGGTCCTCCACCGCGCAGCGGGGGAGGGGGACCAGCGAAGCTGGTGGAGGGGGCGGCCCCACAAACCGGCGCATCCTGCCGCCCCCTCCACCGCCTTCGGCGGTCCCCCTCCCCCGTTTCACGGTGGAGGAGCAACGAGAGGCCGGTGGTTCAACTGGAGACGGTTCAGTGAAAGAAAAACTCGTCATCATCGGCAACGGCATGGCGCCCGGGCGGGCGCTGGAGAAGCTGTTCGAGACCGATCCCGACCGCTACGAGGTGGTGATCTTCAACGCCGAGCCGCGGGTCAATTACGACCGCATCATGCTCAGCCCCGTGCTGTCGGGCGAGAAGAGCTTTGACGACATCGTCATCCATGGCGACGCCTGGTACATCAAGCACGGCATCACCCTCTACAAGGGGTGCAAGGTCGAGAGCATCGACCGGGTGAACAAGACCGTGACCTCGGTCAACGGTATCACCGAGAGCTACGACAAGCTGGTGATCGCCACCGGTTCAGTGCCGTTCATCATCCCGGTGCCGGGCGCGAACCTCGCCGGCGTCGTCACCTATCGCGATCTCGATGACGTCAACACCATGATGCTGGCGGCCAAGTCCAGGGGCAGGGCGGTGGTGATCGGCGGCGGACTGCTCGGGCTCGAGGCGGCGGCCGGGCTCAACGAGCAGGGCATGGACGTCACCGTAGTGCACGTGATGCCGACGCTGATGGAGCGCCAGCTCGATCCGGCGGCCGGTTACCTGCTTGGGGAATCGATGAAGGCGCGTGGCATCAAGGTGATGACCTCGGCCAACACCAGGCAGATCCTCGGCGACAAGCGGGTCACCGGCATCGAGTTCGCCGACGGTTCGGTGATCCCGGCGGACCTGGTGGTGATGGCGGTCGGTATCCGGCCGAACGTGGCGCTCGCCAAGAGCGCCGAACTCGCCGCCAATCGCGGCATCGTGGTCGATGCGCAGATGCGTACTTCCGACCCCTCGATCTATGCGCTCGGCGAATGCGTCGAGGTGAACGGGGCGACCTTCGGGCTCGTGGCGCCGCTCTACGATATGGCCAACGTCCTCGCCGCACAGCTCTGCGGCGACGACAAGGCGACCTTCACGCCGGTCGCCACCGCGACCCGGCTCAAGGTCACCGGCGTCAACCTTTACTCGGCCGGCGATTTCGCCGAAGGCGAGGATCGCGAGGAGATCGTGCTGCGCGACGCCTCGGCCGGCGTCTACAAGCGGCTGATCCTCAAGGACGACAGGATCATCGGCACGGTGCTCTACGGCGATACCGGCGATGGGCCGTGGTTCTACGATATGCTGAAGCGCAACGTCGATACGCGCGAGATGCGCGACACGCTGATCTTCGGCCAGAACTACCAGGGTGGTGCCCCGCTGGACCCTACGGCGGCCGTTGCAGCCTTGCCGGATGAGGCAGAGATCTGCGGCTGCAACGGCGTATGTAAGTCGAAGATCACCGGGACGATCACCAGCAAGGGCCTGACCTCGCTCGACGATGTCCGCGCCCATACCAAAGCCTCGGCGAGCTGTGGCTCGTGCACGGGGCTCGTCGAAAAGCTGCTGCTGCTGACGCTTGGCGACAGTTACAACCCATCGGCCGTGCAGCCGATGTGCAAATGTACCGATCTCGGCCATGACGAAGTGCGCAGGCTCATTGTTGCCAAGGAGTTGCGCTCGATCCCTCAACTTATGCAGGAGCTTGAGTGGAAGACTTCATGCGGCTGCGCCAAGTGCCGGCCGGCATTGAACTATTACATGGTGGCGAGCTGGCCGGGCGAATACGAGGACGACCAGCAATCCCGCTTCATCAACGAACGCGTGCACGCCAATATCCAGAAGGACGGGACCTATTCGGTGGTGCCGCGGATGTGGGGCGGCATGACCACTTCGGGTGAACTGCGCGCCATCGCCGATGTGGTCGACAAGTTCCGTATCCCGGCGGTGAAAGTCACCGGTGGGCAGCGCATCGACATGCTGGGGGTGAAGAAGGAGGACCTGCCGGCCGTATGGGCCGACCTTAACGCCGCCGGCATGGTATCGGGCGCTGCCTATGCCAAGGGCCTGAGGACGGTGAAGACCTGTGTCGGCTCGGACTGGTGCCGGTTCGGCACGCAGGATTCGACCGGGCTGGGCATCAAGCTCGAAAAGTTCATGTGGGGAGCCTGGACCCCGGCCAAGGTGAAGATGGCCGTCTCCGGCTGCCCACGCAACTGCGCCGAAGCCACCTGCAAGGATGTCGGCGTGATCTGCGTCGACAGTGGCTACGACATTGTCTTTGCCGGGGCCGCCGGGCTCGACATCAAGGGCACCGAAGCGCTCTGCCATGCCGACAGCGAGGACGAGGCGATCGAGATCATCGCCGCGCTGACCCAGCTCTATCGCGAGCAGGGGCGCTATCTCGAGCGCATGTACAAGTGGCTGAAGCGGGTGGGGATGGAGTCGATCCAGGCCGCCATCGTCACCGACCGCGAGAAGCGCCGCTTCTACTACGACCGTTTCGTGTTCAGCCAGCAGTTCGCCCAGGTCGATCCGTGGGAAGAACGGGTCAACGGCAAGGATGCGCACGAGTTCGCCGCGCTGGCGGAATTCGGCGTGCCGCAGGCAGCGGAGTGATGGATATGAACGACTGGATCGAGATCGGGCGGATCGAGCAGATCCCGCTGCGCGGCGCGCGCTGCGTGAACACGCCGGCGGGCAAGATCGCGGTGTTCCGCACTGCCGAGAACCATGTCTACGCCATCGAGAACCGCTGCCCGCACAAGGGTGGGCCGCTCAGCGAGGGGATCGTGCACGGCGGGTCGGTGACCTGTCCGCTGCACAACTGGGTGTTCGACCTTGCCACCGGCGAAGCGCAGGGCGCCGACGAAGGGCAGGTCAGGACTTTTGCGGTGAACGTGGTCGACGGCCGCATCTTCATGGCGGCCGAGGTCATGCTGATGGCGGCGGAGTAGGGGGTATCGTGGCTCCGCGACCCCTCGAGCGCAGTTCGGTGCGTGTTGCCCACCCCCACCCAGCTTCGCTACGGCTTCGCCTAGCTGCGCTACCCTCCCCACAAGGGGGAGGGAGGGAGAAGAACCGAAGCCATCAGTCGGGTCTCCCTCCCCTTGATGGGGAGGGCAGCGCAGCTTGCCCGCGTAGCGGGCTTAGCGCAGCTGGGTGGGGTGGAGCCCCGCGCTCTGCGAGCCGAACGGGTAGGGGTTCCAGCCACGATGCCTGATACCATCCGCACCACCTGCCCCTATTGCGGGGTCGGCTGTGGGGTGCTGGCGACACCGCAGCCGGACGGCTCCGTGACGATATCAGGCGACCCCGAGCATCCGGCCAATTTCGGGCGGCTCTGCTCGAAGGGATCGGCGCTGGGCGAAACGCTGTCGCTGGACGGGCGACTGCTCCACCCCGAGATCGATGGCGAGCGCGCCAGCTGGGACCAGGCGCTCGACCTTGTAGCCAATACCTTTGCAGAGACCATCGCCGAGCATGGGCCGGACTCGGTCGCCATCTACGGCTCGGGGCAGTTGCTCACCGAGGATTACTACGTCGCCAACAAGCTGATGAAGGGGTTCATCGGCTCGGGCAATATCGACACCAACTCGCGGCTCTGCATGGCCTCGTCGGTGGCTGGGCACAAGCGGGCCTTCGGCTCGGACACGGTGCCCGGGAACTACGAGGATCTGGAGCTCGCCGACCTGATCATCCTCGTCGGCTCCAACCTCAGCTGGTGCCACCCGGTGCTGTACCAGCGCATCGTCAAGGCCAAGACCGAGCGGCCGGGGATGCGGATTGTGCTGATCGACCCCAGGCGGACCACTACCGCAAACCAGGCGGACCTGCACCTCGCCATCAAGCCGGATGGCGATACGGCCTTGTTCGTGGGGCTGCTCAAGTCTCTCGCCGAGCGGAACGCCGTCGATGCCGAGTTCATCGCCGAGAGCACCAATGGGTTCGGTGCGGCGCTCGACGTGGCACGCGGCTGGAGCCTCGAGCGGGTGGCGGACGCCACCGGGCTCAGCCAGCGCGACATCGCGGCGTTCTACGACTGGTTCGCCGAGACGACGCGGGCAGTGACGGTCTACTCGCAGGGGGTCAACCAGTCGGCGACCGGCACTGACAAGGTCAACGCCATCGTCAACGTGCACCTCGCCACCGGCAGGATCGGCCTGCCGGGGATGGGACCGTTCTCGGTCACCGGGCAACCCAACGCCATGGGTGGACGCGAAGTCGGCGGGCTCGCCAATATGCTGGCCGCGCACATGGATTTCGAACCCCGGAACATCGACCGGGTGAAGCGCTTCTGGCGCTCCGAGCGGGTCGCAGAGAAGCCCGGCCTGAAGGCGGTGGAGCTGTTCGAGGCGATCGCTCAGGGCAAGGTGAAGGCGCTGTGGATCATGGCGACCAATCCGGTGGATTCGATGCCCGAGGCCGACAAGGTGCGGGCGGCGATCCGGGCCTGTCCATTCGTCGTGGTGTCGGACATGAACGCGGGAACCGATACGGCGGTGGAGGCCGATGTGCGGCTGCCGGCGGCGGGTTGGGGCGAAAAGGACGGTACGGTCACCAATTCCGAGCGCCGGATCTCGCGGCAGCGCCCGTTTCTCCCGGCGCCCGGGGAAGCGAGGCCCGACTGGTGGATTGTCGCGCAGGTGGCGCGCCGCATGGGATACGCCGAAGCCTTCGCCTACGAGCGGCCGGGCGAAATCTTTGCAGAGCATACAGCGCTTTCCGGGTTCGAGAATGACGGCAGCCGCGATTTCGACCTCTCGGGGCTGATGCACGCCGATTATGACGGGCTGCAACCGGTGCAGTGGCCGGTGCGGGCGGTTCGCGGCACGGCGCGGATGTTTGCCGATGGGCGGTTCTTCACCCCCGACATGCGGGCGCGCTTCGTCGCGGTGCTGCCACCGCCGCCGCTGGTGCCGCCGCCGGGTATGCTGGTGCTCAATACCGGGCGGGTGCGCGACCACTGGCACACCATGACGCGGACCGGCAAGGCGGCACGGCTCTCGGCGCATATGGCCGAACCCTTCGCCGAGCTCCACCCCGACGACGCGGCTGAAAAGAGCATCCGGCACGCCAGCCTCGTCCGGCTCGAGAACCAGCATGGAAGCGTCTTGGTGCGGGCGCTGGTGACCGAGCGGCAGCAAAAGGGCTCGGTGTTTGTGCCGATGCACTGGACCGACCGGTTCTCGGCGCAAGGCCGGATCGACGTGCTGGTGAGCGGCCAGACCGATCCGCAATCGGGGCAGCCGGCGCTCAAATCGGCGATGGTGGTGGCAGGCCCGGCTTTGGCCCGGCGCTACGGCTTTGCGGTCAGCCGGGTGCGGCCGCAGCTTGTCGGCACTGATTACTGGGCCATCGCCGAGACGGCGGGCGGCTGGCGGGCGGAGCTGGCGTTCATCAGCGAACCCGAGGATTGGGTCGGCTGGGCGCGTGTCGCGTTCGGGGTGGGGGAGAGCGTCGAACTGCTGAGCATTGCCGACAAGGCAAGTGGTCGGCAGAGCCTTGCGCTATTCGAGGCGGGCCGGTTGAGTTTCGCGCTCTACCTGTCGCCCGACCCGGTGCTGGTATCGCGGCAATGGGCGGTGTCGCTGCTGACCGAGACAATCGAGCCGGCCCGGCGGGCGGACATCCTTGCCGGACGGCCCGGCGCCGACCGGCCGGACCCAGGCCCGATCGTCTGCGCCTGCTTCGGGGTCGGCGCCAACCAGATCGCCGAAGCGGCGCGCAGCGGCTGCCACACCGTCGATGCGATCGGGGCGGCGCTGAAAGCAGGGACGAATTGTGGTTCGTGTCGCGCGGAGATTCGCGGGATCATCGAGGTGAACCGGCCGGAGGCGGCGGAGTAGGAGGCTGTTGGCAGCAGTCGGGACTCCCTCTCCCGCTTGCGGGGGAGGGGGGACCAGCCGAAAGGCTGGTGGGAGGGGGGGCCGCAAACACCGAGCCTGACCCCAGCCGCCCACGATCAGTGCGTGCAGCACCCCCCTCCCACCACGCTTTCGCGTGGTCCCCCCCTCCCCCGCAAGCGGGAGAGGGTGCGCCGACTGCCAGTTTCGCGCAGCATCTTACCCCCGTCATTCATTTGTCGTTCAGCCCCATTCATCATAGGGTGGCGGAGTTATTCGATACGATAGGGGTTTGGGAATGCAGCGGCTTTTTCGGTCGATCTGGTGGCTTGTCGTGGCCGGAACCCTTGCCCTCAGTCCTGCGCATGCGGCCGACCGCAACATCACGTTGCTGCCCGGCACCGACCTTCCCGGCTTCGACTATTCGGTGCTGAAGGACGTCGATGTCGACGCCTGTTCGGCGGCCTGTACCGACGACAAGATCTGCCGCGCCTTCACCTATAACGAGAAGGCCAAGTGGTGCTTCCTCAAGGGTGATGTCGGCCCTGAGACGGCGTTCAAGGGCGCCACGTCCGGCCGCGTCGATTTCACCCCGCCGCTGGCCGAGACGGTCGAGGCCCGGCTGAGCGAATTGCCGTTCCCGGCGCAGGACCTGGTCGATTCCGCCCGCTATATGGCGACCAGCCTGCCGCAGACCGATCCGCCGCCGCCCGATGTCAGCTATGAAGACCTGGTGGCCGCCGGCGATGAAGCCTCGGCGCAGTCGAACCCCTCGGCGGCGATGGTCTCCTATCGCCAGGCGCTGGCGATCAACCGGAACGACCCCTCGGTATGGCTGAAGCTCGCCGCCGAGGGCGAGGCGCGCATGGTGATCGAGGCGGCCGCCGGCAACGGCGTCTATGACCTCGCGGTCAACTCGTCCTATGCGGCGATGAATGCACTGATGCTGTCCGAAACTGTGGCCGAGCGCGCCGACGCGCTGGGAGCACTGGCGCTTGCGCTGTCGCGCCGCGAGATGTGGCGCGAAACCATCGCCACCTATCGCGCCAGCCTCGCACTGGTCGACAACGCGACGCGCGAAGCGGCGCTGGAACAGACGGTGGCCGAGCACGGCTTCCGCGTCACCTCCAACCAGGTCGATGCCGAAGCCGCCAACCCGCGCATCTGCGCGGTATTCTCGGATTCGCTGCCCTCCGGCGATACCGACCTTTCGAGCTATGTGGTGGTCGACAACGCGCCGACCGTGGCGGTGGAGACCGAGCAGAGCCAGATCTGCATCACCGGCGTCGAGCATGGCCGGCGCTATCACATCAAGCTGCGTTCGGGCCTGCCCTCGGCCAATGGCGAAGAGCTGCGCTCCGATGTCGAGCTCGACCTCTATGTGCCCGATCGCGCGCCGTTCGTCGGCTTTGCCAACAATGCCTATGTGATGCCCGCCGGGCTCGGCGGCGGCCTGCCGATTACCTCGGTGAACGCCAAGACCGCCGACGTGGTGATCTACCGGATCGGCGATCGCTCGATTGCCACCGCGGTGCGCAACGGGGTGTTCCAGCGCACGCTCGACGGCTATTCGGCCGAAGACGTCGCCAATTCGACCGGCGAGAAGACCTGGGAAGGCCAGGTCGACCTGGCGCAGGGCGCCCCCAACGCCATGACGGTGACCGCCATTCCGGTCGCTGAAATCGTCAAGGAACTGCAGCCGGGCGCCTATGTGGTGACCGCCAAGGTCAATGGCGTGCAGCAGGAGTACTGGAAAGAAGTCGCAACGCAGTGGTTCATCGTCACTGATCTCGGGCTGACCACGGTCACCGGCGACGATGGCGTGCATGCGTTCGTGCGCTCGCTCACCAGTGCGCAGCCGGTGGCCAATGCCAAAGTGCGGCTCGTCGCGGTCAACAACGAGATCCTCGGCGAAGCGGTGACCGATGCCGATGGCCGGGCCGATTTCGCGCCGGGCCTGTCGCGCGGCGAGGGCGGCCGGGCGCCGCAACTGATCACCACCGAGACCGATGGCGGGGACTATGCGTTCCTCGACGTTTCGAAGGCGGCGTTCGATCTCACCGATCGCGGTGTCGAGGGCCGGCCGTCGCCGGGTCCGCTCGACCTGTTCGCCACCACCGAGCGCGGCGTCTATCGTCCGGGCGAGACGGTGTTCCTCACCGCCATCCTGCGTGACGTCAAAGCCAAGGCAGTGACCGACCTGCCGCTGACGCTGGAAGTGCAGCGTCCGGACGGGGTGATCTCGAGCACGGAACTGCTGAGCGATGCCGGTGCCGGCGGCTATTTCAGCGCCATCACGCTCGACCCTGAAGCGATGCGCGGCTCGTGGACCATGCGGCTCTATGCCGACCCCAAGGCCGAGGCGCTGACCAATGTCGGGTTCCTGGTCGAGGATTTCGAGCCGGAACGGCTGGCTTTTGAAATCAGCGCGGCAGACGAGCCGATCAGGACCGGCGAAATGACGCCGGTCGAAGTGACCGCCAAGTATCTCTATGGCGCTACCGCGCCCGACCTCGCGGTCGAGGCCGACGCGGTGCTGCGTCCGGTGACGTCGCTGCCCGCCTATCCTGGCTATACGTTCGGCCGGCTCGACGACACCTTCGAGACTTCCCGCGAGCCGCTCGGCGTCGTCGGCACCACCGATGAGGCCGGCAACGCGACGGCGGAGCTCAACATCAGCGCGCCGCAAGCGACGACGCGGCCGCTCGAGGCGCAGCTGATCCTGCGCCTTGTCGACAGCAATGGCCGCGCCATCGAGCGCAGCCTCACCCGTCCGGTGCTGGCCGACGGCAACCGCATCGGGCTGAAGCCGCAGTTTGCCGATGCCAGCGGGCTGGCCGAAGGCAGCGAGGCGAAGTTCGACGTGATCGCGGTGGCGCCCGATGGCGCGACGGTCGATGAGGCCGGGCTCGAGTGGTCGCTGTCGCGGGTCGAAACCACCTATCAGTGGTACCGCAACAGCGGCACCTGGAAGTGGGAAGACATCACCACGACGCGCGAAGTGGCCAACGGCACCGTCGATGCGCTCGCCTCCGGCCCGGTGGCCGTCGGCGCGGCCGTCAGCTGGGGCCAGTACCGGCTTGAAGTCACGAGCACCGGTGAAGGCGCCACCTCGTCGAGCTACGAGTTCTATGCCGGCTACTATTATCCGGAAGCGGGCTCGGACACGCCGGACACGCTGTCGGTGGCGCTCGACAAGCCTGCTTACCAGAAGGGCGAGACGGCCAACCTGAAGCTCGATCCGCAATTCGCCGGTACCGCGCTGGTGATGGTGGTCGACGATCGCATCATCGACATGAAGGCGGTCGAAGTGCCGGAAGGCGGCACCACCGTGCCGCTCGAAGTCACCGATGACTGGGGCCCGGGCGCCTATGTGACGGCGATGCTCTATCGTCCGGCCAGCGCGGAAGCCAAGCGCATGCCGGCGCGTGCGCTCGGCCTCGCCTTCGCCGATGTCGAGCCAGGCGACCTGAAGCTCGACCTCAGCATCGAGGCGCCCGAGGTGGCATTGCCGCGCCAGGCCTTCACCACCACGGTGAAGCTTGCCAACGTCAAGCCGGGTGACAAGGCCTATGTCGCGGTTGCGGCAGTGGACCTCGGCATCCTCAACCTCACCAAGTTCCAGGTGCCGGATCCGGATGGCTGGTTCTTCGGCCAGCGCCAGCTCGGCGTCGAGGTGCGCGATCTCTATGGCCAGCTGATCGACCCGATGCAGGGCACACCTGGTGCCTTCCGTACCGGCGGTGACGAGGGCGCCTCGCGCTTCGGCACGCCGCCTGCGACCACGGTGCTGGTGGCGCTCCACTCCGGCATCGTCGAAGTGGGTGCCGACGGCACTGCGACGATCAGCTTCGACATGCCGGATTTCAACGGCACGGTGCGGCTGATGGCGATGGCGTGGAGCGCCGGTGCCGTGGGTCATGGTTCGGCCGACGTGATCGTGCGCGATCCGGTGGTGGTGAACCTGAGCCCGCCGCGCTTCCTGCGGCTCGACGACACGTCGCGGCTGCTGGTCGAAGTCAACAATGTCGGCGGCGAGCCGGGCACCTACAAGGTGGCGCTCGAAACCGGCACCGGGCTCTCGACCGATGCGGCCGAGACTTCGGTCGAGTTGCCGACGGGCGAGCGCACCGCGCTCAACCTCAGCCTCACCGGCACGGAGATCGGCGACCAGACGCTCAAGGTGATCGTCACCGCGCCGAACGGCGATACGCAGACCAAGGAGCTGACGCTCGGGGTCCGTGCCGCCAGTGCACCCGTGACCACCAGCCAGTTGATCCCGCTGGAGGTTGGCGCGACGACCACGCTCGACAATAGCCTGTTTGCCGACATGGTGCCGCATACCGGGGAACTGACGCTCGCGGTCGGGCCGATTGCCCGCCTCGATGTGCCGGGCCTGCTGATGCAGCTCGATCGCTACCCCTATGGCTGTGCCGAGCAGACCTCGAGCCGGGCCCTGCCGCTGCTCTATCTCAACGAAGTCGCCTCGATGATCGGTCTGGGCGATGACGAAGCGATCACCCAGCGGGTCAAGGACGCGATCAAGAACCTGCTCGCCAAGCAGACCTCCAGCGGCGGTTTCGGCCTCTGGGGACCCTATGACGGCACCGACCTGTGGCTCGACGCCTACGTCACCGAGTTCCTGCTCCGCGCCAAGGCGGAAGGCTACGACGTGCCGGAGCTGGCGATGACCCGGGCGCTCGACAACCTCGGCAACCAGGTGTCCTACGCCACCGACTTCACCGTCGGCGGAGAGGACGTGGCCTTCGCGCTCTACGACCTGGCGCGCGCCGGCCGGGCCGCCATCGGCGACCTGCGCTACTATCTCGAGGCGCGCCTCAGCGCCTTCGGTTCGCCGCTCGCCAAGGCCCAGCTCGGCGCCGCGCTCGCCCTCTATGGCGACCGGACCCGTGCGGCAGAGGCCTTCCAGGCGGCGGTCGAGGACCTCAAGGCGCGTGAAGATCGGGCGAAGTATCGCAACGACTATGGCAGCCAGCTGCGCGACACGGCCGGGGTGCTTGCCCTCGCCGCCGAGTTCACGCCGTCGGGTGTCGATATCGGGGCGCTGACGACCAAGCTCGCGACGCTGCGCGACCAGGAGCGCTGGACCTCCACCCAGGAGGATGCGTGGACCCTGGTGGCCGCCTCGGCGCTGGCTCGTGAGGCAAGTGATGGTTCGGTGACGATCAATGGCGATCCGCTCACCGGCACCGTCTATCGCCGCTACGACCAGGAGGCGTTCGACAATGAGACCGTCGAGATCGTCAACAACGGCAACCGGCCGACCGAGATGAAGGTGACCGTCACCGCCATCCCGGCGACCCCGCCGGCGGCGAGCTCGAATGGGTTCACCATCCAGCGCGACTACTACCTGCCCAATGGCGAGCCGGCTGATCTCAGCAATGTCCGCCAGAACGACCGGTTCGTGGTGGTGTTGACGACGCAGCCGACCCAGCTCGGTTCGGGCCAGTATGTGGTGGCCGATCCGCTGCCGGCCGGGTTCGAGATCGAGAACCCCGACCTGCTGCAGGGCTCGGGCGTTGCCGACCTCAGCTGGCTCACCGTCGATACGCCGGCGCATGTTGAATCGCGGACCGACCAGTTCGTCGCCGCATTCAAGTTCACCTCCGCGGCCTCGAGCGTCACCACTGCCTACATGGTGCGTGCCGTCTCGCCGGGCAGCTTCGTGATGCCGGGCGCCACGGTCGAGGACATGTACCGGCCGGAACTGCGCGCCAATACCGACGCAGGCCAGATTGAGGTCGGCGTCACCGGGCCATGAGCACGGCCGGACACAAACAACAGCCCCGGCGCTTCCGCGCGCCGGGGCTCTTTACTGCCACGCTGATCGTCCTCGCCGGCGTGGCGCTGGTCGGCAGTCAGTATGGGCTCGCCGTGCTGCGCGATATCCGCGCCACCTTGCCGCCCACTCCGGTGGTGTCGGCGGTGCCGGTATCGACCGCGGTGGTCGACAATGCCGGGCTGCTGCTGAGGCCCTTCACCACGGCCAATGGCCGCTGGCGCCTGCCGGTGACCATCGAAGAGGTCGACCGGCGCTTCATCGACATGCTGCTGGCTTATGAGGACCAGCATTTCAACGAGCATCACGGCATCGACTGGCCCTCGATGCTGCGCGCCGCGGTGCAATATGCCGGGGCCGGGCGGATCGTCTCGGGCGGCTCGACCCTCACCATGCAGGTGGCGCGGCTGATCGGTGGAGAGCCGACCCGCAACATTGCCGGCAAGCTCCGCCAGATGGTGCATGCCGACATGCTGGAGCAGACGCTCAGCAAAGACGAGATCCTGACGCTCTACCTGACGCTTGCCCCCTATGGTGGCAATATCGAGGGGATCCGCGCCGCGAGCCTCGCCTATTTCGGCAAGGAGCCCGGTCGGCTGACCACGGCGGAATGCGCGTTGCTGGTGGCGCTGCCGCAATCGCCCGAGGCGCGACGGCCGGATCGCGATATCGAGGTGGCGCGGAGTGCCCGCAACCTGGTGCTCGACCGCATGGTCGGCGCCAAGGTGATCAGCGCCGACGAGGCGGAGGCAGCCAAGCTCGAGCCGATGCCCAGGGTGCGGCGCGATTTCCCGATGTATGCGGCGCACCTCGCCCAGGCGGCGGTGAAGGCGCACCCCAATGCCCGCCGGATCGAGCTCACCATCGATCGGAAGCTGCAGGCCAAGCTCGAGCGGCTCGGCGCCGATCGGGCGGCGCAACTCGGCTCGAAGCTTTCGGTAGCGATCGTCGTCGCCGACCAGCAGACCGGCAATATCCTTGCCTCGGTCGGCTCGGCCGGCCTCTTCAACGCCGAAAGCGACGGCTATGTCGATATGACCGAGGCGGTGCGCTCGCCCGGCTCGACGCTGAAGCCGCTGATCTACGGGCTGGCCTTCGAGTTGGGGCTTGCCCATCCGGAGAGCCTGATCGAGGACCGGCCGACTGCCTTCAACGGTTATGTGCCGGTCAATTTCGATGGCTTCAACCGCGGCACGGTGTCGATCCGGCAAGCGCTGACCGAGTCGCTGAACATTCCCGCCGTGGTGGTGCTCGACGCGGTCGGGCCGGCCCGGCTGGTGGCGCGGATCAAGCGGGCGCATGCCGCGGCGCGGCTGCCCGCCGATACGGCGCCGAGCCTCGCGGTGGGCCTCGGCGGGGTCGGCGTGACGCTGCGCGACCTGGTTTCGATCTATGCGGCCATCGGCCGGGGCGGCACCCCGGTGGTGCTGCGCGACGGGGTGAAGCCGGTGGTGGAGGAGACCGAGACGCCGGCGCCGGTGCTCGATCCGATTGCTGCCTGGTATGTCGGCAATATCCTCGCCGACGTGCCGCCGCCGCTCAACGGCTCGGCCGGCCGCATCGCCTACAAGACCGGCACCTCCTACGGCTATCGCGACGCCTGGGCCATCGGCTTTGACGGCAAGACCGTGATCGGGGTGTGGGTCGGCCGGCCCGACAATTCGCAGATCCCCGGCATTACCGGCATCGGCGCCGCCGCGCCGATCCTGTTCGAGAGCTTTGACCGGCTGGCCGAGAAGACCGTGCCGCTGCGCGACGCCCCGCCGGGAACGATCTTTGCCTCCAACTCGGAGCTGCCACTGCCGTTGCGCCGCTTCCGTCATCCCGACGAGCAGAAGGTGAAACGCGATGCGGCGCCGCAGATCGCCTATCCGGCCGATGGCGTCGATGTCGATCTCGGGCTGGCCTCAGGCAACGAGGCGCCACTGATCGTCAAGGTGCGCAACGGCGTGCCGCCCTTCACCTTTTTCGCCAACGGCGCGCCGTTCGGGCGTTCTGCCTTCGCCCGGCAGAACAGTTGGCATCCGGATGGCCCAGGCTTCGTCACTCTCTCGGTGGTGGATGCCGAGGGCCGCTCGGACACGGTGAAGGTGTTCCTGGACTAGCGCGGAGCTTTCCGCGCGTCCCGCCCGACCGCCGATCCTCTCCCGGTTGATCCGCATTCGCCGCCAATTAGATAAGACTGCCGGCGATCGGCTTCACCAAAACGGAACGGCGCCGCCGGGATACTGCCCGGGCCTCACTTTGCCGCTCGGCCGACCATCCCGCCGAGCGGCATCATTTCCGCCGTTGCGCGTGATCGCAGGCCGAATCCCGACAGCGTCCATGCTCCGTTTCACCTGGCCACCGCCGGCGTGGTCGGCAGATGCCGCAAACTCTGGCTTTACGCCAGCTCCCCTGTCGAACGGGGTTGCGCAGAAACGGCAAAGTGGACGATGAAGTTGTCCACCTGTTGTCTGACCCGGAATAGTTCGATTGCGTACATTGACGTCAGAAAATTGATTGAAGAGCGTCTTGAAGTGATTCAGGGCAATTGTAACCTTGATTAATACTCGTGCCGTAAGGTGGTTATTGTCGGCGTGCTGAGCTGTGAGGCCTCGGTTACGTGCGATAACGGCCAATGGCACCAGGTTTCCGGTGGTCCCCCGTCGCTGACTCGCGAGCTCCCCCAGGCCACCAAGAACCGACCACCTGTCGGTTGGAAACTGCAGGCGGTCGATTGACCATCCGGGTGGATGCCCTGCCATCCGGATGGTCTGCTCTCTCCTCAGGCGAACGCTTTCAACGTTAGCGAATGGTAAAGCGGCAGTGCCAGGAGATCTGCCCCAAGGTCGACTGCTGCCGGTCAATTCCGGGGAAGCGGGCATTCGTCCGATATTTCGAGCGTCCGAAAACGATACATGAGGGCGTCGCGTAATTCTGTTGGCGGAAGCGTTTCAGGTGCGATTCGAGAGGTGTTTTCCAGTTCCGACGCCGATCGGGCTGCCCGTTGCCTTGATCGGGTGCGGAGCGTGATGTAGCGTCGCTGTGCGTGGATAATATCAATGGCGCTTCGGTGCGGTTTCGTACCGTTCATGGAAAGTATTTCGTAGAGTTACTGGCGTATTGCTCGGAACCGCTCGCGATTATCTTTGAGGCACATCGCCGAGCGACGACTCGTCGCGACGGACCGGCGAGCAAGGAGGCGGCAGAAGCTGCCAGCGCACGAACCGCTGCCTAGCGAGGGCAGTTGCGGCGCGAGAGGGAACCTGCGGGGGGCGCAGTTTCACCTGACATTGGTGTCCTTGGCATGAGCAGTCGCCCATGACCATTTGCGGCGCGTCGCGCCGGCCCTGAGTGGGGAAGCAATTGGCGGGGACTGCGCAAAACGGGAGCGCAGGGCTTGTCATTTCTATCCCCCCGGTTCGAGAACGGCTTGCTGGCGCGCCTCTCGGACCAGGACCTGGCGCTGCTGGGGCCGATGGAGCGCGTGGACCTCGCCCCGCACAACGCGCTCGAAATGGCCAATCGCAGCGTCGAGGCGATCTATTTCATCGAGCGCGGCTTCGCCTCGGTGGTGGCCGATGATGCCGATGGCGGCATAATCGAAGTCGGGCTGATCGGACCGGAAGGCATGACCGGCCTTGCCGTGGTGCACGGGGTCGAGAAGACGCCCTTCAGCACCCTGGTGCAGGGCGGGGGCAGCGCAATGCGGGTCGCCCCCGGGCAGCTTCGGGCGGCGCTGACCGCCAGCCCATCGCTGCGCCAGCTGTTCATGCGCTATGCGCAAGCCTTCGCGGTGCAGGTGGCCTCGACTGCTTCGGCCAATGGCCGGCTGTTGCTCGAGCAGCGGGTGGCGCGCTGGCTGCTGATGGTCGGCGACCGGCTGGGCGAGTCGTTCCAGATCACGCACGAGTTCCTGTCGGTGATGCTGGCGGTGCGCCGCGCCGGGGTGACCCGGGCCCTGCAGGATCTCGAGGCCCGCGGGCTGATCCGCACCATGCGGGGGGTGGTGGCGATCGTCGATCGCACCGGCCTCGCCGAGTTCACCAACGGCGCGTACGGGCTGGCGGAGAAGGAATACGCGGCGCTGCTCGGGCCGGACAGCGAGCCGGAGGTGGCCGAGGTGAAGCAGCCCAAGCACTATCGCAAGGTGAGTTACTAGGGCACTCATAGATGGTGCAGTCGCCGCACCCTCTCCCGCCTGCGGGCAGGGCTATCGCATATGGCCTTGCGCACCGGCCTCTCGGTGCTCCTCCGCCGTGAAACGGGGAGGGGGACCAGCGAAGCTGGTGGAGGGGGCGGCAGGATGCGCCGATGTTGCCCCCTCAGGGGCGTCGCCATCGCACTACAGTTCCAGGTGTCTGCCGAGCAGCCACCAGCCGATAAGCAGCGCGCTGACCAACCAGATGGCAACAATGACGGCCAAGCCCGCCTTGCTGACCGGTCTGTCTCGGCTTACCGCCAGCGCGCGATACTCTGTCATCAGTTCCGCCGGGATCAGCTTTATCGCCAGCAGTACGCCCAGCGGCACGACTAGCAGGTCATCGACATAGCCGAGGACAGGCACGAAGTCCGGGATCAGGTCGATCGGCGACAGGGCATAAGCGGCAACGCCCCCGGCAACCGCCTTTGCGTACCACGGGGTCCGTTGGTCACGGGCCGCGATCCAAAGGGCAACCACATCCCGCTTGAGCGCCCAGGCCCATTGCTTCGCTTGTTGCAGGAGAGGCATCGGCCATTACCCTGGTGGAGCCGGCTTGCATCGGCGGCGTCTCGCCCTTTGCTGTACTCGAATACTCCTTCAATTTAGCTGACGCGGGCCGCTGGTCGACGCCGGTGACAACAGCTCAAACCTCGTTCGGTAGGCACCTGACCTGGATGGCAGGGCCCTGGTTGTCTCCAATGCCGATTGCTGCCGGGCAGATCCGATATTGACAGACGGCCTTGCGTCGCTGTCGATGCGGCATCCCAGCCAGAGACAAACACATGAACGTCGCCGACAAGATCGCCTACCGCGCCAAGCTGGAGCCGGAGTTGCCGGCAATCATCGCCGGCACCAGCGTGGTGACGTTCGGCATGTTGGAGAGCGCGACCCGGTCCGTGGCCGCGCGGGTTGCCGCCTTCGAGTTGGCGCCCGGAGCCATCGTTGGGGTGTCGATCAAGGCACCGGCCAGGCACCTGGCGGTTTCCTTGGCATTGATGCGGATGGGCCTGGTCGCGGCACCGTTCTCGAACGAGGCGGGACTGGCCAACCTGGGCGACGTCGCCATGGCGCTGGCCGACCAACAGTTTCCAATGCCGGCCGGACGCCTGTGCCTGGTTGTCGACGAGGCGTGGTTTGCCCAGGAAGCTCCTGCGCTGCCGGCGCGGCCGACCGCACCTTCTGCACCCTGCCGCATCGTCATGTCGTCAGGCACGACGGGGCGACCAAAGCCGCTGTTGCTGAGCATGGCCGCATTCGAACTGCAGCTCTACGGCGTGGAACTGCAACTCACCGCGTCGGGCCAGTGGTCGCGCGGCCTGGTGATGATGGACCTGAACGCGTCGTGGTCATTCTTCATCACCGTGGCCGCGCTGCTCAACGGCCGGACCATGTGTTTTGCCGCCAATCCAACTGACACGCTGCGCGTGATGTCGGTCTATGGCTGCCAGTACCTGATGGGCTCGGTGTTCCAGATCCGTTCGCTGGTCGATGCGCAGCGCGAGCACTATGTGCCGCTGCCGGCGCTGGCCGGCATCACCATGGGCGGAAGCGTGATCACCACGCAGCTGCTGGCCGATATCCAGGCAATGCTGACCCGGCGCATCGTGATGGCCTACGGTTCGGCGGAGATCGGCAGCGTGGCGGTGGAGATCGTCGGCGGTGACCCCGCGACGGATGGTGCCGCCGGGTATGTGCAGCCCAATGTCGAGCTCGAGGTGATCGGCGAGGACGGCACAGTGCTGCCAGCCGGGCAGTCAGGTCGTATCCGGATGCGCACCGATTTCACCGCGGCGCCTGCGGACGGCAGCCCGCTGGGAGAGGACGGATGGTTCGTGCCCGGAGATGTCGGCCACCTCGATGAAGCGGGCCGACTATACATCACCGGCCGGACTACCGACCTGATCAATGTCGGTGGCGCCAAGATCGCTCCCGACCGGATCGAGCAAGTCATTCTGCAATATCCAGGGATCGTGGATGCCGCCGTGGTGGGCGTGCCGGACGGGCGGGGCGGCGACGCTGTCGTTGCGGCAATCGTGAGCAAGGGCAACCTCGACGTCGAGGCGCTCGGGGCCTTCTGCGCCGATGCGTTCAGGATCGCGCCCATCTCGCGCTTCGTGCCGATCGACAAGGTGCCGCGCGGCCTCACCGGCAAGGTCGTACGTCCGCTGCTGGCGCAGATGCTGGGCAGTTGATGCAACGGCGCTACAAATCGATCGAAACCCAATCTACTGACGACGTTGAACTTTACACTCTCACGAAGCTCGACCATTGTCGCCAAATCCTTGGGGATCGGTGAAATGACAAGATTCGGGTTGCTCGCGTCAGTTGGCCTTGGCGCACTGTTGGTTGCGACGGGCGGAGCCAGTGCGCAATCGGCGTTCGACTGGAACGGCTTCTATGTTGGCGGTTCGATCGGTGCGGGCGGGCTCAGGAACGAGGCGCTGCTCAACGACAACTATTCGTACAGCTATGACGCCGGCTTGCTTACGGCGATGGCGACTGCTGGCTTCAACGTGCAGCAGGACTCGCTGGTCTACGGCATCGAGGCCGATCTCGGCCTTGTCGCCCTTGGAGATATTTCTTCGGACGACGCTGATGCGAGCTTTATCGCGCTGGGCATGAGCCCCGTGGCGACGCTGCGCGGGCGGGTCGGCTTCGCGGTCGACGACCTTCTGATCTACGGCACGGCCGGTCTCGCGGTGGCGCATGTCGATATCGACGACGACTGGGGCGTCGGCTACTCGACTGAAGGCTTCGCTGTAGGTGGAGTTATCGGTGCGGGCGTCGAAATGGCGGTGACCGACAATATGTCGTTGCGTGCTGAGGGTCGCTTGATGGGTTTCAGCATCGACGGCGATAGTGATGGTTACACCAACCAGCTGAATTCGGCCGTCGGCCTCGTCGGTGTGAACTTCCACTTCTGAGACCTTCCCGCTCCGCGTAGTCGGCCTGAGTAGCGCGGGTTCGCGCGCACATGCGAGTTTCCACGATGGGCAGGGGGCCTGCGGCCCGCTCGGTGTCAAAGCAGAAGGGCTCCCAGTGGGAGCCCTTCTTTCATTCGTCGATGTCGTTGCCTACTTCGCGATGGTCATCGCCTCGAGTTTCGCCACATCCGCCGGCAGCTCGGTATCGCCGGCCGCGAGGCCGTTGACCGAGAGGATGTAGGCGACGAGGTCGGCGTAGGTTTGGTCACCCAGCTCGCCCGGCCGCGATGGCGGCATGCGGTCGTGGATGTGGGTGTAGAGCGCGGCCACGGTCTGCCCGATCCATTTGCCGTCGAAATAGGGACCGGCGAGCGGCGGGCCGTAGTTGGCGCTGATCAGGTCGGGGCCGTGGCAGGAGACGCAGTTGGCGTCGTAGGCGGTCTTGCCGCGGGCCGCCTGCTCGGCGGTGAAGCTCGCCGGTGCACCGGCAGCGGCGGTGGTGGTGGTCGCTGCTTCAGCCGCCGGAGCCGCTTCAGTGGTGGTTGCCGCAGCGGCGCCGTCGCCTTCGCCGGTGTAGCTATAGACGAGGATGGCGCCGGGGTTCTTGAGCGTCGTGCCGGCGCCACCATCCATCGTGCCGACGAGGCCGCTGACATCGGTCGCCACGTAGAGGGTCTTCATGTCGGGGCTGAGCGCCATGTCGCGCAGGCGGTTCTCGGATTGGAAGTAGCGTTCGATCGGGCCGGCAACGGTCTTGCCGTCGGGCCCAAGCGGCACGCGGTAGATCGAGCCGCGCTTCAGCGTGGTCACCAGCAGCGAGTTCTCCCAGCCCGGGATGCCCTCGCCCGCTTTGGGGAAGTAAGCCTGCATGGAGGACGTGGCGACGGTGGGCCAGCAGATGAAGTCGATGCCGTTACAGGCCGGGTCGGTGAAATCCCAGTCGCTGGGGACGGTGAACAGCGTCGCGAGCGGGTCGTGCTGCTGGCCGGGCCACTTGGTCTCGTCCTCGACCGGTACCGAGGGATCGATGGTGATGTCGGAGAAAGTCAGCTGCGCACAGGGGGTGGTGGCGAGATCCCAGCGCGCCATCTGGTAGGCCTTGTCGTCCTTGAAGCCAACCACATGCGGCCAGCCGTAATTGTCGCCGCCGACCAGCACATTGACCTCGTCATCGGTCTTGGGGCCCTGCTCGGAGGCGTAGAGCGTGCCGTCGGGGCCGAAATCGATGCCCTGCATGTTGCGGTGGCCATAGGTGAAGACGTGGCTCTTCACGCCGCCGATCTCGGGGTTGTCGTCCGGGATCGAACCGTCGAGGTTGAGCCTGAGCGATTTGCCCTGGTAGGCGATCCAGTTGCTGGCCGAAAGTTCTTCGGTCGTGGGCAGGCGCTGCGCCTCGATCGGGATGCACCAGTTGCCGAGCTGGCCCTTACCGCCGTCGCCGATGGTGTAATAGAGCTTGCCGTCGGGCCCGAACTTCAGCCGGCCGGAATTGTGGTCGTTCTGGCCGGGCATGCCGGAGATGATCACCTGCGGGTCGCTCAGCGTGCCGGTGGCCTGGTCATAGGTGAGGCGGACGATCTTGGCGAACAGGTTGGCATAGGGGCTGAACGGGTCCTTGACCCAGTCATGCTTGGGCAGGGATTTGTCGACATAGGTGTAGGCGGCATAGACGTAGTCGCTGCCGGTGCCCTGCAACAGGCCCGGGTCGAGCGCCAGGCCGAGCAGCCCGTCCTGCCCGCCGGGGGCCGAAACCTCCTCGATGTCGATCGCCACCTGCCTGGTGCCGTCGGCCGGGTTGATGCGGGTGATCTTGCCGCCGACGCGCTCGGTGACCCACAGCCAGTCATCGGGGCCCCAGGTGATCTCCCACGGCCCCTCGAGACCGTTGGTGAGTTCCTTCACCTCGAACTGCTTGGTGCCGGTCACCGCCGTATCCGGCGTTCCCTGCGCCAGGGCAGGGGCGGCGATGAGCGCGGCGAGGGCGAACGTTGCGAACAGTCTCATGGCGTTCCTCCGAGGAAATAATCGGCGGTCCAACCCGCTCGCGAGCGGGTTGGTTCCGGGTCTGTCGGTCGTAGCGAAATCGCCGTCTTGCAGGCGTTAGCCCGCTCCGGCGCTTACGGCTGATCGTGCTTCCAGCCGAGGATGCGCTCGGCCTTGGACGAGTTGAAGAAGGCCTTGCGGCCGCTGAGATCGCCCTTGATCGGGATGCCGGGGAAGAACTTCTCCGCCGCCTCGAGGCTGGGCATGTCGATCGTGGTGTCGGGCGCCACGATGTAGAACACCTCATGGCCCCTGAACTTGCCCTCGAGGCTCAGCAGGCAGGCCCGCGCCGCGGCATCGAAGCGCGTATAGGCAAACAGGTGCTTCTTGGGCGAGGGCGCGTTGGGGGTGAAGTTGCGGGCCGCCAGCTCGCGCTCCGGCACCACCCAATGGAAGCGCATCGAGGCAATAGAGATGTCGTCCCAACGACGGGCAAAGGCATCGGCCTGGGCCTCGCAGATCCACTTCGAGAGGCTGTAGGGCTCCTCGGAATAGTTGGCGTGTTCCTCGTCGATCGGCAGGTAGTCGTAGTGCGGATCGCGGCTGTAGGAGTGGCCGATGGCGTTGACGCTCGAGGCCTGGCAGATGCGCATGATGCCGTTGTCGACCGCGGCCTGCAGCGCGTTGTAGCTGCCCACCACATTGTTGTTGTGGACCACGTGATCAGGGTGCCGGCCCGGCGAGGGGATGGCGGCCATGTGGATCAACGCGTCGCAGCCGGCAAAGGCGGCGACGAGCTTTTCGTATTCATCCATGTCGGCCTGGATGAAATGCAGGTCCCTGGTCTCTTCGGTCTCGGGGGCGGCGACGCGGTCGATGCAGACCAGGTCATGACCCTGCTTGCGCGCCTCGGTGATGATGGCGCGGCCGATGCCGCCGGATGAACCGGTGAGTGCAATCTTCATGGCTTCAGTCTCAGCTCGAATAGACGGCTTCGTGGAGGCCGCGGATGTAGCCGATGGCGTAGAGGCGGCCGAAGGCGGAGTAGCCGGCGTTCTCGTTGCTGTCGCCTTCGACGGTGGGGACATGGTCGGGGCGCAGCACGCCGTCGAAATCGATGTCCTTGTAGGCGCGCATGGTGGCCAGCATGTCGGTCTTGCCGGCGTCGTGCCAGGTCTCATGGAAGCTGGTCGGCACGCCCTCGACGTCGCGGAAGTGGACGAAGCTGATCTTCTTCTTGCCGAAGCCGCGGATCACCTTGGGCAGGTCGTCGGTCATCAGGGTGAAGTTGCCCTGGCAGAGCGTGATGGTGTTGTAGTCGGACGGCAGCATGTCGACGAGGCGCTGGAAGTTCGGCACCGTGCGCATGATGCGCGACACGCCCTTGATCGGGGTGATCGGCGGATCGTCGGGGTGCATGGAGAGCTTGACGCCGGCCTTCTCGGCCACCGGCAGCACGCGGCGCAGGAAGTATTCCAGCGTCTCCCAGAGCTTTTCCTCCGATACCGGCGGGTTCGAGGTGATGCTGTCGGGCACATCCCTGGCGTCGAAGGCCGTCACCACCGAGCCGCCGCGGCTGGGATAGGCCATGTTGGTGCGCACCCAGTTGAAGTCGGTCATCCACTCGTAGCACCACACCGGGATGCCGAGCTTGCCCATGTTGGTGATCAGTTCGCAGACCACGTCGATCTCGGCGTCGCGTCCTTCGAGGCCGCGCTTGGCGAGGTTCAGCGGCGGCCGCGCTTCGATGACGCGGATCTCATAGCCGCCCTTCTCGTACGCGTCCTTCATGCGCGTCAGCGCCGAAAGAGAGGAGACGCGCTCATTGGCCTCGAGGCCATCGAAAGGCAGGCCGGCGACAGCCAGATCGACCCCGCACTGCTTGGCGAGCTTCCAGACAGGGGAATATTTGGGAGGGATGACCTCGGCGATCTCTAGCATGTCGATGCAATCTCAAAAGTTGATGCGGCAAATATCGGGCCGCGGTGGACGTAACTATGCCGGCCGCTGCAAACGGCCGGCGCTGGAGTTGTGCAGCCTGCTCCGCGCGGGAGCGGGCCGGTGAAACGCCTCAGGGCGTCGGTGCGTTGGCGCTGAACTCGGCCTGCGACTCCTTGGAGCGGACCGAGTGCTGGCCCCACTTCTGGTCGAGGTTGGGCCACGGAATCGAGTCGACCAGCAGCCTCGTATAGGCGTGCTGCGGGTTGCGGATCACCGTCTCGACGTCGCCCTTTTCCACCACGTCGCCGCGGTAGAGCACCGTGATGGTGTCGGCCACGTGGTAAGCGGTGGTGAGGTCGTGGGTGATGTAGATGATGGTCACGCCATGGTCGCGATGCAGGTTCTTCAGCGATTCCAGGATATTGGCGCGCAGCGACGCATCGACCATCGATACCGGTTCGTCGGCGATCAGCAGCTTGGGCTTCAGCAGCAACGCGCGGGCCACGTTGATGCGCTGGCGCTGGCCGCCCGAGAGCTGGTGCGGGAAGCGGCCGAGCACATCTTCGGGGCGGAGCCCCACGGCGGTGAGCGCCTCGTCCATCTTGTTGCGCGCGTCCTTGCCGGATTTGGCCAGCTTGAACTGCTTGATCGGCACGGTGAGCAGGTGGTCGACGGTGTAGAACGGGTTGAACACCGCGAACGGATCCTGGAACACCGCCTGGACTTCGCGGCGATAGGCCATGCGCTCGGCGCCACGGAGCGTCGTGATGTTCTTGCCGCGATAGAGGATCTCGCCGGTGGTGGGGGTGATGAAGCCCAGCACCAGCATGGCGAGGGTCGTCTTGCCCGAGCCGGATTCGCCGGCGACGGTGAGGATGGTCGGATCATCCTCCTTCAGCGTCAGGTTGAACTCCTTGAGCGCGATCTTGGCGTGCGAGGAGAGCAGGCCCCGTTGGTAGACCTTGGTGACGTTGCGGATTTCCAGAAGATTGGACATGGGTTCAATTCCCCTGGTCGTAGAGATGGCAGGCGACGAGCTGGCCGCCGGGCAGCACGTTGACCTTGGGCTTTTCGGTGCGCGAACGATCCGAGGCGAACGGGCAGCGCGGATGGAAAGCGCAGCCCGAGGGCAGGCGCAGCAGCGAGGGCGCAAGGCCCGGGATGCCCTTGAACTGGCCCTTGTTGTCGAGCGTCGGCAGGCTCGAGATCAGCGCCTGCGAGTAGGGGTGCTTGGGGCTGGTGAACATCTCGCGCACCGTCGCGAGCTCGACCAGCCGGCCGGCATACATCACCGCCACATGGTCCATGGTCTGGGCCATCAGGCCCATGTCATGGCCGATCAGGATGACGGCCGAGTTGATCTCGTCCTGCACCTTGTCGATGGTTTCCATCACCTGGCGCTGGGTGACGACGTCGAGCGCGCTGGTCGGCTCGTCGGCGATGATCACTTCGGGGCGCAGCAGGATGCCGATGGCGATACAGACGCGCTGTTTCATGCCGCCCGACAATTCGTGCGGGAACATGTGGAAGACGCTCGGATCGAGATCCACCGATTTCAGCGCCCAGACGCAGCGGTCGTTGATGGCGCTGGCGCTCTCGCCGCGCAGGTGCGACTTGATGGCGTCGACCATCTGCGCGCCGACCCGCATCACCGGGTTGAGCGAGTTCATGGCGCCCTGCGGGATGTAGGCGATCTTCGAAAGCCGCGCCTTGCGCATGTCCTCTTCGTTCAGCGCCTGCAGGTCGGTGCCGCCGACCCAGACGCTGCCGCCTTCGATCCGTCCGGGCGGCTTGATCATGCGCATCATGGCGAGGGCGAGGGTGGATTTGCCCGAGCCGGATTCGCCGACCATGCCCATCTTGGTGCCGGCTTCGAGGGTGAAGCTGACATTGTCGAGGGCACGGGCGCGGCCGAGATCGGTATAGTAGCTGACGACCAAGTCGTCGACGCGGAGGACAGGGCCCGAGGTCGTCGGGCCGGTATTGCGCCCGGACGCGGTATCGGTCGATGCGAGGTTCATAGTCATTACTCCGTCCGCCGGACGCGCGGATTGGCCAGTTCGTCGAGGCCCATATTGATGAGGGCGAGCGAGCCAAGGATCAGGATCATCGCGATGGATGGCGCGATCGGCCACCACCACCAGCCGTTGAAGAAGGCGCCCTGCAGCTGCGCCGCCCAGATGATGTTACCCAGCAGCGGCTCGCGCAGTGGCCCGAGACCGAGCACCGCGAGGTAGAACGAGGCGAACACCGCGGAGAACACCTGGCCGACGAAGGATGCCGCGATGAACGGCAACAGGTTGGGCAGGATTTCCTTGAAGATGATGGCGATATCGCTGACGCCCGAGAGTTTGGCGACCGACACGAATTGTCGCTCCTTCATGGTCAGCACCTGGGCGCGGATCACCAGCGTCGGTCCCATCCAGGCGAGCATCACCACGATAAGCGCCATGGTGAAGATGGTGACGTCGCGCTTGTCGAGCGAGCCGGCAACGACCACCTGGATCAGCAGCACCGGGATCGGGGTGAGGATCTGGCAGATGGTGCGGATGGTGGAGTCGATCCAGCCGCCGAAATAGGCCGAGGTGAAGCCGAGGACGACGCCGATCAGGGTGCCAAGCCCGCCGGCGATGACGCCGATGACGGCGGTCTGCCACATGCCCACGACCATCGCCGCCAGCAGGTTTCGGCCGAAGAAGTCGGTGCCGAACGGGTATTTGAGGCTGGGCGGCTGCTTGGTCGCCACCGACAGCGGATAGGCCTGCTTGGGGTTGATGGTCATCAGGCCGATGACGGTGAACAGCACCAGCCCGATCAGGATCAGCAAACCGATGGCGAGGCCCCGGTTGCGGTTGAAGTAGCGCAGCAGGAGGGTCAGTCGTCCGGGCTGCTGGACCGACGCCTCGGGCGCCGAAGTTGCAACGATTGTGGTCAATTGTCCGGTTCCTACTGGTTACGCACGCGCGGGTCGAGCAGCGGGTAGATGAACTCGAGCACGGCCATCAGCACCGCGATGGCAATGGTGATGAACAGCACGATCCCGTAGATGGTCGGGAAGTCGTTGGACCGGATGGCGTTGTTGAGCACCTGGCCCAGCCCCGGCAGGCCGAAGAGCTGTTCGACGACCAGCGCCGAAGTGACCACCGTGCCCAGCGCCAGCGCGAGGCCGGTGACCTGCGGCAGCAGGGTGTTGCGCAGGTAGTAGTCGCGGAAGATGCGGCCGCCGGTCAGGCCCTTGTGCTCGGCGAAGTTCACATAGTCCTCGCCCTGGATGGTGACGCCCATGCCGCGCATCGACAGCACCCAGCCGCCGACCGAGCCGAGGATGAGCGCCAGCGCCGGCAGCATCTGGTGGCGCAGCACGTCGAGGGCGAACTCCCACGACCAGTTCGGCACGATGCCGATGGAGTAGGGGCCACCGAGCGGCAGCAGCTTCAGCCGGAAGCCGATGAAGAACATCAGCAGCACGCCCATGATCACGGGCGGCACGCCGGTCAGCAGCACGAACGGGGTGGCGATGGAACGCAGCCAGCGCGGCGATTTGGGCCAGGCCGAAATGGCACCCAGGAGGTTGCCGATGACGAAGCTGAGAATGGTGGTGAACAGCAGCAGGAACACGGTCCAGGGCAGGGCCTGGCCGATGATGTCGGTGACGGTCGCCGGGTAGCGGTTCAGCGAGTAGCCGAAATCCATGCGGATGACGTTGCCGAGATAGGTCCAGTACTGGTCGAGCAGCGGCTTATCGAGGCCGAACTGCTGGTTCATGTTGGCGATGAGCTTTTCGATATCGCCCGGAGCGAAACCGCCGGAGCGCGCCAGTTCGGCGAAGCGTTCGCGCAGCGCGTTGCGGGGGCTCAGACGGGGGACGAAGAATACGATCGTGGATGCGGCCCAGATGACCAGAACCAGGAAGGAAAGGCGCTTTGCAATCAGCTTGAAGTTCACTCGGTCAACTCCGGCGCGGGAACGTTTGGGGGAGTGCGCGCGGACGCGCACTCCGATGTCGAAGCGGTCGCCTTACTGCGCGCCGGTCGGCTGCAGCGAGGTGATGACCAGGAGGCCGGTGTGAGCCCAGAACGCGCCGTTGGTGCCCATTGCCGGGTTGGCAGCGGTCGGCCAGTTCTTCCAGTAGTGCTGGTTGTAGGCGATGCGGTGCAGCCACTGGATGATCGGGATATCGATCTGGTCGCGCCAGTAGATGCCCAGAGCCTTGGCGGCGCCTTCCTGGAACTTCGGATCGTCCGACGAGAGCGGGGCGATCGAGTCGAGGATTTCGTCGTACTCGGGGTTCTTGTAGCGCGAGAACCGGTTGTTGCCGGCCGAGGTGCCGATGGCTTCGCTGTACTTGCCGTGGAAGAGGTTGAGAGCTTCGAACGGATCGTAGAGCGAGGCGCCGTGGCCGAACATGTAGAGGCCGGCCTTGCCGTCCGCCATGTTCTGGTAGGCGTCAGGACCGAAGTTGATCGCGGCGTCGAAGCCGCCCTGGCGGAGCATTTCGACCAGGATCGGCACGATGTCGGAGTGGATGCCTTCGAAGCCCTGGATGGTGGCGTCGATGGTCTTGCCATCCTTCTCCCACAGGCCGTCGCCGTTCATGGTGTAACCGGCTTCGGTCATCAGCGTCTTGCTCTGCTCGGGGTCGAACAGGCGCGGCTGGTACTGTTCCTCGAGCGCCTTGACGGCGGGCGAGTCAGCAAAAGCCTGCAGGTTCGGGTAGAGCGGGAACGGATAGATCGTCGCGATCGGAGCGCCTTCATACAGGATGTCGTTGATGACATCGCGGTTGATGACGAGGCTCATCGCACGACGGATCTTGGGATCGCTGTACGGCTCGAGCTGGGTGTTCATCCACAGCGAGTTCGGCCACCAGTCGAGGTAACCAAACGGCGATTCCGAACCGGTATGCGTGGTGATTTCCGGGTTCTGGGCAAGGATGTTGCCGATAACCGAGGAGCGCATGTCGAGAGCGGAGTCGAACTCGTTGTTCACGACGCGCTGGGCGACGGTGTCCATCGAGACGCCGGTGATGTTGGCGATGATGACGCGCTTGACTGCCGGCTCGGCGATACGGCCGGCCTTAACGGCCCACCAGTCGGGACGGTAGTCGAAGATCTTCTGGTTGGCGTTCCACGCCTTCAGATCATACGGACCCGAGTGCGGGATATCGATCGAGCCGGGCTCCATGTTCACGTCGGGCTTGGACGACAGGTAGTCGGCCGGGACGATCGGGATACCGGTATCGAACTTTTCGGTCAGCACTTCGAACTTGAAGCGCGGCGCCGGGGTCTTGAAGTTCACTTTCACGGTCAGGTCGTCGACGATGTCGGTCGAAGCGACGAACTGGCTGAAGTGCGCGTTGTAGGGCAGCTTGGAGTTGTTCAGCTGGCCATCGAAGGTGAACTTGACGTCCTTGGAGGTGACGGGGGTGCCGTCAGACCACTTGGCGTCCTTGTTCAGCTTGATCTCGAGCGCCATGAAGGTGTCGTCGGTATACTCCATGCTGTCGGCCAGCCACGGAACATACTCGCCCTTGAAGATGGCGAAGTACATCAGCGGCTCCCACATGAAGGCATTGCCTTCCTGGTGGGTGTAGCCGGGGAGCGCCCACGGGTTGGTGACGCCGATCGGCGAGGACAGGGCAACGCCCCAGCCCAGAACGACGGTCTGGTTGCGCGGCACGTCCGGAAGCGGAGTCGCCGGAGCGATTTCCTTGGGTGCTGTGGCAGCGAGCGGGCTTTGCGCCAGCGCTGCCAGCGGCGATGCCATGACGCCGAGCGCCAGCAGTGCCGCTGTGAGTGTTCTACGTTTGACCATGTGACAGAGTCTCCCTTGACTGTCGACGAAAGCAAAACATCGCCTTGAGGCGACCGATGTTTGAAATTGTGGGTCCCATCGACCCGGCTAAGCCCCCACACCTCCCCAAGATAATCTTGTTATCCTGCGATCGTTCTCTGGGCGGTAAGGGCTCGGCCGGCCGGTGGAAGCAGGCGCCTCGGGGCGCCGGCGATCCACGGTGATGCGCGTCGGGCCTGAATGTTCGGAGTGGGCCATACGAGCCTTTGCGACGGAGCGCCGAGCCCGCGACAGCGGATTTCGGCGCGTAGTGACCCCATCGGCTGCCTGAGGTCAGGTAGCCGTTCCGCCACTCATCGCGTCATGCTGGTACTGCCCCATCGGACAGTCAGTTCTTGCCCTGCGGCATTGGCTTGGCGTCTCCCCCACCAGAGCCGGTAACTCCCTCCAGAGCACCGGCTATTTCTCCCAATATTCCCAAGCGTTAGACGCGCATGGGGGTTGAGTCAACAGCTGGAATGGTAGTTCGGATGGCCCCTGGGGCAGGAATTTCGCTCGACATCTCGAAGCGCTTTGAATGTACGGGGTTTTTTGGGATCGGCGCAAGCTGTGTATCAATCGGCAAAAATAATGTGCGATCGGTAACATCGGCATGCATGGAGCCGAGAATCTCGTCGTTCGCTCGGTGCGAGGAGGGATGCGGCGTCGGATTCCGCCGTCAGACGAAGCTGACGATGAGCCGCTGCTCGGTCCGGCCGGCAACTTCGCAGGCCCATTCGGCGCCATCGGAACGGATCTGCAGCTGGAATGCGTCGGGGATGTCGAGGGTCGAACTCAGGGCCAGCTCGGCGCCGTTCTCCCATAGCGAGCGCACGGTGCACTCGGTGACGGCGTGCCGGTTCATGAAGACGATGCGACCGGCCTTCAGGACGCGCCGGCGTTCGGCCTGGACTGCGGTGCCGGCGGGTTGCCACATGGCGCTGCGGTTGCGGCCGGCGCGTTTGGCGGCATAGAGCGCCTCGTCGGCCTTCTGCAGCAGGCTGTCGATATCGTCGCCCACCGGATCGAGGCTGGCGACGCCGAGGCTGGCGCTGACCGCAATGGGCGGGTGGCTGCCGGGGATCTTCAGGGTGCGGATGGCGAGGCGCAGCTTCTCGGCCGCCTCATAGGCGCGATGCTGGTCGGTATGCGGCAGCAGCACGGCAAATTCCTCGCCGCCGAGGCGGCCGAACAGGTCGGTGCGGCGCAGCTGGCCGGTCACCAGTTCCGACACGGCGGCGAGCACCTGGTCGCCGGCGGCGTGGCCATAGGTGTCGTTGACCGATTTGAAATGGTCGAGATCGAAGGTGATGCAGCTCAGCGCACTGCGGTGCCGGCGGGCGAGGGCGACGAACTTGCCGGCTTCGTCCTTGAAAGCGCGGCGGCTCGACACCCCGGTCAGCGCGTCCGTGGCAGCCAGGCGCCTGAGCTCCAGCTCGTTCATGGCGACATGCGCCAGTTCGGTGAGAATGGCCTTCTCGCGCGGGCCGAAATGGCGGGCGGCGGAATCGATGGCGCAGACCGAGCCGATATGGAAGCCGTCGCTGGTGGTGAGCGGCGCCCCGGCATAAAACCGCACATGCGGGTCGCCCACCACATAGGGGTTGTCGCGGAAGCGCTCGTCGAGCGTAGCGTCGGGGACGACGATCGGCGTGGGGTCGGCCAGCAGGTGCTTGCAGAAGGCGCTCTGCAACGGCACCTCGGTGGTCGAAAAGCCGTCGACCGCCTTGTACCACTGCCGGTGTGCATCCATCAGCGAGACGATGCCGACCTCGACGCCCAAGGTCAGCTTGATCAGCCGGGCGATGCGATCGAAAGCCTCCTCGCGGCCGGTATCGAGCGCGTCGTAGCGGTCGAGCGCGACGAGCCGGTCGCGATCCGCGGCGGGCTCGAACACGTCGTCTTTGAGAAGTGCCTGCCCCATCGCGCAGCGGACCCCGTTGCCTGTGACATCGTTATCGTGAGCAGGGGTTAAGCGGTCGCTAAGGCAAGGGTGCGACCGCGATCACATTATCAAATGAGAGGGGAGCGGTCCGTCGGGCCGCTCCCCTGCGCGCTCGCCGGCGAAGCGAGGTCAGCCCTTGATGCCTGCCGACAGCATGATCGCCTCGGTCACCTTGCGCTGAAAGATCAGATAGACGATCGCCACCGGCAAACCGGCGAGAATGGCGCTGCCGAGATCGCGGGCATACTTCACGCCGAAGGCGTCGGTGACCTGGGTGATGCCGACGGTGACGTTCATCATCTTCTCGTCGGTGACGGCAAGGAAGGGCCAGAGGAACTGGTTCCAGGCGCCGATGAAGGTGATGATCGCCAAGGCGGTGGTGATGCCCCAGTTCATCGGCAGGTAGAGCTTGAAGAACATCTGGAATTCGTTGGCGTTGTCGATCTTGGCCGCTTCGCGCAGCTCCTTGGGCACGCTGTCGAAGAACTGCTTGTAGATGATGACGGTGACCGGTCCATAGACCAGCTGTGGCAGGATCACGCCGAGCCAGGTGTTGAACAGCTTGAACTGGCTGATCAGGACGAAGTGGTTCACGATCAGCGCCGGGATCGGGATCATGAAGCTGGCGAGAATGATCCACCACAGGATGCGGCGGCCGGGGAATTTCAGCTGGCTGATGGCGTAGCCGGCGAGCGCCGACATCATCACCACCAGCACCGTCACCGATACCGCGGTCACCAGCGAGTTGATGTACCAGGTGCCGATCTTGGTGTTGAACAGCACGTGGGTATAGGCATCGAGCGAGAACCGCCGGGGCCACAGTTCGATGCCCGGCTGCACGATGTCGTTCTCGACCTTGAGCGTGGTGATCACCGCCCAATAGAGCGGAAAGGCCCAGAAGATGGCGCCGAGCACCGTGACGATGGTGGCGAGCAGCCCGATGAGGTCGAGCGTCTTGATGATCCGCCGCTTGCGCGGGCTCATGCCCACGACTTCGCCGGCTGCCGGGGTGGTGGCGACGGAACTCATTTCTCACCTCGGGCGCGGAGCATCTGGAACTGCAGGACGGAGAAGACGACGATCACCAGAAACAGCACCACCGCGACGGTGGCGCCGTAGCCGCCGTTGTTCTTCTGGAAGGCGCTGCGATAGATCAGCTGCACCAGACCCATGGTGGCGTCCGAGCGGCCGCCATTGCCGAACAGGTAGACCTGATCGAAGATCTTGAACTGGGCGATCAGCTGGATGGTGAGCACCAGCACGGTCACCGGCCAGATCAGCGGCCAGGTGATGCGGGTGAACTGGCGCCACTTCGAGGTGCCGTCCAGTGCCGCTGCTTCGTAGATCTCGGGCGAGATGTTCCTGAGGCCGGCGATGAACAAGAGGATGTTGAAGCCGATGGTCCACCACACGGTGATGAAGGCGACGGTCGGCATGAACAGCGGCAGGGTGCGGAACACCGGCACATTGTCACCGGCGATCAGCGCGATGACCGGCTGCAGGATGCCGAACTGGCTGTCGAACATCCAGCCCCAGACGCGGTAAACCACCGAGACGGGCAGGATGTAGGGAATGAAGAAGCAGGCGAGGATCAGCGACTGCATCCAGCCCTTGAGCCGATTGACGCCGATAGCGATGGCGAGCGCCGTCAGGGTGGCGGGCACCACAGTGAGCACCACGAAATAGACGGTGTTCCAGAACGCCACGCCGAACAGCCGGTCCTTGAACAGCTTGACGTAGTTGTCGATGCCGATGAACTCGCCCGGACCGATCAGCGGCGCCTTGTGGAAGCTGAGCCAGATCATCTGCACCGTCGGGTAGATGAACAGCACGGCATAGACGACGACAAAGGGCAGAACGAAGATCAGCGCCGCCAGCACCTCGTTGCGGTTGAAGCGTTTCTTCTGTGCCTTCAGCGGCACGTCGGCGGCGGTCTCTGCGGCTGACATCGGTTCTGGCCTCCCCTTCCAGTCAAAAACAGTCCGGCCGGCGCCCGGGTGGGCGCCGGCCGGTCCTGGAGATTACTCCACCTGACCCTGCAGATCGTCGCGCATCTGTTCCATGGCGGACTGCGGATCGATTTCGCCGTTGACGGCGGGCATCAGGTAGTTGCCGGCAGCGTCGTAGACCGGGGAGGCAACGCCGGCGAGCACCGACGAGGGGTCGAACACGGCGGTATCGGCGAGCACCGAGTAGGTGGCGTTCGGCTGCTTGGTCTTGAACTCCTCGCTGTCGCGGACCGGCGAATAGGCCGGGATATGGCCGGCATCGGCCCAGGCGAGGGAGTTCTTGTTCATCCAGGCGATGACCTGCATGACGGCGGCGCGCTTTTCGGCCGACACTTCATTGCCGACGCGGTTCGGGATGGCGAAGGCGTGCGAGTCAGCCCAGGTGGCCGGGTGATCGAAGAAGGTCGGCAGCGCGACCGCACCCCAATCGAACAGTTCGCCCTTGGCCTTGAGGTCGGTCATGGTCGGGACTTCCCACACACCATTGATGTGCATGGCCGCCTTGCCGCCGGTGAACAGCGCGATCGAGGCCGGATACTCGGTGGCCGCCGGGGCAAGCCCGTCCTTCACCCAGTCGGCAACCACGGTGGTCGCCTTGACGGCCTTGTCGAGGTTGTCGCCCGACAGGAAGTTGCCGTCGGCATCGAGGAACTGACCGTCCTGCTGGCCGAGCAGCGAGTAGAAAATGCGCCACTGGCTGTCGCCGGCGGCCGAGTGGATCGACACGCCGTACTCGGCGCCGCCATCCTTGAGCTTCTGCAGCGCTGCCTTGAAGTTGTCGACGCCGTCGAGGCCCTTGGGCAGGCCGTCATCGCCGAGCAGGCCCGCGGCCTTCAGCATGTCCTTGTTGTAGTAGAGGATGATCGAGTGGATATCGAACGGGATGGCGTACTGCTTGCCGTCGACCTGGGCGGCCTTCCAGTTGGAGTCCGCGTAGTCGGAGGCGGCGAGGCCGGCGGCCGAGATCTCGTCGGCAGTGATCTCGCTAAGCGCGCCCGAGGACACGCCGAGCGGCAGGCGCGACAGGTGATAGGTCATCACGTCCGGGCCTTCGCCGATGGCGGCCGAGGTCTGGACCTTGGTGTAGAACGGGGTGCCCCACTCGAGCGTGGTGGCCTGGATTTCGATCTTGCCGGCATTCTCGGCGTTGAACTTCTCGATCAGCGCCTTCATGCGGACGCCGTCGCCGCCGCCGAGGAAGTCCCACCAGGTCACGACTTCCTGGGCATGCACAAGGCCGGTGCTCGACAGCAGGGCTGCCGACATCATGGCCACTTTCAGGAACGACTTCATCACTTCATTTCCTCCCAAAGGATGAGCTCCATGCGTTGGTTCAACTCGACCGGGCACCGCCGGTCTGTCCCGTCGACCACGCATTGAGCAGTGGGTGGTCATTCGGGACATAATCACTGACCTATCACTTGATATGGATCAGGAATTCTGATGCATAAGGGCGTATCTTCCCTCTTGATGGATACGGCTTCAGCCGGCGCTGTAGGCGACGTCCCTCACGTCGAACAGGTGCGCCGAGGCACCGTCGAAATCGAGCTTCACCTGGTCGCCGACATTGAGCCGCGACTGGCCCTCGTCTTCGGCGATCACCACCGAATTGTCCGACAGGCGCACATAGGCGAGGGTCCGCTCACCCAGCCGCTCGACCACATCGGCCTTGCCGGTGACCGCGCCGTTGGCCGACACCTTCACCGACTCCGGACGGATGCCGAAGGTGACCTTGCCGTCACTGGGCAGCCGGGATGAGGCGATGCCGGTGAGGATCTCGGAATTGTCGGGGAGCTTGACCACGGCCTTGCCGTCGCGGTCCGACAGCTGCTGCACCGGCAGGAAATTCATCGACGGCGAGCCGACGAAGGCGGCGACGAAGCGCGAGGCCGGCCGGGTGTAGATCTCCATGGGCGTGCCGATCTGCTCGATCTTGCGATTGTTCATCACCACGATGCGATCGGCCAGCGTCATGGCCTCGATCTGATCATGCGTCACGAAGATCATGGTGGTCTTCATGCGTTGATGCAGTTGCGCAAATTCGATGCGGGTGCGGGCGCGCAGCCCGGCGTCGAGGTTGCTGAGCGGCTCGTCGAACAGGAACGCCTTGGGGTCGCGAACGATGGCGCGGCCGATGGCGACACGCTGGCGCTGGCCGCCCGACAGCTGGCCGGGCTTGCGATCGATCAGGTGTTCGAGCTCGAGCGTCTTGGCGGCGGCGGCGACGCGCCGGGCGATCTCGTCCTTGGGAGTGCGGATATTCTGCAGCCCGAACGACATGTTTTCGCGCACCGTCATGTGCGGGTAGAGCGCGTAGTTCTGGAACACCATGGCGACGCCGCGTTCGGAGGGCGGCAGCTCGTCGACGCGCTTGTCGCCGATATGGATCTCGCCGCCGTCGATATCCTCGAGGCCCGCGATCATCCGCAGCAGCGTGGACTTGCCGCAGCCCGAGGGGCCGAGGAAGACCATGAACTCGCCCGACCCGATGGTCATCGAAACGTTCTCGATGACGCGGACCTGACCGAAGTGCTTGCTGACGTTTACGAGCCTGATATCGGCCAAATCGCGTTCCTCCCGGGTCGTCCCCGGCCCGCGCGTCCCTTGGGGATCTCGCGAGCCGGTGCTGATGCTATTGCGGCTGACAATATTGTCAATCCTGTATCAAAAGAAAGCGGAAAATTCAGCTTAAGTTTCAGATAGTTAGCGCGAAGATGTATCCGCGGATGGGCGGATTTCGGCGTTTTCAACCCGAAAAGCTGATTCAGTTTCGCTTCAGTTGACCTCCAGATTTGCCGCGCTGGTGACAAGGCCATCGAACAGCGCCGCGGCCACCGGATCGGCGCCCGGCGCGTCGTTGGTGAGGCGGAAGGTGGTGACCACCAGGCCGCCCTTGCCGACGCGGCGACGGGCGATGGTGGCGGCCGGCTTGTTGATCCAGCCGATGACCACGCCGGCATCGATCAGCCCCTCGTATTCCCAGGAGCGGAAGCCGGTCAGCACGTGGTGCGGCACCACCCGATCGAACGAAACGTCGAGCAGCGGACCGCCGGGCAGGGCGCCAAAGGCGCCGCTGCGCTTGATCCAGGAGAAGTTGGCAATCCAGTCGCCGCGCCACAGCGTGCCGTCGCGCAGCACCAGCCCGATATTGGGGAGCTGGGTCTCCGAGCCGAGGTGACGGGCTCGCTCCTTGCCGGCCGGCATGGTCGGCGGCTCGGCCCGGGGCGGATCGGTCCGGAGGTTCCGGTGCGTATCCACCGAACCATCGGCCAGCACCAGGTAGCGGGCGCCGTGGCGCATCGCTTCGATGTCGTCGGCGCCGAGCGCATGGGTAAGCACCAGGTCGGCCGAGGCCGCATCGGTGGTCACGGTGTAGCCCAGGCCTTTGGCGTAAGCCGCCAGTTCGGCATCCGCCGCGGCGATGTTCGCCGGGCCAGCCGTGCGCTTCGAATAGACCGAGACCTGGATCTGGTTCTTGGCGAGGAGCTTGCCGCCGGCCTCGAGCTTCAGACCGATGCTGGCGACGCGAGCCTCGCCACCCAAGGTGATGGTGGTGGTGCCGAGGTCGGCGACCGCGAGGCCCTCTGTCGCCGGCACATCGAGCTTGCCGCTCGCGCCCTCGACCGACCAGCTGAGCGTGGCGCCAGCCGGCACCGCCTTGCCACCGGTCGCCACCTTCAGGCGCAACGAGATGCTGTCGCCCGAGGTGACGGCGTGATGGGCCAATTGCGGCACGATCACCGTGTCGTTGTTGATCTCGGCGAAGCGGTCGTGGAAAGCGCGCGGGTTGCGGTTGATATCGAGCAGGCCGTTGGCCTCCCAGTGCACGTCGGTCATCTCGGTGATGACGTAGCCCTGGATCGGCGCGTGGGCGCGCATCGACTCGATCTCGTATTTGAGATTGGCGAACTGGTACCACTGCACATCGGTGATGAAGTCACCGAAACTGCCGAACACCCGGTCGAGATGGTAGGTGGCAAAGCGGTTCTGGATACCGTGCGGATAGGCGGCGCCATCGCCCCAGTTGCCACCGGTCTCGGCCCACCAGGGCTCCTCGCCCTCGGGGGTCTTCACCTGGTCCGGATGGGGCAGGCCCCAGACGCCGAACTCGGAGACCACTAGCGGCTCGTCGCCGCGGCGCTCGCCATCGCCAAAGGGCGTCCAGGTCCAGTCGGCGGCGCCGGCGAACTCTTCGGTCAGCTTCTCCCACTCGGCGCGGCGCTCCGGCACCGAGCGGTAGTAGTGGTAGTCGTTGATGTCGGTCTTGACGTGGAAGTTGGGGATACAAGCCGAGTTGTCGACGACGAGGCGGCGGGGATCCCTAGCCTTCAGCCAGTCATAGGTGTCCTTGAGCCACTGGCGGTGATCGGCATTCTCGATCAGCCTGGTGCCCCAATCCTCGTTGATGATGGTCCAGGCAATGATCGAGGGGTGGTTGCCATCCCGCGCGATGATGCCGGCCATGGTGTCGCGCATGCGCCTGGCTGCAGCCGCGCTGAAATACTGGACGTTGGGGATTTCGGTCCAGATCAGGACGCCGAGCCGGTCGGCGACTTCGTAGTAGCGTGGATCGGGCACCTTGATGTGGACGCGCAGCAGGTTGAGGCCAAGGTGCTTGGCCTTCGTGAGCTGATCCTCGAGGAAGGCGAGGGAGGGCGGGGTGCAGATGCCGTCCGGGTAGTAATCCTGGTCGAGGGCACCGCGCAGGTAGAGCGGCTGGCCGTTGAGGAAGAACTTGCCGTCGCGGGTCTCGATCTTCCTGAAGCCGAAGCTGTGCGTCGTGGTGTCGACGACTTCGCCGCCGGCGATGAGCTCCAGCTTCAGGGCATGGAGGTTCGGTGCCTCGGTCGACCACAGGGCAGGGGAGTTGAGCTTCAGGGTCAGCGCGGTGCCGGTGGTTTCGGCGGAGACGCCGCCCACCGTGGCCCGCACCGTAGCGCCGGCCGCGGCGGCCGACAGGGTCAGCGCCAGCGCCACTTCGCCGTTATCGGGGTTGGCGTCGATCGCCACATGGGCGACGTGCCGCCTGTCGCGCGCGATCAGCTTCACCGACTGCCAGATGCCGCCGAGCGGGCCGTACCAGCTCTGCTTGCCGTGCGGGATCTCGCCGAATGGGTAATCCGGATAGGCTTCGGCATCGCCGCTGGGCAGCGTCACATGCACTTCCAGCGCGCTCTCGGCCGGGGTGCCATCGGGGATCACGAACTCGAAGGGCAGGTAGCCGCCTTCATGCGTGCCGAGCACGCGGCCATTGAGGCGGACTTCGGAGAAGTAATTCACCGCGCCGAAGCGCAGGGCGATCTCGCGACCCTGCCAGGCCGCCGGAATCGACAGCTGGCGGGCATAGACGGCCTTGCCGGTGGCATGACGCAGGTCGGCGAATTCGGCCTGCCAGGGGCCGGGGACCGTCGCGGTGCGCCAGTCGCCATGGCCATCGAGCCGGAAGCGCCACGCGCCGTCGAGCGAGATTTCCCCGCGTGCGTTTGCGCCAGCCTTGGTGGCCGTAGTCTCGCCGATCATGCAGTCCTCCCGTTCAGCTAATATTTATTAGCAGTTTGGCTATGGCTACCGGTTTTCCGGCGGTCTGGCAAGCGTCAGGCTTGCTAATGAGTTTAGCAATCGAGTTGCACACCGGGCTTCAAGCCTGATAATGCTGCGCTTTGAAGACGTTAAACGAACGCTTCGGACGTATGGGGGAAGTGGTGGCAAAGCGGCCGACGATGATCGAGATCGGTGAGCGTGCGGGGGTCTCGCAGGCCACGGTGTCGCTCGTCCTGAACCGGGTGCCGAATGCGCGCGTGGCCGAGGCGACGCGGATCCGGGTGATCGAGGCCGCCGAGGCGCTCGGCTACCGCAAGGGCCCGCAGCACCACGTGCCCGAGAACAAGACGCGGGTGATCGGTCTCTTGCTCGATGAGGTCAGCACCACGCCTTTCGCTACCCCGTTCATCGAAGGGGCCCGCGAGGAAGCGGCGCTGCAGGATGTGGTGGTCGCCACCTTCTCGACCCGCTCCGACCCCAAGCTCGAGAGTCTCGCGCTCGACATGCTGCTCAGCAACCAGATCATCGGCGTGCTCTATGCGAGCCTTGTCACCCGGCCGGTCGAGGTGCCGGAGCGGCTGCGCGATGTGCCCACCGTGCTGCTCAACTGCTACGACAGGAAGCGCTACTACCCCTCGGTGGTGCCGGCAGACGTCACCGGCGGCTATGGGGCGACCGAGGCGCTGCTGAAGGCCGGGCACCGCCGCATTGCCCATCTCGCCGGCGAAAGCTGGATCGAGGCGGCCGACGACCGCGAGCGCGGCTATCGCCAGGCGCTTGCCTCATGGGACGTGCCGGTGGACGAAGAGCTGATCATGCGCGGCGGTTGGACCATCCATGGCGGGCGCGACCTGACCGCCAGGCTGCTCGACATGCCCAATCCGCCGACCGGCATCTTTGCCTTCAACGACCGTATGGCGGTGGGCGCCTACGATGCGTTGCGGGCCCGCGGGCTGCGGGTGCCGCAGGACATGTCGATCGTCGGCTTCGACGACGAGGACACCAGCATGTACCTCGATCCGCCGCTGTCCACCGTGGTGCTGCCGCATGAGGAGATGGCGCGCTGGGCCGTGGGCACGCTGCTCGACGAGCAACTGCCCGCCGCCTCGCCGCGACGGGTGAAGATCGAGTGCCCGCTGATCAGCCGCGGCTCTATCGGGCCGGTGCCGGTGCGGGCTGCGGCCGAGTAGCGCGCCGCAGCGTCTCCCACACCCACCAGCCGACTGACAGCACGACGAGCACGCCGACCGTCACCAGAGCCGCGATCAGCGTGGTGCGCACCGGCTTGCCGATGAAATAGCGGGTGGCGAAGAAGCCGATATTGGAAAGCACCAGGAAGCTCAGCACGTGCCGGCCGGGTGTCAGCAGCAGGCTGGGGATGCCGATCCGCGCCGCGATGAAGCGGCAGAGCGCGAGATAGCCGAGCAGCAGCGCCGCCGGGCCGGCGATCCACAGGATGGTGGGCGGGAAGCGGTTGGGGAACTGCCCGGTCTGGAGCGTTACCCAGTAGAGATAGCCGGTAATGGCCAGCGCCGGGATGAAGTGCCAGGCCCGCACCGGATGGCTGCCGTACCAGATGCCGACGAGGAACCAGGGCAGGTAGGGGAGCAACGGGAAATTGGCGAAGCCGGTATGGCTGACCAGCGTCGGCAGCAGCGGGACGATGGCGCCGGTGGTGTAGAAGGTGGTGGCGAGGCAGGCCGCAGTGGCGACGAGCAGCAGCCACGGGTTGCGGCCGATTGCCAGCAGGGCAGGGCGCGCCACGAGCGTCAGCAGCGACAGGATGAAGAAGGTGGCGAGGAACTCGCTCCAGCCGAACAGCCGCTGCATGGTGAGGACGTCGGTGATCAGCTGCAGATCGAGCTTCTTGCGGTCGACCAGCAGGGCGAAGGCGAAGGACGAGGCGTAGACGGCGAGGAGCAGCAGCAGCGAGGGCCGCAATTGCCGCCAGAGGCTGCGCTGCCGGCCCTCCGGCTTGGGCAGGCCGAGCCCGATGCCGAAGGCGAAGAGGAACCCCGAGAAGCTGACGAGGTTGGCGTACTCGGCGAACATCGCCGCCTCGGGCCTGGCCCGGAAGGTGATGAGCTGGATGACATGCGCGCCGATCATGCCGATGACCAAGAGGGTCTTCATGAGGTCGAGGTCGGCGAGGCGGGGGGAGGTTTTCACGATCGGTTCGGTTCCTTGGCAGGCTAGTGGGGTCGGTCGAAAACCCGATTGCCGGATTTTGCGGCCGTTTACTCCGGCAGCGCATCAAGCTCCGGCCAGCCATCGGCAGTCCATCGGAGCGGCGAGAGCTGGAGTTTCGATACCCCCAGATCATCCCCGTCGTAATAGTGGTAGGCGAGCATTTCGCCCTTTGAGGTGACGATGGCCTCCTGGCCGCCTGGGCCGATGAAGCGGCCGGTCTTGCCGAGCAGCAGCGTGCCGCCGCCCTGCAGCATCGGCTTGCTGTCGCGATCGAGATAGGGGCCGGTCACCTCGTCGGCGCGGCCGACCCGCATGTTGTAGGTGCTGTCGACGCCCTTGCAGCACTGGTCGAACGATACGAACAGGTAGAACTTGCCTGCGTGCTCGAGGATGCTGGTCGCTTCGATGCCGGCGCCCTGGCGCGAGGCGAGATCGTAGGTCGGCGTGTCTAGCGTTAGCAGCATGCCGGTCGCCGGATCGAGTTGCCTGAGCTTGATGCCGTCCCAGAACGAGCCATAGGCAAGAAAGGCGCGGCCATCGCCCAGGTCGATGCGCCAGGGGTCGATGGCGTTCCAGTTGTCCTTGCCGTTGGATTTGAGCACCAGCCCCTGATCCTCCCAGCCTTCGCCGGGCTTGTCAGGATCGAGTGCGGCATTGGTCATCAGCCCGATGGCGCTGGTGTTGATGCCGAACGAGGACACCGAATAGTAGAGGTTCCAGGTGTCACCGTGCCTGCTGACCGAGGGCGCCCAGATGTTGAGCGACTGGTAGCCGAGTTCCTGCCGCTCCCATTTCGGCACGCCCTTGCCGATCGAGCCGGCATCGGTCCAGGCAATGCCGTCGGGCGAGGTCTTGGCGCGGATGGCGCCACGATAGAGCCCGCCCTCCTGCCCGGTCTGGAAGGCGACGAACTTGCCGTCGATTTCGATGACGGTGGGGTCATGGATCTTCACGTCGCCGGTGAGGGTCGGCTGTAGCTCGGCGGCGAGCGCCGGGGCTGCAAGGCCAAGCAGCAGCACGGCCAGCGCAAGGGGTCGGGACATCGCACTCCTCCGACGCGATGAAAGGGCAGCACGCATCCCAGAGATTGGCGGCGAGTGTCAACGCTGTCGGCATTGCTTTGCGCAACTCCAGCGCCCCACCGCACTCCGCTACCCACACCGGCGTCATTCCCGCGCAGGCGGGAACCCAGCGGGATGCCGCACCGCAAGTGGAGGCTGAGAGATCCCACCAGGTTCCCGCCTGCGCGGGAATGACGACGGCGGATTGGGGCACCAAAGTGCACCACCCCGCGCTCCCTTCGGCGCCATCACCCCAACCGATCGCGCGATCGGTCCAGCATCGATCACGCGAATGCGATCACGTGGGTAACGCGATCTTAATTTCGTTGCGGAGAATAGCGACAAACCGTCGGCTATTTGTGCCGGCAGATTGGCCCAGCGTTTTACCCGGGCCTTACCTCTTGTGCAGAGGCATGTTCATGTACCGCGTAAACAAGCCCATCGAATTCTCTGTTTCCCGTCGTAGTTTTGGTATCGGCGCCGCAGCGCTGATCGCTTCTTCGGCATTCACGCCGGCCTTTGCCAGCGTCGGTGGTTTTGTCGACCAGACCTGGCAGCGCGCCAAGGCGCGGGGGGTGTCGAAGCGGGTGTTCGATATCGCCATGGGCGATTTCAAGCCGATCGGCTCGGTGCTCGAGTTGAGCAAGAAGCAGCCCGAATTCGTCTCCACCGCCGCCGACTACGTCAACAAGCGGGTCAGCGACACGCGCATCGGCACCGGCCACGAGATGCGTGGCGAATGGGCCAAGACGCTGAAGGCGGTGAGCGAGCGCTATGGCGTGCAGGGCGAGATCATCCTCGCCATCTGGGGCATCGAGACCAATTTCGGCGGGTTTCTCGGCGGCACCAATACGGTGCATGCGCTGGCAACGCTCGCCTATGGCGGCTATCGCGCCGATTTCTTCGGCGCCGAGCTGATCACCTCGCTCGAAATCCTCGAGGGCGGGCATGTGCGCGCCAAGGACATGGTCGGCTCGTGGGCCGGCGCCATGGGCCTGCCGCAGTTCATGCCCTCGAGCTTCATGAAATACGCTGTCGACTTCAAGGGTGATGGCCACAAGGATATCTGGGGCTCGGTCCCCGACGCGCAGGCCTCGATCGCGAACTACCTGAAGTCGTTCGGCTGGCGGCCAGGGGAAACCTGGGGTTACGAGGTAAAGCTCGCACGCGACTTCAACTACCAGAATGTCTGGCAGGGCATCACGGCGAGCCTGGGCGATTGGAGCGGGGTCGGCGTCAGCCGGGCCAACGGCAAGCCGTTCCCGCGCGCCAGCGATACCGCCCGGCTCTATATGCCGATGGGCGGCAACGGGCCGGTGTTCGCCGTGCTGCCGAATTTCGGAGTGATCAAGCGCTACAATAATTCCGACAGCTATGCGCTGGCGGTGGGGCATCTCGCCGACCGGATCATCGGCGGCAAGGGCTTCATGGTGCCGTGGCCGAACGACACCGCGCTCAACGCCGATGGGCGCAAGCAGGTGCAGGCCAAGCTGTTGAAGAAGGGCTATGAGATCGGCAAGCCGGATGGCGAGATCGGGCCGAAGACCCGCGCCGCGGTGATCGACTGGCAGACCCGCGCCGGGCTGCTGCCGGATGGGCACGTGTCGGGGAATTTGCTAAACGCGCTCAGTTAGCGGTGCTGACTTGATGGCCGACGCGGGCTGACCCCACCCCTGTCCCCTCCCCCTAAGAATGGGGAGGGAGACCCTCACACTGTTATCGAGGCTAACGTCTCCCTCCCCCTGTTTGAGGGGGAGGGGACAGGGGTGGGGGTCGGCTCGCACCGGCCCCGAAGCCACCCTCAAATCACCTCGAGATAGTCGCGTCCCGGCAGCGCTTCGAACGGCGCTGTGGGGAGCGTCTGGTACCAGAAGGCGACCGAGGCGATGTCGTCCTGCAGCGGCAGGTAGCGGCGGGTGTTGCGGTTTTCGGTGCGCCAGCCCAGCGCCTGGATGGTGACCTTGAGATCGCTCTCGAAGCGGATCGGGTCATTGAGGTGCCAGCGATACATGCCGAAGCGGGTCTGGCTGCGATAGGTGCCGTCGGGGCGCAGGACCTGCGGCAGGCCGGCATAGGGCGTCGAGAACTCGCGGTAGCGGCTGTCCATGGTGGCATCGACCACGCCGCCGTCGAAATTGTAGGCGCCGCAGAAATAGTCCTCGGTGCCGGTGCCGCAGATGGTGGGGAACTGTTTGTCCCCATCCATGAAGAACTTGATCTCGCCTTCGCCCCACCAGCCGGAATTGTTCACGCCCCAGGCCATGTAGGTGCCGACATAGTGCCCGCGGCCTTTGATGCCGTCGAGGATGGTGTAGTCGGTGCCATAGGGCAGGGGGTTGGTGCGGCGGAACTTGGCGTGGAAATAGGCCGCGTCCTCCGGCACCTCGGTCAGGGTGTAGTTGATCTGGTAGTAGATGATGCCGAAATCGTCGGGGTCGGTGTTCTCAATCTCGATGCGGGCGGCCTTCCTGAACGGCATTTCCCAGTAGCAGTTGAAGGCGCGGCCGGGGTTGACGCAGACGGCGAGCGAGTTGATCTGAGCGAACTGCCCCCAGCCCATGCAGAAGAAATCGCCGAGCGGCGCTTCGACCGAGGGGTTCTCCTGGTCGTCCCACCACATGCGGATGATCAGGCTGCGCCAGCGCAGGTTCGCCGTGGTCAGCCAGATCTGCTGGATGGCGCCCATGCCCTCGATATCGGCGAGGACGCGGGTCTCGCCCGGCTCGATCCGGATCGAGGGCGATACCTTCCAGCCCTGGCCGTTGCCGTCGGGGCCGAGCCCCTTGGCGTGCACGGCGCCGGTGCCTTCGGTGGCCATGCCACCCTTGCCCTTTTCGCCGGTGAAGTTCTCCGGCGAGATCGAGCGGGTCTTGGCCGGCGACAGCCGGTAGAGGTTATGCAGCCCGACGCCGAGTCCGTTGAAAGGCGTAGTCATGTTCATTGTCCCTGGAATGGATAGCGGAAATGGGGGATGCGCTCGGCGACCGGCGGCAGCGGATCGAACGGCTTATGCGGCTCCTGCTGATACCAGAACGCCACCGATGAGATGTCGTCGGAGCGGCCATTGGCGTGGCCGTGCTCGATGGTGACCCGGATGCGCTGCTTGAAGATCAGCGGATCCTCGATGTGCCAGCGGTAGAGCGTCACTGGTTCGGTCCAGTTCGGGCCGCCGCCGGCGATGATGCCGTGGTAGGGCGCCGAATATTCCTGAGTGGGGCACCAGGCGGTGTTGAAATAATCCTCGGTACCGGTGCCATGCAGCGTCGGCGGCCACTGGTCGTTGGCGCCCGACGCGCTTTCGGGGCGCGGTTCGATCAGCGCCGCCTTGGGGCCGATGCGCGGATCGGGCTTGCGCACCGTGTCGGGCACCGCGAGGCCGGGGGCGCCGTCGATCCAGATCATGTCGTCACCTTCGCCGTACCAGTCCCACTGGCGCGACAGGCGCTGCGACTGCACGGAGAACAGCACGCCCACGTAATGCCCGTGACCCTCGGCATCGAGGATCACATAGTTGCGCTTGCCGTCGACATTCTCGCCGCCGAACAGATGCTGCTCGTTGGTCTTGCCAACCTCGCTGACCCCTTCGGGCCGATCCTGCCGGTACTGGGCGTGGAAGCGCCCCATGCCGTCTTCGAGCCGGTCGTGCAGCTCGAGATCGACATAGTAGTAGAACAGCAGGTCGACGTCGGACTCGTTGGTGATGGTCAGCCGCATCGAGGTGCCGAACGGCATCGGGAAGTAGCAGTTGAAGGCCTTGCCATCCTCAGGGCTCGCCTGCACCGGCAGCGAGGCGAAGTTCTTCGTCCTGGCATGACCCATGCCGAAGAAATCGCCGATCGGGGCTTCGACGCTCGGTTCGGTCTCGCCATCCCAGTAGGCGCGCAGCACGATCTTCCTGAGATAGTGGTCGGCCGAAGAGGCGAGGGTTGCCCAGATATGGGTGATGATGCCGGCGCCCTGGTGCTCGGCGATCACGATGGTCTTGCCCGGTTCGATGTGCAGCCGGTCGTCATTGCCGCCGGTGCGGTCGTAGCTCGAAAAGCGCCGGCTGCGTGCATCGCGCAGCTTGGCTAGTCCCCGTAGCGGTGAGAGGCCCGCATTGGTCATAGAAATCTCCTTGGGACCTATTTGAGGCCGCTGGTCTTTGCATGGTCGGCCTACTTCAGGCCGCTGGTCTTGATGGAGTCCATGATCTGCTTCTGGAAGATCACGAACAGCACCAGCATCGGCACCGCGACGATGGTCGAGGCGGCCATGGTGTAGTTCCAGCTGGCGGCGTACTGGCTCTTGAAGTTGGCGATGGCCACCTGCACCACCCAGAGATTGGGGTCGGAGGCGACGGTGAGCGGCCAGAGGAACGAGTTCCAGTTGGCGAGAAAGAACAGGATGGCCAGCGCCGCGATGATCGGCCGGCTCAACGGCAGGATGACGCTGGTGTAGATGCGCCAGTAGCCGGCGCCGTCGATCACGGCGGCTTCCTCCAGCTCCTTGGGCAGCGACAGGTAATACTGGCGGAGCAGGAAAATGCCGAAGGCGTTGAAGATCGCCGGGATGATCAGGCCCGAATAGGAGTTCAGCATGCCCATCGCGCGGACGAGGATGAACAGCGGCACGATGATCACCGGCAGCGACACGAGGAAGGTCGAGAACATGGCGAGGAACACCGCCTCGCGCCCGGGGAACTTCAGCCGCGCCAGGGCGTAGCCGGCCATGGTGTGGAAGAACAGGGCGACCACCGTCACCACGGCGGAGATGACGAAGGTGTTGATCAGGTAGCGCCAGAACGGCACCTCGGTCAGCACGTAGACGAAGTTGTCGAGCACCGGCTTGGTTGGAATGAGGTTCGACTTGAACACCTCGGTCGGACCCTTGAAGGCGATCGACAGCATGTAGAGCAGCGGGAAGATCGCCATCAGGGCGAGCACCACCGTCACCAGCATCCACACCAGCCGGACGACGTTCGCCTGCGAACGGGAGAGCGTTGCACTACTCATAATCGAACCGTCCGCCGCGGGTGAGCAAGAAGAAGAACACGGTGACCACCATCAGCAGCACGACGAGGAGTGTCGCCAGCGCCGCGGCATAGCCGAAGGCGGAGTACTGGAAGGCCTGCTGGTAGATGTAGCTGATCAGCAGCGCCGTCGAGTTGGCGGGACCGCCCTTGGTCATCACGTAGATCAGGTCGAAAGCCTGCGCGCCGGTGATGGCGGCGACCGCCGAGACCAGCAGTACGAAGAAGCTGGTCGGGCGCAAGAGGGGCAGGGTGATGAACCAGAAGCTCTGGGTGGCGCTGGCGCCATCGATGCGCGCCGCCTCGTAATATTCCTTGGGGATGTCCTGCAGGCCGCCGAGGAAGATCAGCATGTAAAAGCCCATCAGGAACCACACCGCCGCCAGCGTCACGGTGAAGAGCGCGAGGTTGGGGTCGCCGAGGAAGGAGATGCCGCCCAGCCCGATCGAGGCGGCAAAGCGGGTGAGCACGCCCAGCTTGTCGACCACCATCAACTGCCAGACCAGGGCCACGACGACGAGGCTGACCATCTGCGGCGCGAAGAACATCGAGCGCATGACGGTGTTGAACTTGCTGGTGCGCTGCACCAGCAGCGCGAGGCCGAGCCCGGTGACGTAGAGCAGGGGCACCAGCATCAGGGTGAACTGGCCGGTGACGCGCAGCGACGACCAGAACAGCGGGTCGATCCACATCTTGGTGTAGTTGGCGAGCCCGACGAACTTGAAGCCGCCGAAGCCATCGACCTCGAACACCGAGATGCCGAGCGCCAGCAGCATCGGCAGGCCGATGAACAGCATCAGGCCGATGGCGTCGGGCGCGACGAACAGCACGCCGGCGATCGCCTCGCGCTGTCGGGTGGTGAGCCGGATGGCAGCGGGTTTTGCGCCCGCTGCCGTGGTGGTGATGTCAGTCACTGGTCTGTCCTTGGTCCTTCACCGGGCTTGCGGCTCCCCTCCCCCTTGAGGGGAGGGGCTGGGGGTGGGGGTGGTGAGGCGATCTCGGTGGTGACTGCACCACCCCCTCCCTCAATCCCTCCCCTCAAGAGGGAGGGAGGCGGTGTGGGACAATCTGTTCCACACCGCCAACTCCGCCGCACCCGTTACAGGATCGGCGCGCCCGAGTACGACGCGAGGAAGGCGTCGAGCTGCTGGCTGGCGGCAGTGGCCGTCGCCTGCGGGTCGGCGCCGCCGAGCTGGGTCTGCTGGATGGCGTCGGAGATGATCTTGTAGACCTCCGGCGGCACTCGCGGTTCGGCCCGGGTGCCCGGATGGATCTGGGTCCCGAAGATCCCCATATTGCCCTTGTTGAAGGCATCGCCACCGGCCGTCAGCGCCGAGTTGCGCGGCGGCATGTCGGACTTTGCTACCGTGCACCAATCGACCACGCGCTGCACCGAATCCGGCGCCATCGAGGCCAAAGCCCAGGCAATGAACTTCGCTGCGGCTTCCGGGTTCTTGCCCTTGGAGTTGGCGACGAAGGCCCAGCCGCCACCGACGGTGACGTACTTGCCGCCCGTCGGCACCGGCAGCTTGAAGATGCCGTAGGGAACGTCGGGCGCGTTGTTGTCCATCGCCGAGATGCCCCAGATGCCGACATTCTGCATGGCGCAGTAACCGGAGCCGAGGTTGGCGACGATATCGCCGCCGCCACCGCCGAGCATCTGGCGCGGCGCGGCGCCGGAATTGACCGCATCCTGCCAGAACTTCAGCGCCTGCACGGTTGCCGGCGAGTCGAAGGCCGACTTGCCTTCAGCCGACTGGAACTCGCCGCCGCCCTGCCACATGAACGGGTACCAGGTGAAATTCTGGTAGTAGCCCGGGTTGGTTTCGAACAGCACGCCGTAGCGCTCGGCCGTGGTCAACTTCTTGCCCACTTCGAGCAACTGGTCCCAGGTCTGGGGCACGTCGTTCTCGTTGAGCCCGGCCTCTTCGAACGCCTTGACCGAGTAGTAGAAGGCCATCGGCTCGACTTCCATCGGCACGCCGTAGATCTTGCCGTCGACCATGCGGTTGGCGATGACGCTTTCGGGGAAATCGGCGCGCGCCGCTTCCTCGATCGCCGGCGTCAGGTCCTGCAGCACGCCGCCATTGTAGTAGCGCAGGAAATCGCCGGGCGAGATGATGAAGATGTCCGGGCCCTGGCCCGAGGCGAACGAGGTCGCCAGCTTGGTGCCGCCGATATATTCGGAGCCCACCACATACTCGAGCGCCACCTGTTCGGACTGCGTGGCGTTCCAATCGGCCACCATCTTCACGAACCAGTCGACCTGCGGCTTCACATCGCCGCCCGGGGCATAGAACTGCCAGAAGCTGAGCGTATTGTCCTGGGCGAACGCCTTGCCGGCGAACGGCAATGCGAGGCCGGCAGCGCCCAGTGCGGCGCCACCCTTGAGGATGGACCGGCGGGACCATCCCGACGGCATGTTGGACGTATGAGTCATTCACTCCTCCCTGGAGCTTTGGTGTTGTCGTCCGGAACGCGGCCACCTCCCCCGAAACGGCCGCGCTAGTTTTCCTTCGTTCGGCTAGGCCGACTCGAAGATGCGCAGCGCACAGGGGATGACCTCGGTGCGCGGCGGGCCGTCGAACTTGCCGTTGAGGCGTTCGAGCAGCATTTCGACGGCGCGCCTCGCCAGCGCGCCTGGGTTCTCGCCGGCCCGGGTGAGGTTGGGCCTCACATACTCGAGCTGCGGCAGGTCGCCGAAAATGGCGACGGCAATGTCGTCGGGGACGCGGACGCCCTGATCGTGGAACTCGGCCAGCGTCCCCATCGCCATCAGGTAGTTGCCGATGAACACGGCGGTCGGCTTGTCCTCGCCGCTCAGCTCGGCGATCCACTGCGCCGCCTCGCGGCCGGAGGGCGGCAGGTAAGTGCCGGTGTAGCGCTGGGACTTCTTGACCTTGACCTTGTGGTCCCTGAGGGCCTGCTCGAAGCCGTCGGCGCGGGCCATGGCGGACTCGAAGTTCTCCGGCCCGGTGATCTGCACCACCGTCTTGTGCCCGCGTTCGGCAAAGTGCTTGCCGACCATGTAGCCGCCGCCATAGTCGTCGACCTTGACGCTGTCGACGGCGTGGCTGGCGAGCTGGCCGATGAACACCGCCGGGGTATCGAGCCTCGAGAGCTCCTCGTTGATGCCGTGCAGCGCGAAATCGCCGACCAGCAGGCCATCGACGCGCTTCTTGTTAAGCTGGCGCAGGTAATCGCGGCCATGCGTCTGCCAGTTCCCGCCCGGCACGTCGGTATTGTAGATCAGCGCGTCGAGCCCGGCTTCCTCGAGCGCCGCCTGCGCCGCCTTCACCATCTCGGTGTAGAACGGGTTGCCGATATCGGGGATCAGCATGGCGATCAGGTTGGTGCGCCCGGTCCTCAGACTCTTGGCCTGCGGGTTGGGCGAATAGCCGAGTTCATCGATCGCCGCCTGCACCTTTTCGCGCAGCGGTTTCGATACCCGATTGGCGTGGTTGATGACGTGCGAGACCGTGGTCCGCGATACGCCTGCCCGCTCGGCAACCTTTGAGATCGTGCTCATGGCGGCAACGGCTAGCACCAAACGAAAGACGCATGCAAATGGATTTGTGAATGCATTTGCAAATCCATTCACAACTGTTACGTTCGGCATCGCCAGAAGACGGGGACAACCCCGCGACGGGAGAAATATCCAAGCGCCTACAATGGTTTAATCGCCACGCTCGATAACCGGACGCCGTTTTTTGGCGGTTCTCGGAGCGGAAACGATATTTTCAACGCGGAGGCGGCGAAAACGCCGCGATCCAGCACCGGCGAAGCTTTGTCGAAACGCCGGACAGAGGAGGGATGAATGAAGAAACTCTTGGCAGCCCTGCTGCTCACCGCCGGGCTGGTGGCGCCGGCGCTGGCGCAATCGGATGAAGCCGGCAAGCTGCGGCTGATGACCTTCGGCGGTGAAGCGCAGCTCAAGTCGACGCAGGACGCAGTGGCGCGCTTCAACCAGAAATATCCCAATGTCGAGGTCGAGATCGGCGTCGATGCGGTGGGTGGCGGCTGGGGCGATTTCGTCTCGCGCGTCTTGCAGCAATACAATGCCGGCGAGCAGTATGACGTCTATCACACAGCGGTCGAGACGCTGCAGAGCTTTGCCGCGCGCGACCTGTTCTTGCCCCTCGACGATTTCATCGCCTCGGGCGACTTCTCCGACTTCGACGCCAAGCTGTTCGACCTGACCAAGTACAAGGGGAAGACCTACTTCATCCCCTCGACCTGGAACAACATCATGACGAACTACAACCGTGCGCTCTTCGCCGAGGCCGGTATCCCTGCACCCAGCAAGACCTGGACGTGGGACGAGTTCGCCGCCATTGCCGAAAAGCTGACCAAGCGCGACGCCAACGGCAACGTCACCCAGTTCGGCTACGAAGTGCCGGCCTTCTTCTTCGGGCTGATGCCGTGGTTCCTGTCGAACGGCACTTCGCCGGTCACGGCGGACTGGTCGGCCTCCAACATGAAGGACCCCAAGGTCGCCGAGACGCTGCAGTTCCTCTACGACCTGATCCACACAAAGAAGGTTTCGCCGGTGCCGGGGCAGGAGGGCGTCGAGAACCAGTTCTTCGCCGGCCAGATCGCCATGATCTCCAGGGGACACTGGATCGTGCAGAACGCCATTGCGAGTAAGCTCGACATGGATATCGCGGTGCAGCCGGGCAAGGTGAGCAACGACACCGTCATCGGCTTCGGCGCCTATGGCATCTCGTCCAAGGCGCAGAACCCCAAGCTCGCCGAGGCGCTGGTCACCGAACTCCTGAGCTATGAGACCCAGGTGGCAGAGGGCGATCTCGGCGGCGCCGTGCCGGGCCGCAAGTCGGCGGCCGAGACCGAAAACTTCCTGAAGTTCCCGCCGTCGGCGCCGCTCTACTACGAGACGCTGCCGACCACCCATGCGGTGCCGTCGCCGGCCAACTTCCAGGAAGTCGACCAGATTTTCATGCGTTACTTCAACGCCATCATGACCGACGAAATGACCATTCCTGATGCCGTCGCCAAGGCGGACCAGGAGCTGACCCGCTCGTTCGAGCGCATCAAGCGCGTCACCCAGTAGTCCTCCCCCGGACTGCCCGCGTCGGACCTTCGGGTTCGGCGCGGGCACTTTGTTTTCCTACTCCGGCCCGAGATGGTTATGGCGAAGCGACGACTCTCCGACCTCCGCAAGGCGCAGATGCAGGCGGGCTACGTCTTCGTCCTGCCCTCGATCCTGCTCTATGCGGCGTTCGTGCTGGCGCCGGTCGCCATCACTATCATCCTCAGCTTCACCTATTACGACATCAGCTTCGGCGCCGACTGGGTGGGGTTCGAGAACTATGTGCGCTTCCTCACCGAGCCGCGCTCGCTCGAGATCTTCTGGAACACGCTGCGCTTCGCCTTCCTGGCGGTGAGCTTCAACGTCGCGGTCGGGCTGATCCTGGCGCTGGCGCTGAACCGAGCGATGCCGAAAGTCCTGCTCTATTTCTTCCGCCTCGCCTTCTTCCTGCCGGTGATCATTTCGGCGGCGTTCGTGGCGGTGGTGTGGAGCTATTTCTACAGCGTCGATTTCGGCGTCATCAATTACTACCTGGCGCAGATCGGCATTGGGCAGGTGCCGTGGCTGTCGTCGTCGAAATTCGCCATGACCTCGATCGTCATCATGGATGTGTGGAAGAACACCGGCTTCTTCATGATCATCCTGATCGCGGCGCTGCAGGGCGTGCCCAAGCCGATCATGGATGCCGCCTCGATGGATGGCGCCTCGGCCTGGCGACGGTTCAGCCGCATCACGCTGCCGTTCATTTCGCCGGTGCTGTTCTTCTGCATCGTCTTCGCCTCGATCGGGGCGCTGCAGGTATTCGAGTCGATCATGATCCTCACCGGCGGCGGCCCAGGGGACTCCACCCGCTCGCTGTCGATCTACCTGGTCGACGAGGCGTTCGGCAGCTTCGAGCTCGGCTATGCCGCCGCGGTCAGCGTCATCATGATGATCCTCGTCCTCATCATCACCATCATCCAGATCATCGGCTCGCGCCGTTGGGTGCGGGAGTAGGACCCATGCAGACCAGAGCCATGCAGACGCGCGAAGCCAAGAAATGGGTCGACCGCGCCATCATCGCGGTGCTGCTGCTGATGGGCATCCTCATGCTGATGCCGTTCTTCTGGCTGTTCTCGATGTCGTTCCGACCGGCCGCAGAAGCCTACAAGATGCCGCCGAGCTTCCTGCCGCCCAGCTTCGACCTCAGCAACTATGAGACTGTGCTGGCTTCGTCAGTGCCGTTCCTGAAAATCTACTGGAACAGCCTCTATGTGGCGGTGCTGGTGACCATCGGCCAGCTCGTCACCTGCACGCTCGCCGCCTTCGCCTATGCGCGGCTCAGGTTTCCGGGGCGCGATAGCCTGTTCTTCGTCATGCTGATCGGGCTGATGTTCCCGGCGCAGGTGACGATCCTGCCGATCTACCTGGGCTATGCCAAGCTCGGGCTGCTCAATAACCCGCTGGGCCTGGTGCTGATGGGGCTCACCTCGAGCTTCGGGGTGTTCATGCTGCGCCAGTTCCTGCGCTCGCAGCCCAAGGAGTTGGAGGAGGCGGCGCTGATGGATGGCGCGGGCTACTTCAAGATCTTCTGGCGCATCTCGCTGCCGCAGCTGATGCCGGCGCTCGGGGCGCTCGCCATCATCACCTTCACCGGGGCGTGGAACGCCTATTTCCAGCCGCGGGCGCTGATCACCTCGCAGGATGCGATGACCCTGCCGATCGCGATGGACCTCTTACGCGGCTACATGAGCCAGGGGAATCTCTCGGTCGTGATGGCCGCGATGAGCATGGCCATTCTCCCCGTCGTTCTCCTTTTCCTCGTCGCCCAGAAGATGGTGATCGAGGGCGTCACTTTCTCAGGCATTCGGGCCTGACCAATGGATTTCCCCATGAGCAAGACCGACAAGCGTTTCATCTACGAGGGCGACCGCCTCGGCCATATCGCCTTTCCGCTCGGCGGCATCGGCGCCGGCGGGCTGGCATTGTCGGGCAGCGGCAGGCTGGTCGACTGGTCGATCCGCAACCGGCCGGGGCTGCAGAGCTTCAACGGTTACAGCCATTTCGCCATCAAAGCCGAGGCCGGCGGCGAGCTGCTCGATGCGCGGGTGCTGAACGGCCCCTATGAGGGGCTGCCCACCGGCTCGCCGACGACGCGGAAATTCTTCGACGGTTTTGGCTGGGGCGCCAACCGCAACACGCTGGCCGGTGTGCCGCACTTCGAGGCGACCACCTTCACGGGCACCTTCCCGGTGGCCGAGGTGGCATTCCACGACGCAACCTTCCCGGGCCGAGTGAAGCTCACGGCCTGGAGCCCGTTCATCCCCACCAACGAGCGCGATTCCTCGCTGCCGGCGGCGATGTTCGAGATCGAGGTGACCAACACCGGCAAGGCACCGATCGACTACAGCATCGGCGGCACGCTGGGGAACCACGGCTGTCAGAACGGCCGGCACAGTTTCGCCGAGGCTGATGGAGTAAAGTCGCTGCTGCTGACCGCCGCCGACGAGCTGCCGGACTGGCAGACCGGCGACGTCTCGATCGCCACCGATGCCGGCGATGTCGACCATCTCGACTACCATTTCCGCGGCCAGTGGTTCGACGATCTCAACCTGTTCTGGCGCGAGTTTGCTCGGGCCGGCCGGCTGCCGGAGCGGCGCTATGACAAGCCGCGGCTCAACAAGAACATGTTCGACCAGCCCGAGCACGGCACGCTCGCCGCCCGCGTAACCGTGGCGCCGGGGGAGACGGAGACCGTGCGGTTTGCCATCGCCTGGCATTTCCCGGTCGGGCAGGTGTATTGGCGGCCGGGGCAGGTCAACGGCGAGACCGGCACCTGGCGCAACTACTATGCGAGCCAGTGGGCGAATTCCGGCGCGGTGCTGGCCGAGGCCTTCGCGCGCTGGGACGAGCTGCGGGCGCCGACCTTTGCCTTCCGCGACACGCTGTTCGGTACCTCGCTCCCTGTCGACATCATCGATGCGGTGCAGGGAACGATGAGTATCCTGCGCACCGCGACGGTGATGCGGCTCGACAACGGCGAGCTCTGGGCCTGGGAAGGCCAGTTCACCGACGGAGGCAGTTGCGAGGGTTCATGCACCCATGTGTGGAACTACCAGCAGACGCTGCCCTACCTGTTCCCCGGGCTCGAACGCACGCTGCGCGAGACCGACTATACCTATAACCAGCTGCCGAATGGCGGGCTGACCTTCCGGCAGATCATTCCGCTCGGCTCGGCCTTCTTCCCATTGAACCCCTGCGCCGACGGCCAGTTCGGCTCGATCATCAAGACCTTTCGCGATTGGAAGATCTCCGGCGATACCGAATGGCTGAAGCGCTACTGGCCCAAGGTGAAGGCGGCGCTCGAGTATGCCTGGTCGGCCGACAACCCGGACCAGTGGGATCCGGAGCGCACGGGCATCCTGTGGGGCCGCCAGCACCATACGCTCGACATGGAGCTGTTCGGGCCCAATTCCTGGCTTTCGACCATGTATGTGGCGGCGCTGAAGGCCGGCGCCGAGATGGGCCGCGCCGCCGGTGACACCGGCTTTGCCGCCGAGCTCGACAAGATGGGGCAGGCGGGCGCCGACTACCTCAACCGCGAACTGTTCAATGGCGACTACTTCATCCAGAAGACCGACCTCGGCGACAAGGCGCTGATCGAAAAGTTCGACCATGCCGTGGGCAAGGTCGGGGTGATCGCCGACGGCTTCATGGAGACGTACTGGTCGGACGAGTACGGCCAGATGAAGTACCAGTTCAACGATGGCTGCGCGACCGACCAGATCCTCGGGCAGTGGCATGCCGATCTCGCCGGGCTCGGCAGCTTCCTCGACCCCGACAAGGTGAAGACGGCGCTGGCCTCGGCCTATCGCCACAATTATCGCGCCGACCTCAAGGGGCATTTCAACCCCTGCCGAGTGTATGCCTATGAGGATGAGGGCGGCGTGCTGATCGCCACCTGGCCAGAAGGCACCACCAAGCCGGCAGTGCCGGCGCCCTATTCGGAAGAAGTGTGGACCGGGCTCGAGTACATGCTCGCCTCGCACCTGATCTTCCGCGGTTTGACCGAGGAAGGGCTGTCGATCGTCCGCACCGCGCGGGCCCGGCACGACGGACATCGCCGTAATCCGTGGAACGAGATCGAGTGCGGCAGCTATTACGCCCGCTCGATGTCGAGTTTTGCGCTGGTCAATGCGTGGTCGGGCTTCAGCTACGATCTCACCAAGGGTGCGATCGGGTTCGATCCCAAGAAGCAGGGCGATGGCAGCTGGTTCTGGTCGGTGGGCGAGGGCTGGGGCGTGGTCAGCCGCAGCGGCAACCGGGTCCGCCTGGAAGTGCGCTACGGCAGGCTTGACCTCACGACGCTGAGCTTTGCCGGCAGCAGCGCCCGGATCGATCGCCGGCTCGGCGCGGGCGACGCCGCAGACCTGACATTGGGAGGTTGAGCATGGCGCAACTCGAGCTCAAGCAGGTTCGGAAGAGTTTCCAGAGCCTCGAAGTCATCCACGGCATCGATCTCGTCGTCGAGGATGGCAGCTTCACCGTGTTCGTCGGCCCCTCGGGCTGCGGCAAATCCACCTTGCTACGGATGATCTCGGGGCTCGAGGAAACCTCGGATGGAGAGATCTGGCTCGATGGGGTGCGCTGCGACCATCTGCTGCCGTCGGCGCGGGGGATGGCCATGGTGTTTCAGTCCTATGCGCTCTACCCGCATATGAACGTCGAGGAGAACCTGCGCTTCGGGCTCGAGAACCAGAAGCTGGCGAAACCCGAGATTGCCGCCCGCGTCGACAAGGCGGCGGAGATCCTGCAGATCAAGCACCTGCTGAAGCGCCGGCCCAACCAGCTGTCGGGCGGGCAGAGCCAGCGCGTCGCTATCGGCCGGGCCATCGTCAAGGAACCCAAGGTGTTCCTGTTCGACGAGCCGCTGTCGAACCTCGATGCCGAACTCAGGGTGAAGATGCGGTCGGAGATTTCGGCGCTGCACCGCCGCCTCGGCACCACCATGATTTACGTCACGCACGATCAGGTCGAGGCGATGACCATGGCCGACCGCATCGTGGTGCTGCGCGAAGGGGTGATCGAGCAGGCGGGCGCGCCGATCGAGCTCTATGCCCGGCCGCGCAACCAGTTCGTCGCCGGCTTCCTCGGCGCTCCGCAGATGAACTTCTTTGCCGGCAAGGTCACGGCGTCGGGCGAACGGCTCGGCGTGGCGCTCGGCGCCGGCGGGCCGACCCTCGACCTGGCGCGCCGTGAAGGGGGCGCGGCGATCGGCGATGCAGTGACCATCGGGGTGCGCCCCGAGCACCTGATCCCAACCGCCAACGGCCCGCTGGCCGTCGAGGTGATTTCGACCGAAGTGCTGGGGGCCGAAACCGTGCTGCACGGCAAGACCGCCGGCGGCGAGGCGGTTACCGCCACGATGCGCGGCATCCTTGCCACGGGGCGGGGCGACACGCTGCGCTTCGAGATCGCCGACGCCTTCACCCATGTGTTCGACGCCAAGGGGCTGACACTACAGCCGACGCGGGCGTGGACCGACGACTATATGAGGAAGATTGGCTGATGCGGATGGCCTGGAGCGAAACGACTGATGGGCCGGTGCGGGAAGAGTACCCCCACCCCTGTCCCCTCCCCGCAAGGGGGAGGGAGACCAAAACACCGGCGTCAGTGTTGGCGTCTCCTCCCCCCTTGCGGGGGAGGGACAGGGTGGGGGGTGTTCTTCCTGCACTGAACTTTGCCGCAGTTCTGGTGCTGCTCCTCGCCACCCCAGCCCTCGCCACCGACTACAGCGTCACCTCGGAAAAGGTGAAAGCGCTGACCGGCCCTAATGCGCCGGCGCCGATGAAGGGGCCGGACATCTGCGGCACGGACCTCGGCACCATGGCCGAGATCGACGGCAAGATCGTGCTCGCCTTCGGCGATACGTTCGGCTGGAACGAGAATGCCTGCATCCGCTTCGGGCCGAACTGGCGCTCCAATGTCGTCGCCTTCACTTCGGATCTCGATGCCTCCGACGGCATCGTCATCGACGACTGGGTGAAGGGCGAAGACGGCAAGGCAGTGGAGATCGCGAGGGGGGCGCACCAGGACGCGTTCAAGGGCGAGCAGACCAAGATCCCCACCGCCATGGTGGCGGTCGGCGACACGCTCTACCTGCACTACATGTCGGTGAACGGCTTCTCCTCGATGGGCGGCGTGTGGCTCTGCAACTGGTCGCGCTTCATCTCGTCGACGGATGGCGGCAAGACCTGGAGCCCCGGCCCGGACGAGTTCGGCAGCTTCAAATCGAGCTTCAACATGCTGGCGCTGTCGGCCCAGCCCGGCGTCGGCAACGAGGACGGCAAATATGTCTACGCCGTGGGCACGCCGTGCGGCCGCTTTGCCGGCGCGCGGGTTGGACGCGTGGCGGCCGACCAGGTGCTCGACACCAAAGCCTGGGAGTATTTTGACGGAGGCGGCTGGGTCAGCGATCGCGCCCAGGCCGCTGAAGTGATCAAGCCCGGCGCCGGCGAGGGTTCGCTGGTCTGGAACCCCGGGATCAAGCGCTGGATGTACACCACGCTCAACGAACTCTCCGAGACGATCGAACTGCGCTTCGCCGAGCGGCCGGAAGGGCCATGGTCGGCGCCGGAGGTACTGGCGCGCGGTTCCGACTACGCGCAGGCCTATGGCGCCTACATGACACCGTCGTGGATCTCCGAGGATGGCCTCAGCTTCTGGTTCGTGATGAGCCAGTTCGGGCCGTACAACACCTATGTGATGAAGGCGACGCTGACGCCGCGTTGAAGCGGGTCCGGTCTGCGGACGGGGCCTGCCACCGGGATCCAGAAAAAATACGGATAAATGCTGAGCAAGCTAATGCGCCGTCATTAAGTCGCGACTGGCTACCGTGCCGCACGATCAATGGTGCGGTGGTCCATGCAGAAGCGTGGCGGGCAGAAAACAGCGGACAGCAGGTCCAGCCTCAAGCTTGCCGTCGTCGCCTGGCCGTTCATCGCCATCATCGTCGTGCAGGCGTTGCTGGCGAGCTTCAGCCTGCAGATGGCGACTTCGTTGCGCGCCTACGTCGCCGGCGAAAGCCTGTGGTCCACCGGCCAGCACGACGCGATCTACTATCTCAGCCGCTATATCAGCACCGGTGAGGATGACTACCTGCAGCGCCACCGCGCCGCCCTGGCGGTGCCGCTGGCCGATCGCGAAGGCCGGCTGGCGCTGGAGGCTCAACCACCCAACCGCGCCGCTGCCGCCGCGGCGTTCCTCAGGGGCGGCAACCATGCCGAGGACGTCCCCGGGCTGATCTGGCTGTTCGAGAATTTCCGCTGGTTCAGCTACATGGCCGCCGCCATCACCACCTGGCGGGAGGCCGAGCCGCCGCTGCTGGAGCTGCAGGCGCTGGCCAACCAGGTATCCGGCATGGGCATCAGCGATCGGCTGAAGCGGCAATACTGGCAGGCGCGGCTCGATGAAATCAACGATCGGGTCACGCCGCTGACCCGCGCCTTCTCCACCTCGCTCGGCGAGGGGACGCGCTTCGTCCAGGCGGTTCTCCTCATTGCCAACCTCGCCATTGCTGCCCTGTTCGTGGTGCTGACGCTGTGGCGGCTCGACAGTTTCCTCAAGCACCGGCGGCGGATCGAGCACGAGCTCTCCTGGCGCGCCTCGCACGACGCGCTGACCAAGCTGCCCAACCGGGCGGCGTTCGAGCGGGCGGTGGAGCAGGCAATTGCCGACAGCTCAGCCACCGCCCTGCTGTTTGTCGATCTCGACCAATTCAAGGTGGTCAACGATTCCGGCGGGCACGCCGCCGGCGACGAGCTGTTGTGCATGCTGGCCGAGCGGCTACCCGAGATCCTGGGTCCGGGGGTGATGCTGGCGCGGCTGGGTGGCGACGAGTTCGGCGTGCTGCTCAGCACCGGCTCGGTCGACGAGGCGCTGATCACCGCGCATCAGCTGCGCACCACGCTGAGCGAGATGCCGTTCGTCTGGAACGACCAGCATTTCACCGTCAGCGCCAGCGTCGGCTTCGTGCGGCTCGATCGCAGCGTCGGCAACCTCGCAACGGCGCTCCGGGCTGCCGACATTGCCTGCTACATGGCCAAGGAAAAGGGCCGCAACCGCGTTCACGTCTACTCACCTGACGATGCCGAACAGGCTCAGATGGCCGGCAACATCGGCTGGGTCCGGCGGCTGCAGCGGGCGCTCGACGAGGACAGTTTCGTGCTCTACGTGCAGGATATCGTGCCGCTGTCGGCCGGGGCCGGCGACGAGCATTGCGAAATCCTGGTTCGCCTCGCCGATCGTGGCGAGCTGATCGGCCCCGGCCGCTTCATTCCGGCGGCGGAACGCTTCGGGCTGATGCCGCAGCTCGATCGCTGGGTGGTGCGGCATGCGCTCTCGACCATCGCAACGCGCATCGCGCGCGAGCCCAAACCGCACCAGCGCAGCTACGCCATCAATATCAGCGCGCCGGCCATCGGCGACGAGACCTTCCTGCCGTTCCTGAAGCAGCAGTTCGAGGCAACCGGGGTGCCGCCGCAGCTGATCTGCTTCGAGATCACCGAGACCAGCGCGGTCGCCAACCTCGAACGTGCCGCGGCGTTCATCACGGCGCTCCGCGGCATCGGCTGCAAGTTCGCGCTCGATGATTTCGGCGCCGGCATGTCGTCGTTCCACTATCTGAAGCGCTTGCCGGTGGACTTTCTCAAGATCGACGGCGGCTTCGTCAAAGCCATGCTGCTCGACCGCACCGACCGGGCGGTGGTCGAAACCATCAACCACCTGGGCCATGTCACCGGCATCAAGACGGTGGCCGAATTCGTGGAGACCGCCGACATTCTCGCGGCGCTCGAAGCCATCGGGGTGGACTACGCCCAGGGGTATTTCATGGATATCCCGAAGCCGTTTGTGGCCGAGGTGGTGGAGAAGCGGCTGTCGGCTTGACTGGGGGCTCGCAGTCGGCGTCCCTCTCCCGCTTGCGGGGGGGGGGGGCCCGCCCCTAGGCGGGGGGAGGGGGGGCCCCACGCCCGGG
>NZ_JCACER010000097.1:0-17134 GCF_059502445.1 Kumtagia sp.
CCTCTGTCCTGCCGGACATCTCCCCCGCAAGGGGGGAGATTGGCCGGCCGCTTTGCTTTCGCCAATCTCCAACGCCGCAGAACGCGGGCGGACAGCGAAGCTGCCAATCTCCCCCCTTGCGGGGGAGATGTCCGGCAGGACAGAGGGGGGTGCGAAAGAGCGCGACGCGACCTGGCGGAGCCACGACAACAAAAAGCGGAGCAAATGCCCCGCTTCTTCAATTCAGCAGTGTCCAAGCAGCTTACGCCGGCAGGATAGCCCCCTCCAGCGTGGTGAGCTGCTGCAGGAACTCCTCCGCCTTGGTGCGCGAGGCGTGGTCCTTGGCGTCGGCAAGGTCCTCGCGCGCCTCCTGGATGCGGCGGGCGATGTCGGCCTTGTCGATGTCCTTCACCGGCACCGCCGATTCCGCAAGCAGCGTGCAGCCGGTCGGCAAAATGTCGGCAAAGCCGCCGAACACGACGTAGCGCTCCGGCGAGCCGGACACCGGGTTCACCGTCACCACGCCGGGCTTGATGGTCGACATGACCGGCGCGTGGTTGGCCATGACGGTCATCTCGCCTTCGGTGCCCGGGATGACGACGGATTCGACGTCCTCCGAAACCAGAAGGCGTTCGGGGGAAACGAGTTCGAATTTGAATGCTTCAGCCATGGCAAATTAGCGAATAGCGAATAGCGAATAGCGAATAAAGTTCGCACTCGGCTGCCGCTTAGATCTCTATTCGCTACTCCCTATTCGCTATTCGCTCAGATCACGCCGCTTCCGCCGCCAGCTTCTGCGCCTTCTCGACCGCCTCCTCGATGGAGCCGACCATGTAGAAGGCGGCTTCCGGCAGGTGGTCGTATTCGCCGTTCACCAGGCCCTTGAAGCCCTTGATGGTGTCGGCGAGGTCGACCAGCTTGCCCGGCGCGCCGGTGAACACTTCGGCCACGAAGAAGGGCTGCGACAGGAAGCGCTCGATCTTGCGGGCGCGCGCCACCGTCAGCTTGTCCTCTTCCGACAGCTCGTCCATGCCCAGGATGGCGATGATGTCCTGCAGCGACTTGTAGCGCTGCAATGTCTGCTGCACCTGGCGGGCGACCTGGTAGTGCTCCTCGCCGACGACCATCGGATCGAGCATGCGCGAGGTCGAGTCGAGCGGGTCGACCGCCGGGTAGATGCCCTTCTCGGCGATGGCGCGGTTGAGCACGGTCGTCGCGTCGAGGTGCGCGAAGGAGGTCGCCGGCGCCGGGTCGGTCAGGTCGTCGGCGGGCACGTAGATGGCCTGCACCGAGGTGATCGAGCCGGTCGTGGTGGTGGTGATGCGCTCCTGCAGGGCGCCCATGTCGGTGGCGAGCGTCGGCTGGTAGCCCACGGCCGAAGGAATGCGGCCGAGCAGCGCCGACACTTCCGAACCCGCCTGGGTGAAGCGGAAGATGTTGTCGACGAAGAACAGCACGTCCTGGCCCTGGTCGCGGAAGTACTCGGCGACGGTGAGGCCGGTCAGGCCGACGCGGGCACGCGCACCCGGCGGCTCGTTCATCTGGCCGTAGACCAGCGCTGCCTTCGAGCCCTCGCCGCCGCCCTTCTTGTTGACGCCGGACTCGATGAACTCGTGATAGAGGTCGTTGCCCTCGCGGGTGCGCTCACCGACGCCGGCGAACACCGAGAAGCCGCCGTGCGCCTTGGCGACGTTGTTGATCAGTTCCTGGATCAGCACGGTCTTGCCGACGCCGGCGCCGCCGAACAGGCCGATCTTGCCGCCCTTGGCGTAGGGCGCCAGCAGGTCGAGCACCTTGATGCCGGTGATCAGGATCTGCGCCTCGGTCGACTGGTCGACATATTCCGGGGCCGGCTGGTGGATGGCGCGGAATTCGGTCGCCTTGACCGGGCCGGCCTCGTCGACCGGCTCGCCGATGACGTTGATGATGCGGCCGAGCATTTCCGGGCCGACCGGCACCGAGATCGGGCCGCCGGTGTCGGCGACGGGCTGGCCGCGCACCAGGCCTTCGGTCGAATCCATGGCGATGCAGCGCACCGTGTTCTCGCCGAGATGCTGGGCGACCTCGAGCACGAGGCGGTTGCCGACATTGTCGGTCTCCAGCGCGTTCAGGATCGCCGGCAGGCTGTCCTCGAACTGCACGTCGACGACGGCGCCGATGACCTGACGCACCTTGCCGGTCGCGCCGTTTGCGGCCGTCACCGGCGTCCTCGCCTTCACCGGCGCGGCCGGAGCGGCCTTCGCCGGAGCCTTGGTCGCCGCGGCCTTGGCCGGGGCCGCCTTCGCTGCGGCCGCCTTTGCCGGGGCCTTGGCCGCGGCCGGTGCCTTGGGGGTCGCTGCTTTCGCCATTTTCGTTACCCTTTTCGTTCGATTGTGTCGCGTCGGCCCGCCGTCACCCGGCGGCCGCGGCTAGAGCGCCTCGGCGCCCGAGATGATCTCGATGAGTTCCTTGGTGATCTGCGCCTGGCGCTGGCGGTTGTAGGTGATCGACAATTTGTTGATCATGTCGCCGGCATTGCGCGTGGCACTGTCCATCGCGCTCATCTTGGCGCCCATCTCGCCGGCCGCGTTCTCCAGCAGCGCGCGAAAGACCTGCACCGCGATGTTGCGCGGGATCAGGTCGGAGAGGATCTCGCCCGGCTCCGGCTCGTATTCGTAGACAGCGCCGGCATCGCCCTCGCCATTGCCGCTGGCCACGGCGGCGGGGATGAGCTGCTGCGCTGTCGGGATCTGCGAGATCACCGACTTGAACTGCGAATAGAACAGCGTCGCGACGTCGAACTGGCCTTCGTCGAAGAGCTGGATCACCTTGCGGGCGATGGCGTCGGCATTGCCGAAGCCCAGCGTCTTGACCTCGCGCAGGTCGACGCGATCGATGATCAGATTGCCGTAGTCGCGGCGCAGGATGTCGAAACCCTTCTTGCCGACGCAGATGATCTTCACCTGCTTGCCGGCCGCCAGCAGCTTGCGGATGTGGTCGCGGGCGAAACGCGCGATCTGGCTGTTGAAGCCGCCGCACAGGCCACGCTCGGCCGTGCAGACGACGAGCAGGTGCACGTCGTCCTTGCCGGTGCCGGTCATCAGCGCCGGCGCATCGCCGCCGCCGCCCACCGCCTGGGTGATGTTGGCCAGCACCGCCGCCATGCGCTGCGAATAGGGCCGGGCCGCCTCCGCCGCTTCCTGGGCGCGGCGCAGCTTCGCCGCGGCGACCATCTGCATCGCCTTGGTGATCTTCTGCGTCGCCTTAACCGAGGCGATGCGGTTGCGTAGGTCCTTTAGCGAAGGCATGTCGCCAGTCCGTCCCCGTCAGTCTCAGGCGAAGGTCTTGGCGAAGGCGTCGATCTGCGCCTTCAGCCTGCCGCGCAGGTCATCCGACAGCGCCTTCTCCTTGCGGATGGCGTCGAGCACGTCCTTGCCGTCCGAGCGCATGTGGGCGAGCAGGCCCTGCTCGAACTTGCCGACCTGGGCGACCGCAAGCTTGTCGAGGTAGCCGTTGACGCCGGCGAAGATCACCGCGACCTGCTCTTCGGTCTTCAGCGGCGAGAACTGCGGCTGCTTCAGGAGCTCGGTCAGGCGGGCGCCGCGGTTGAGCAGGCGCTGCGTGGCGGCGTCGAGGTCGGAGCCGAACTGCGCGAACGCGGCCATCTCGCGATACTGCGCGAGCTCGCCCTTGATCGAGCCGGCGACCTGCTTCATCGCCTTGACCTGAGCGGCCGAGCCGACGCGCGACACCGACAGGCCGACGTTCACGGCCGGGCGGATGCCCTGGAAGAACAGATTGGTCTCGAGGAAGATCTGGCCGTCGGTGATCGAGATGACGTTGGTCGGGATGTAGGCCGAGACGTCGTTGGCCTGCGTCTCGATGACCGGCAGCGCCGTCAGCGAGCCGTTGCCTTCCTCGTCGTTGAGCTTGGCGGCGCGCTCCAGCAGGCGCGAGTGCAGGTAGAACACGTCGCCCGGATAGGCTTCGCGGCCCGGCGGGCGGCGCAGCAGCAGCGACATCTGGCGGTAGGCCACGGCCTGCTTCGACAGATCGTCATAACCGATCAGCGCGTGCTGGCCGTTGTCGCGGAAATACTCGCCCATGGTGCAAGCGGTGAACGGCGCCAGGAACTGCATCGGCGCCGGGTCCGACGCGGTGGCGGCGACGATGATCGAATATTCAAGGGCACCGCGCTCTTCCAGCACCTTCACGAACTGCGCGACGGTCGAGCGCTTCTGGCCGATGGCGACGTAGACGCAATAGAGCTTCTCGCTCTCGGGGCCGCTCTGGTGGACCGCCTTCTGGTTCAGGATGGTGTCGAGGATAATGGCGGTCTTGCCGGTCTGGCGGTCGCCGATCACCAGCTCGCGCTGGCCGCGGCCGACCGGGATGAGCGCGTCGATGGCCTTGAGGCCGGTCGACATCGGCTCGTGCACCGACTTTCTGGGGATGATGCCGGGCGCCTTGACGTCGACGCGGCGGCGCTCGGTCGCCTTGATCGGACCCTTGCCGTCGATCGGGTTGCCGAGCGCGTCGACGACGCGGCCGAGCAGCGCCGGACCGACCGGCGCGTCGACGATGGCGCCGGTGCGCTTGACGGTGTCGCCTTCCTTGATGTCGCGGTCGGCGCCGAAGATGACGACGCCGACATTGTCGGCTTCGAGGTTGAGCGCCATGCCGCGGATGCCGCCAGGGAACTCGACCATCTCGCCGGCCTGGACGTTGTCGAGACCGTAGACGCGGGCGATGCCGTCGCCGACCGACAGAACCTGACCGACCTCGGAGACCTCGGCCTCCTTGCCGAAATTCTTGATCTGGTCCTTAAGGATTGCGGAAATTTCCGCGGCGCGGATGTCCATCAGCCGACCTCTTTCAGTGCAAGCTTGAGCGAATTGAGTTTTGTTCTGAGCGACGTGTCGATCTGGCGCGAGCCGAGCCTGACGACGAGACCGCCGAGCAGCGACGGATCGACCGTCACGGAAATGGCGACGTCCTTGCCGGCCACGCCCTTGAGCGCCGCCTTGAGCTCCGTCTGCTGGGCCGCCGTCAGCGCATGCGCCGACGTGACCTCGGCGGCGACCTCGCCGCGCGCCTCGGCGGCGATGCGGCGGAACGCCGTGATCATCGACGGCACCGCGAACAGGCGGCGGTTCTTGGCGACGACCTTGAGGAAGTTGCCGACGAGGCCGGTGATGCCCGCCTTGGCGAGGATCGCCGAGATCGCCTTGAACTGGTCGTCGGCCGAGAACACCGGGCTCTTGATCAGGCGATCGAGATCGTCGCTGCCGGACAGCAGCGTCTCGAAGCGGCCGAGATCGGCCTCGACCTTGTCGACGGACTTCGCCTCGGCGGCGAGATCATGCAAGGAAGCGGCGTAGCGTTCGGCAACCCCTGAGACTGGCGAGCTGGACTTTGCCACGGGCGGTCTTTTCTCTTGGTCTGAAAGGCCGCGGGATTATCGGCGCGAGTCTGGGCGACTCTGGCTAAACCTTTGGCCTTGCTGCAATTTTGTCGTCGGCTGGTCTGCGCAGGACGCGTCCCCCCGGTCGACAGCCGCCCGCCGTCTAGCATACGCATACGATGACCGCAACACGTTGCCGGACAAGCTTTTGAACAGATTGTCGCAGCCGCGGGAAAGCGCCGGTGATTCAGGACACCAGGCCGAAGGCGAAGGCGAGCGGCAGCACCGCCAGCACCGCTTCGACGATGAGCGAGACCCAGTTGTAGAGCGTATTGCCGCGGTCCGACAGCATCGACACGATGCGGCCGAAGGCGGTGAACAGCCAGGACAGGCCGAGCGTCATGTAGACGAAGGGCTGGGCGAGCAGCAGCGCGCAAAGGCCGACGCCGAGATAGAAGCCGGCCATGGTGGCGCGCGACTGCGACACCGCCTCCGGATGGGCCTCGGTGGTCTGCAGGCGCAGGATGCGCAATGCGATGCGCGGCGCGAAGAACATCAGCAGGCCGAACAGCACGGTGACGGCGGCGCTCGTCCACGCCAGCCACTCGCCATTGGTCGTCGGCCACGGAAATCCCAGCTCCATCCCGTCCCCTCGCGGCTGCATCTGATTCCGCGCGGATAGTAGTTGCGCGGGTCGCAAAGGGAAACGGGGTGTCGGCCAATTATCAGGGGTCCGGAGGTCAGCCGCACGATGATCGTTCAGCAACGGCTCTGCCTCGGGTGCGATGTTTCAGAGCAGATGGAACAGGATAGGCACGAGGCCTGCATCCTTCAGGTACTCGATAGCCTCGATAGCCGGAAAGGCGAGGAGAAAGAGCAGTCCGTCGAGGAAGGTGCGCCTGAGCGCAACCGGCGAGAAGGCGACTTCCCCGGCTTCGCGATAGATCGAGGGCTTGGGCCAGAACAGCGGCGTCTCCCGTACATACTCGCGGTATCGGTCACCGAACAGCGCTTCGAGATGCCGCGCCTCCCTGCCGGCAGTCGCGACGAGCACCAGATAGACGGCGAGGCCAAGGACCAGCGTCAGCACCAGCGACCCGACGAACACCCCGGTGCCGATCGCGCCGATCGTGGAAAAGAAGTAGAGCGGGTTGCGGGTCATCGAGTAGGGGCCGTTCGTCACCAGCTCGCGGTTCTTCTTCGAGCCGATGTAGAGGATGCTCCACATCCGGCCGGCGATGCAGATGAGAACGAGTGCCACACCGATCTGCTCGAGCGTATCGTTGCCGTCGCCGGAGAACGCGGGATGCATGGTGGCGAGAGGCGCGGCAAGCAGCAGGACTCCCGCCTGAAGAATCCTGATGCGTAATCTCTGGTTGGCGGGCTGGTACTGCATGCGGGCATCCGATCAGGTGATGATTTTCGCTGATCAGCCGGGTTTGGAGCTTTTTTGCGGCGCAGCAATCGCCTTGGACGCATTTCGCAGGACCGGAACCCCAGCCGGAGAAGCGTGGCCATCGCAGCGGCGGCAATGGCAAATCCGCGGCCCCGACCCGCCGCTCCGGAAACGCTAAGGCAAATCGCCGCCGTCTATGCCGATGACGTGGCCGCTGACGTAGGAGCTGGCGTCGCTGGCCAGGAACAGCACGAGCGACGCGACCTCCTGCGGGGTGCCGACGCGGCCGGCGGGATAGGGCGCGATGAGCTGCTCGGTGGTGACGTTCCAGTCCCGGCGGACCCGTTCCAGCATCGGCGTCTCGATGGCGCCCGGCGCGATCGCGTTGATGCGGACGTCCTTTCCATACTCCTGCGCCGCCGAGCGCGTCATGTGGATCACCGCGGCCTTGGAGGCGCCATAGGCCAAAATGTTCGGCAGGGCATGCCGCCCGCCGATCGAGGCCATGTTGATCATCGAGCCCTTCGAGCGGACGAGATGCGGCAGTTCGTACTTCATCGACAGGAAGACGCCGCGCAGGTTGGTCGCGATCTGGTCGTCGAAGCCGTCGACGGCGGTGTCCTCGATGCGGGCCGGCGGCAGGTCGATGCCGGCATTGTTGAAGGCGATGTCGAGGCGACCGAAACGCGCGACGGCGTCGCCGACGAACCGCTCCATCTGCGCCGCGTCGCGCACGTCCGATCTGAGGTAGACGACGTCGCCGCCAGCGGCCCGCACCTCCGCTTCCACCTTGGCGCCGAGCGCCTCGCGCCGACCGTTGAAGGCGACTTTTGCACCGGCCGCAGCCAGGGCCGCGACGGTGGCGGCGCCGATGCCGGAGGTGGCGCCCGTGACGATGGCGACCTTGCCGGCGAGGGCGCCGGCCGGCTGCGCGACCGCCGTCGCACTGCCCGCCGCCGCCGCGCCCGCCGCCACGAGGCCGGCCAGGACACCACGGCGCGGAATCGAAATTGCTTTGTCCGACGAAACCAGCACGGCCATCTCCTTCTCCTTTGAGACGCAAGGGCAATCGCATATGAGCTTACCCCCACCCCCAACCCCTCCCCACAAGGGGGAGGGGGACTGGCCGGCATCACCGCAAGGCGTCAATCCTCGACGGTTTCGCGCGGCATGGCGGCCGCAAAGTTCCCCTCCCCCCTGTGGGGAGGGGTTAGGGGTGGGGGTAAACTCACATGCGATTGCCCTGCTTGAAGCACCATGACGGTAGCCGGCCGGGGCGGCAGGAAAAACCGGCTCTGGCTTTTCGAACCTTTAAGTCTGGCTTTAAAATGCTGACATGAGCGCCACCGATCCCTTTGCCGGTCTTTCCTCGTTCCTGGCCGTCGCGCGGGAGGGCAGCTTTTCCGCAGCGGCGATCCGGCTCGGCGTCTCGCCGGCGGCGGTCAGCCAGGCGGTGAAGGTTCTGGAGGCACGCCTCGGCACGCCGCTTTTCCTGCGCACGACCCGGCATGTCGGCCTCTCGGAAGCCGGAGCCGCGCTGCTGGCGCGGGTCGGACCGGCGGCAACCGAGATCGCCGCCGCGATCAGCGACACGGTCGACATGGCCGGGGAGCCCGCCGGGCTGCTGCGCATCACGGTGCCGCGCATCGCCGTGCCGCTCGTCGTCGAGCCGGTCGTGCCCGCTCTGCGCCGCAGTCACCCGAGGGTCGCCATCGAGGTGTCGGTCGACGACGCGGCCGTCGATCTCCCCGCACGCGGCTTCGACGCCGGCATCCGCATCGGCGAACTGGTGGACGAGGACATGATCGCCGTCAGGCTGAGCCGCGACATCGCCTGGTCGGTCGTCGCCAGCCCCGATTATCTTGCCACGCACGGCCATCCCCACGTGCCGGAGGACCTGGTCCGCCACGAGGCGATCCGCTATCGCTTCCCGACCTCCGGGACGGTGTACCGGTGGGAGTTCGAGCGCGACGGCCGGGCCCAGTCCTTCGATCCGCCCGGTGGCATCATCGTCAATGACGGGACGCTTCTCGCCTCCTTCGCCCGCGCCGGCCTCGGACTGGCCTATGTGGCTGACATCACCGTGGAGGATCGGGAAGCGGGCGTAAATCATGAATGAGGAATTTATTCCTCGATCATGATTTACGCAACCACAAAGATCAAGGGCGGCGGCGGTCGATCACGCCAGCACGTGGGCGCCCATGGTGCGGTCGACGCGGCGTGTCACCGGCGGCCGGTCGGCGCGGCTTTCCTGCTCGTAGGTCCAGACCTTGAAGATCGACAGCGCGTGCGGACCGAAGGTGTGCAGGAGCGGCACGTCGGTGGCGTCGCGGCCGCGGGCGATCACGACGCGGCCGATGCGGGGAATGTTGTGGCGCGGGTCGAAAGTGTACCACCTGCCGTCGAGGAAGACTTCGATCCAGGCGTTGAAGTCCATCGGTGCGGGGTCGGGCGGGACGCCGATGTCGCCGAGATAGCCGTTCACGTAGCGGGCCGGGATGTTCATGCAGCGGCACAGCGCGATGGCCAGATGGGCGAAGTCGCGGCACACGCCGACGCGCTCCTCATGGGCCTGCGCGGCGGTGCGGGTGCAGCGCGCATAGCCGTAGCCGAAGGAGAGCCGCGTGTGCACATAGTCGACGATCGCCTGGACGCGGGCCCAGCCCGGCGGCACGTGGCCGAAGCGGTCCCAGGCGAGGTTCATCAGATGGTCGGTCTCGCAATAGCGGCTGCCGAGCAGGAAGCCGAGCACCTCGTCCGGCAGTCGCTCCACCGGCGTCTCGCGTGCCAGCGTGTTGACCTCGTCGGGCTCGCCACTGTCCTCGACGACGGCATCGTAGAGGAGCCGCACCCCGCCTTCCGGCGCGGTGAAGCGGCGGCAGGTGTTGCCGAAGGAGTCCTCGTAGGTGCGACTTTGCACCTGCGGCGATGTCAGCACGCGCGTCTCGCGCCTGATGTCCTGTCGTCGGTCCTTGTTCACCTCGAGAAGCGAGACCACCGGCGTCGGCTGGGTGCAGCTGATCGCGATTTCATAGCCGAGCCGTATGAGCATGGTGAACCTCGCCGCCGTTTGAGGGGAACTCCTTCTTCGGGAAGGAGAAAACGCCTTCAACAACGCGACGGGGCGGATTCCGTTCCCGCTCTGTCGGACATTCGGCCGGTCCGCAGCCCGGCCGGGACGAGGAGTGACGGCCGTCAGAAATCGTGCGCGATTCCCTTGCTTTCCCAGTCGCCGTAGCGCACCGGCTCCTCGCCGCCGCGACCGCCGACCTCGCGCGGCATGGAGGCGACGCGCGCCTCGCGTTCGGCGCGACGGGCCTTGGCTTCGGCAAGCGCTCGTCTTGCCGCAGCGGTCAGCGCCTTCGCCGGCGCGGATTCGATGCCGTCCGCGACCCTGTCCTCTGCCGTCCCGGCCATCGCGTCACCTCGGAAATCATTGAAACAAACGCCGATCTTCCCCATCATATAGCAGGGTTTCGGCGTGAAACGACCGCCGCTACGGCCTTGAGGAGTTTTTGATGAACGTGATGCGGACCGCGATGCTTCTGGCGCTGATGACGGCGCTGTTCATGGGGGTCGGCTATCTGATCGGCGGCTCCGGCGGCATGATGATCGCCTTCCTGATCGCCGCCGGCATGAACCTGTTCAGCTACTGGAACGCCGACAAGATGGTGCTGCGCATGCACAACGCCGTCGAGGTCGACGAGCGCAGCGCGCCCGAATACTACCGCATCGTGCGCGACCTGGCGGCGCGGGCCGGGCTGCCGATGCCGAAGGTCTACGTCATCGACAACCCGCAGCCCAACGCCTTCGCCACCGGCCGCAACCCCGAGAACGCGGCGGTGGCCGCCACCACCGGCCTGCTCAACCGGCTTTCCTACGAGGAGGTGGCGGGCGTGATGGCGCATGAGCTGGCGCATGTGCAGAACCGCGACACGCTGACCATGACGATCACCGCGACGCTTGCCGGCGCGATCTCGATGCTCGGCAACTTCGCCTTCTTCTTCGGCGGCAACCGCGACAACCACAATCCGCTCGGCTTCGTCGGCGTGCTGGTCGCCATGATTGTGGCGCCGCTGGCGGCGGCGGTCGTGCAGATGGCGGTCAGCCGCACCCGCGAATACGCGGCCGACCGGCGCGGCGCCGAGATCTGCGGGCATCCGCTGTGGCTCGCCGCCGCGCTCGGCAAGATCGCACGCAACGTGCAGCGCATCCCCAACGAGGAGGCGGAGCGCAACCCGGCGAGCGCGCATCTGTTCATCATCAATCCGCTGCATGGCGAGCGCATGGACAATCTTTTCTCGACGCATCCCAACACCGACAACCGTATCGCCGCGCTGCAGGCGATGGAGCAGGAGTTCGCGTCTGTCGGGAGCGACCGCCGTCCCCAGCCGCGCGCCGAGGCGCCGTCGCAGCCGCCGCGCGGCACCGCGCCGTCGGGCGGCCCGTGGGGCGGTTCCGGCTCCGCTCCCGCCGAGCCGGAACAGCCGCAGCCGCCGAAATCCAACCCCTGGGGTCGCAACCCGACCGGGCCGCGCAAGGGCCCGTGGTCGTGAGCGGGCGGGTCTGCGCCGATGCCCTGGGCGCCGGTATGTGATTTCCGGCTGATCCGCTGATCCGGATTTCCGATCGCGGGACTGTCTGTTAAGACCCCCTCTCCGTCTCGCCCGAAGGGCAAGACGGAGAGGGGGTCTTTGCGCATTCCCCGAAACAACAGCCGCCAGCACAAGCCGGCGAAACCGCAGAAAGAACCCGGCCGACCGGATGTCAAAATCCCCCAGAGAAACCAAGGCCGCCGCGCCCTCCATCCCGGGCCTGCCGGCGCGCATGGCGGCGGCGCGGCTGCTCGCGGCCGTGGTCGACGCCAGGACGCCGCTCGACGGCCTGACCGATGCCGAGCACGGCCATCCGCAGTTCCGCGCGCTGGAGCCGCGCGACCGAGCGCTGGTGCGGGCGATCCTGGTCACCGCGCTGCGCCATCGCCGCACCGTCGAGGCGCTCGTCGCGGCGCGGCTGCGCTCGCCGCTGCCGGCCAATGCTACGACGCTGTCGCACATCCTGCATGTCGGCGCGACGCAGGTCCTGTTCCTCGACGTGCCGGACAGCGCCGCGGTCGACCTCGCCGTCAGCCATGCCAAGGCCGACCCGCGCACCGCCCGCTTCGCCGGTTTGGTCAACGCCGTGTTGCGGGCCATCGCGCGCGACAAGGCTGCCGACCTGCCGAAGGCGCTGGCCGCGACCGAGGATGCGCCGGAGTGGTTTTCAGCGCGACTTCGCGCCGCCTACGGATCGGAGCGGGCGGAGAAGATCCTTGCTGCCCACCGGCTGGAATCGCCGACAGACTTCACCGTGAAATCCGACCCGCAGCGCTGGGCGCAGGAGTTCGGCGGCATCGTGCTGCCGACCGGCTCGGTGCGCGTCGGCCGGCTGCCGGCGCCGGTGCCGGAGCTGCCCGGCTATGGCGACGGCGCCTGGTGGGTGCAGGATGCCGCGGCGACCCTGCCGGCGCGGCTGCTCGGCGCGGTCGAGGGCCTGCGCGTCGCCGACCTCTGTGCCGCGCCCGGCGGCAAGACCGCACAGCTCGCGGCGGCGGGCGCCATCGTGACGGCGGTCGATTCCTCGCGCAGCCGGCTGGCGCGGCTGCAGACCAATCTCGACCGGCTCGGCCTCGAGGCGGTTATCGTCCAGGCGGATGTGCTGGCCTGGCAGCCCGACGCGCCGTTCGACGCCATACTGCTCGACGCGCCGTGCTCGTCCACCGGCACGGTGCGCCGTCATCCCGACGTGCCGTGGACGAAGTCGCCGGCCGACATCGAAAAGCTCGCGGACCTGCAGCGCCGGCTGCTCGACGCCGCCGTGCGGCTGCTCAGGCCGGGCGGAAAGCTCGTCTTCTCCAACTGCTCGCTCGATCCGCTGGAGGGCGAGGAGATGGTGCGCGGCTTCCTCGCGGAGACCGACGTCGTCGCTTTCGACCCGATCCGGCCCGACGAGATTCCCGGCACCGACGGCTTCGTCACGCCGGAAGGATTTCTGCGCACGACGCCGGCCGACCTGGTGCTGCCGGATGCCGCGCTTTCCGGCCTCGACGGATTCTTCGCGGCGCGGCTGCGGGCGGTGGGATGAAATAGCGGCTGTGTCCCCTCGACGCGCGTTCCGCCTTCGCAGGATCGGCTGAATCATCTACAAGCCGCAAAAATGACCCGGTCGGAGAATCTGTTGTTGGCGGATGGCGACACCAGGCGCCTGTGGGCGCTGATCGCCAGGGAATACTGGCGGCGCGCCCGCCGGGGCCTGCGCACCGGCCCGCTCTACCGCTGGCGCTACGGCGGCCGCACGCCGGAGCGCGTGCTGATCGCGCCGCCGGACCTGCGCCTCGCCGACCCGCAGATCGCCGTCGAGATCTATCACGGCCGTTTCCCGCTCTCCGGCCATCTGGTCGAGACCGGCGGCGGTTCGCCCTTCGTGCTGGAGGTCGGTGATCGCGGCTGGCTGAAGTCGCTGCACGGTTTCCGCTGGCTGCGCCACATGCGGGCCGCCGGGACGGAACTGGCGACCGCCAATGCGCGTGCGCTGGTCGCCGACTGGATCGAGGCGCATGGCAACCGCATTTCCGGCCCTGCCTGGGACCCCGCGACCACGGCCAAGCGCATCATCGCCTGGCTGCAGCATTCCCCGGTCGTGCTGCAGGGGGCGGAGCTGGCCTTCTACCGGGCCTTCCTGCGCTCGCTCGCCACGCAGATCCGCTATCTGCGCTCGGTGGCGCGGCAGATGCCGGATGGTGAGGGGCGGCTGCGTGCGCGCATCGCGCTCGCCTATGCGGCGCTGGCGCTGCCGGCGGCGCCTTCTGTGCTGCGCGGCGCCAGCCGCCATCTGGCGGCCGAGCTCGACCGCCAGATCCTGCCCGACGGCGGCCATGTCTCGCGCAACCCGATGGCGCTGCTGGAACTGCTCGCCGACCTCCTGCCGCTGCGCCAGACCTACACCAACCAGGCGGAGACGCCGCCCGAGGCGCTCATCGGCGCCGTCGAGCGCATGCTGCCGGCGCTGCGCTTCTTCCGCCATGGCGACGGCAGCCTGGCGCATTTCAACGGTATGGGCGTGACCATCCACGAGCGCGTCGCCGCCATCCTGCGCCACGACGACACGGCCGGCGCGCCGCTGCTGCATGCGCCGCATTCGGGCTATGAGAGGCTGGCGCTCGGCGGCACCACGGTGATCGCCGACACCGGCGCGCCGCCGCCGGTCGAGATCGCCGACGCCGCGCATGCCGGCTGCCTGTCCTTCGAGCTGTCGTCCGGCCCCCAGCAGTTCATCGTCAATGCCGGCGTCGACAGCTATGGCGCCGAGGAGGTGCGGCCCCTCGGCCGCGCCACCGCCGCGCATTCCACCGCCGGCCTCGACGACACCTCGTCGGCCCGCTTCAGCCATTCGCAGCGTATCAGCGGCGTCATCGGCGCGCCGCTGGTCGACGGGCCGCGCACCGTCCGCTGCGACCGGCTCGACCAGCCCGGCAGCCAGGCTTTCGTCGCCGCCCATGACGGCTACCTCCAGCGCTTCGGCCTCGTGCACGAGCGCGGCCTGACGCTGTCGGCCGACGGCGACCTTCTGTCCGGCGTCGACCGCTTCATCGCCCGAGGCGCCTTCCCGGAGCGCGACCAGGTGGCGATCCGTTTCCATCTCCACCCCGACGTCGAGCTGTTCCGCGACAACAAGGGCCGGCTGGTGCTGGCCGCGCCGCAGGCCGACCGCTGGGTGCTGTCGTCGAGCGTCGGGCCGCGGGTGGAGGAATCGATCTTCTTCGCCGGACTCGGCGGCCCGCGCCGCAGCCGCCAGATCGTGCTCGCCTTCAGCGCCTCCGAGGCGCCGGAGGTGCGCTGGCAATTGCAGAGACGACGGCGGGAGATCGAGCCGGCGCGGGGGTGAACACTGGCCGCAGGTAGTCACCCAGGTAACGAGGTCTCAGCGGCTGCATTCCGACGCAAAGCCCAAAGGCGGTACATTTCTGCGAGGATTTTGTCGGTTGAAGTTTCGGCGGCATATAGATTTATAGAATACGGGACGATTTTGCCCCTTTTCCTGATGCTAAGATTTATGCTTTCAGATTTCCTCCATAAAGATGGTTCTATTTTTTCGATTTTGTCCCATGGGATATTCTTCATCCCGAACATGCCTCGATCTTGTATTCCGTCTTGTGTTAAATAAAAAAGAACGCCACTTCTAAATAGTTTAAAATAGTATACGGCACCAGCCGCCGTCATGGCCGCAATCAAGAATAATGGTCCGCTTCTTATAATCGGATGGAGACGAACAATAAAATATCCACGAATGTGGCTTGTTGTAAAGTTCGGATCCATAAGTTGATATGCGGTAGAAAAGCAAATAGTTGCCATAGACAATAGAAATATTGAATTTAGTATCGCTACCCGCCTCTTGGCGGAAACAGCAAACATGTTTCGATTGGGAACCATGCTTGTACCCAGCCAGCATAATATTTGACATCGATCAATGACACCGGGCGTACCGCCTTGCAAGGCTTGAAGATTGAACGGGGCAGCGTTGGGATGATCCCTTGATTTCCCGCCATCCTGTGCTAGGCCGCGCTGCATCTCCCACCTGACCGGAAGGTGCGCGCCATGGCCGTCGTTTCCAAGAAGATCCCCGCGCCCGATCTCGTGCCGGTGCGCCGCGCGCTGCTGTCGGTCTCCGACAAGACCGGCCTGATCGATTTCGCGAAAGCGCTTACCGGCCTTGGCGTCGAGCTGGTGTCGACCGGCGGCACGGCCAGGGCGATCGCGGCGGCGGGGATCGCGGTGCGCGACGTCTCCGAGCTCACCGGCTTTCCCGAGATCATGGACGGCCGGGTGAAGACGCTGCATCCCGGCGTGCACGGCGCGCTGCTCGGCGTGCGCGACGATCCCGAGCATGCGGAGGCGATGCGCGCCAACAACATCGAGCCGATCGACCTCGTCGTCGTCAATCTCTACCCGTTCGAGGAGGTGCGCCGCTCCGGCGCCGACTATCCGTCGGTGGTGGAGAACATCGACATAGGCGGGCCGGCCATGGTGCGGGCGTCGGCCAAGAACCACGCCTATGTCGCCATCGTCACCGAGCCGGAGGACTATGCCGCCGTGCTCAACGCGCTGGAGCTCAACACCGGCAGCCTGACGCTGGAGTTCCGCAAGAAGCTCGCGGCCAAGGCGTTTTCGCGCACCGCCGCCTATGACGCGGCGATCTCGCAATGGTTCGCCGAGGCGCTGCAGATCGAGCATCCGACCTGGCGGGCCTTCGGCGGCAGGCTGGAGAGCGTCATGCGCTACGGAGAGAACCCGCACCAGGCGGCGGGCTTCTACCTCACCGGCGAGCGGCGGCCCGGCGTCGCCACCGCGCGCCAACTGCAGGGCAAGCAGCTCTCCTACAACAACATCAACGACACCGACGCCGCCTTCGAGCTGGCCGGCGAGTTCGACCCGGCGCGCTCGGCCGCCGTCGCCATCATCAAGCATGCCAACCCCTGCGGTGTCGCCGTCGGCGCGACGCTCGCCGCGGCCTACGCAAAGGCGCTGGCCTGCGACCCGGTGTCGGCCTTCGGCGGCATCGTCGCGGTCAACCGCGCGCTCGACGCCGAGGCGGCCGAGGAGATCGTCAAGATATTCACCGAGGTGATCATCGCGCCCGAAGCCAGCGAGGAGGCCGTCCGCATCATCGCGGCCAAGAAGAATCTTCGCCTGCTGGTGACCGGCGGCCTGCCGGACCCGGCCGCGGCCGGCGTCACGGTGAAATCCGTCGCCGGCGGGCTTCTGGTGCAGTCGCGCGACAGCGCCGTGGTCGACGCGCTCGACCTCAGGGTGGTGACCAGGCGCGCGCCGAGCGAAGCCGAGCTTTCCGACCTCGCTTTCGCATTCCGCGTCGCCAAGCACGTCAAATCCAACGCCATCGTCTATGCCAAGGACGGCGCCACGGTGGGTGTCGGCGCCGGCCAGATGAGCCGGGTCGATTCGTCGCGCATCGCCGCGCGCAAGGCGCTGGACGCGACCGAGGCCGCCGGACTAGCCGAGCCGCTGACCAAGGGCTCGGTCGTCGCCTCCGACGCCTTCTTCCCCTTCGCCGACGGCCTGCTGGCGGCGGTCGAGGCCGGCGCCACCGCGGTGATCCAGCCGGGCGGCTCGATGCGCGACGACGAGGTGATCGCCGCCGCCGACCGGCACGGCATCGCCATGGTGTTCACCGGAGTTCGGCATTTCCGGCACTGATTTCGGGGAGCCGGGTTGTGCTGTCCTTTTTGGGACAAGCCAATCGCATAAGGAATAACCCCCACCCCTAACCCCTCCCCACAAGGGCAGGGCTGTCCGGGGAAAGTCATGCATAGTGGAAAGCCA